>NZ_CAXSLG010000009.1:81775-180030 GCF_964238185.1 Lachnoclostridium sp. Marseille-P6806
GCAAGCACAAGGGGGTGCAGGAGGGGGCAGGGCGGCACTGCTAGATGATGATGCATATCATTCCGCCGTTGCTGTCGTTGATGATTTTCTGGAGAGCGTCCTGGAGACGGGACTGGCAGTCCTCTGTCATCTGGCTGATTTTTGCCTGAATGCCGTCTTCGACAATCTGTTCTATGGATTTCCCAAAAATATTGGTATCCCAGATGCCGTTTTCTTCCTTTTTGGCGTTTTCCTTCATATAGGCAATCAGATCCCTGGCCTGCTCCTCACTTCCTACAATCGGCGCAATTTCCGTCTGAATGTGGGCCTTAATCATATTAATGGAAGGTGCCTCTGCCCGCATTTTTACCCCATAACGGTTCCCATGACGGATAACCGTCGGTTCATCCAGAATAATTTCCGAGCGTTCCGGAGTCACAACGCCGTACCCCTTCATCCGTACCTGATTCATTGCATTGAGAACCTTGCCGTACTCTCCCTGCATAGCGGAAAGCTCCTTTAGCTTTTCCATCAGCTGATACTCATCTTCGATTTCAATGCCTGCATAATCGCTCAGAATCTGGTAATAATATCCGTCCTCCAATCCCACCTGCACCCGGATTCGACCATTTGACATATCCATTTCTTCTGTCTTCATAGAGCGAATCGCCGGCTCTGAGCCATCATTAAAATCCTGAGGAACATCCTTCATATGACGTATTTTCCCCATTAATTCCCCGGCCTTCCTGATGATCTGCTCCTTCAGCCAGTGTGTAGACGGGAGAATCTCCACCCATCTGGGTATGTAAAAATCCACCTCAGTTACAGGGAATTCCTGCAGCACCTGTTCCAGGATCCGGTTAATATCCTCTGTTTTCAGCTGTTCACAGTTCACTGCCATAACAGAAACGCCGTACTCCTTCTCCAGACTCTTTTGCAGAGTTCTGGTATCCTCAGAATACGGGCGAGCAGAATTAAGAAGAACTAAAAAGGGCTTTCCAATGGCCTTCAGTTCACTGACTGCCGTCTTTTCTGCCTGAATATAAGAATCCCGTTTCAAATCTCCAAAAGAACCGTCTGCAGTCACTACAAGGCCTATGGTGGAATGATCCCGAATCACCTTTCTTGTTCCAATCTCTGCCGCCCTGGTAAAAGGAATTTCCTCTTCGAACCAGGGCGTTTTTACAAGACGTTCTCTCTCCTGCTCCATGTGGCCTCCAGCGCCGTCCACCATAAATCCCACGCAGTCGATCAGACGTACCTGTACAGAAATCCCGTCCCCCAGCTGAAGTCTGGCTGCCTCCTTTGGAATAAACTTTGGCTCTGTAGTCATAATGGTCACTCCGGCTGCGCTCTGAGGAAGTTCGTCTCTGGTTCTTGCACGATGATGCTCATCCTCTATCTCCGGCAGAACCATCCGTTCCATAAACCGTTTGATAAATGTAGACTTTCCTGTCCGCACAGGCCCAACCACTCCCAAATACAGTTCGCCGCCTGTCCGCGCCTCCATATCTTTATAAATATTATACTGATCCATGAAGATACCCCCTCGCTATACTGATACAGTATATGCCAGGGGGGACCAGATTATTTATAATCGTTTTTCACATTTTCACCCCGCAGAATTGCCAGAGCCATTTCTGCGCGTTTTTCCGTTGAATACGTCCGGAAAGACATTTTTTCACCCGCATGATATCGAGATTGTCTTCAATTTCGGCAATCTTAATCTTTGATGCGGTTTCACTCCAGTGAATGTCATCAATATAATCAAAATATGTCATATCCTGCCTTTTTGTCAGAATCTCAACGGTTTCCACCACTTCTCTGGAGAAGCCGGCATCACAGAGATCCTGCAGCGTAATCTCTGTATCCTCCACCACATCATGAAGGACTGCAGCCATCTTTTCCTCTTCCGTATCCATCCTCTCCATGACTCTTAAAGCATGGTTAATGTACGGACTGCCCTTATCATCCACCTTTTCTGCAAGAGCTGCTGTTGCAAATTCAATCGCTGCTGATAAGTTCATAGGCAGCCTCCTTTATCTTTTTGCGGACATATACAAATGGCGCGGAATACCATCTACCATTACAGAAGGAGAATCGCCCTGAATCAGAGGTTTTACATAATCAATAAATTCCTCCGTTACATAGGTTCCGTCCTTGGTAATCCACTCTCTGGGTACCAGCTTTTCTCCGTTCGCAATCTTATGTACATCATAGATACCTGTTGCACACTGATAAGGATCATCGGAAACACGATCAATGACAACCATCTTTCCAGAATCACCCTCATCTGCCGCCTTCACAGCTGCTCCTCCCACCATAAATGCCTCATTCACATCTACTCTGGAGGCCAGATGGGCTGCGCTTCTCTGGAGAGTACTGAATTCTACCGCTCTTGTCTTGCAGCCGATTTCCTGATTGATTACATTTGCCAGATAGCTGGCTGTTCCCGTCAGCTGCTTATGACCAAAAGCATCCACATAATCTACGCCCGTTCCCAGTTCACTGACATAGCGGCCGTCAGCTGTACGGATTCCCTCAGAAACAGCAACCACAACCACATCCTTCTTTTCCAGAAGATGGCGTACTCTTCCTTTGAATTTTTCAATATCAAAAGCAATTTCCGGAAGATAAATCAGATCCGGTCCATCACAGTCCTCACCGCGGGAAAGTGCCGATGCGCCAGTCAGCCAGCCCGCATTCCGTCCCATAATTTCAATAATAGTAACCAGCTTTTTCTTATAGGAGAATCCCAGACCATCCCGAATAACCTCTTTCGTGGAGGTGGCAATATATTTTGCCGCGCTTCCGTATCCGGGCGTATGATCAGTCAGAGCCAGATCATTATCAATTGTCTTGGGAACACCTACGAACTTCTGCTTTTTCCCTGTCAGAATCGCATAATCCGATAACTTTTTGATGGTATCCATGGAATCATTTCCACCAATATAAATAAAGCACTCAATATTCAGCTTTTCCAGAATTTCAAAAATCCGTACAAAGGTTTCCTGATTCTCGTGAATTTCCGGCAGCTTATACCGACAGGTTCCTAAAAAAGCAGAAGGTGTCCGCTTTAAAATCTCCACATCCAGATCACTGCGGATATGCTTTGACAGATCTACATACTGTTCATCCATGAGCCCCTGAATCCCGTACAGCATACCATAAACCTTTTTTGCCCCACGATCGATCGCTGTTCTGTACACTCCTGCAAGACTGGAATTGATAACTGCTGTTGGGCCTCCCGACTGTCCTACTATCACGTTACCTTTCATGATGAACCCCTCCTCTTATACATTACAGACTATTCTCCAAAAATAACCCCCATTCCAGGAAACAGTCTGTTTTTCTTATAGCAAATCATACCATAAAAATAAGGGAAAAGTCTACAACTTTTCCCTTAAATTTGATTTATTTTCTGATATTTTGCCACAATTTTTACGAATCAAGGTGATTACTCACAGATTTATCCCTATTCGCTTAAATATGCCTTCTTTACGGAATCATCATTCATCAGCTTTGCAGCATCGCCTGAAAGAGCGATAGAACCTGTCTCAAGCACATAAGCACGGTTGGCAATGGAAAGTGCCTTCTTTGCGTTCTGCTCAACCAGAAGCACCGTTACCCCGTCTTCATTGATTTTCTGAATAATATCAAAAATCTCATTGACATAAATGGGGGACAGTCCCATGGACGGCTCATCAAGAACAATCAGCTTGGGATGAGACATCAGCGCCCGTCCCATAGCCAGCATCTGCTGCTCTCCTCCGGAAAGAGTTCCAGCCATCTGATTTTTTCGCTCCTCCAGACGGGGGAATCGCTTATAAATCATCTGAAGGGTATCCTCCAGCTCTTTTTTGTCGCTGCGGGTGTATGCCCCCAGCTTCAGATTCTGCAGAACGGAAAGTGATGCAAATACCCGGCGTCCCTCCGGCACATGAGCAATCCCCATAGATACCAGCTTGTGTCCCGGAATTTTGGTAATATCCTTGCCTTCATAAAAAATCTTTCCGGACTTGGACGGAATCAGACCGGTAATCGTCTGCAACGTTGTTGTTTTTCCGGCTCCATTGGCGCCGATGAGGGCAATAATCTCCCCCTGTTTTACTTCAAAGGAGATTCCCCTTATGGCCTGGATCACGCCATAATAAACTTCCAGGTCTTTTACCTCAAGAATTGCCATAATCGCTTCTCCTCCTACTCTCCAAGGTAAGCGGTAATTACACGCTTATCATTCAACACTTCCGACGTATCTCCCTGGGTCAGAACCTGGCCGAAGTTTAATACAGTCAGCTTTTCACAGATACCGGAAACCAGCTTCATATCATGCTCAATTAAAAGAATCGTCATATCAAACTGATCCCTCACAAAACGAATGGTATTCATCAGCTCCATGGTTTCATTCGGGTTCATGCCGGCTGCCGGCTCATCCAGAAGCAGAAGCTTGGGCTCCGTAGCCAGAGCACGGGCAATCTCCAGCTTTCTCTGTTTTCCATAGGGAAGGTTGGATGCCTTGTAATCCCACTCTCCATCCAGATCAAAGACCTTCAAAAGCTCCATCGCCCGTTCATTCATCTCCTTCTCTACCCGATAATACCTGGGCAGGCGAAGAAGTCCTTCAATGGTAGAATACTTATGGTGATTATGAAGACCTGCCTTTACGTTGTCCAATACAGACAGTTCCTTAAAGAGACGGATATTCTGGAAGGTTCTTGCAATTCCAGCCTGATTAATTTCTATGGTCTTTTTTCCAGTCAGATTTTTTCCGTCCAGAAAAATAGAACCGGTATCAGGCTTATACACGCCAGTGAGCAGATTGAATACCGTTGTTTTTCCAGCTCCATTCGGTCCAATCAGACCGTAAAGCTGCCCTTTTTCAATGGTGAGGCTGAAATCATTAACCGCCTTCAGGCCACCAAAGGAAATCCCTATATTCCTTACTTCAAGCAGTGCCATCTTACGCAGCCTCCTTCGCAGTGGATTTTCTCTTTTGCTTTATTTTATCCAGCACAACAGAACGGATTTCGATCGCCTTGGGACTGGAATTAAACAGCATCATTACAATCAGGACAACCGCATAAATCAGCATACGGTAATCGTTCAGTCCACGGAGCAGCTCCGGAAGTACAGTCAGTACAACAGCGGCAATCATAGAACCGCGGATATTGCCCAGTCCACCAAGAACCACAAATACCAGGATCATAATGGACATGTTATAGCCGAAATTTTTCGGAGTAGCTGCCAGACTGGACAGGTTGTGCGCATACAGGACGCCCGCAACTCCAGCCAGAGCTGCTGAAATGGAAAATGCCATTAACTTATATTTGGTAATATTAATGCCAATGGATTCCGCTGCAATCCGGTTGTCACGAATGGACATAATCGCCCGTCCTGCTCTGGAGTGAATCAGGTTTAGTACGATAAACAGCGTCAGAAGCACCAGCAAAATTCCAATGGTAAAGGTTGCCGCCTTCGGGGTTCCTGTAATTCCCTGCGCGCCTTTGATCAGGACAACTCCTGTCTCATCCATTCCCAGAGACAGGGTATCCTTAATGGAAAAGTGAAATCCTGTGCTGTCACGGCCCACATACATGGCATTGATCAGGTTTTTGATAATCTCGCCGAAAGCCAGGGTTACAATCGCCAGGTAATCGCCCTTCAGTCTCAGAACCGGAATTCCTATGAGGATTCCAAATATTCCTGCAACTGCTGCGCCCAAAAGAAGAGCCAGGAAAAAGCGCAGGCCCACGCTGGGAATCACATTTTCCATACAATTCGTAAAAAATGCGCCTGAAAATGCACCTACACACATAAATCCGGCATGTCCCAGGCTCAGCTCTCCCAGAATTCCAACAGTCAGATTCAGAGATACTGCTAAAATCACATAAATACAAATAGGAACCAGAAGTCCCTTCATCAGGCTGCTCATATGACCAGTTGAGGACAGAACCGTCATCAAAGCCCAGGCGCCGATTACGATTGCGTATGTGATACTGTTTTGAATCAGAGTTTTATTTTTCTTCATCACACACACCTACACTTTCTCCATAATTTTTTTACCCAGAATTCCTGTGGGGCGTACCAGAAGCACTACAATCAGCACAGAAAATACAATCGCGTCCGAAAGCTGAGAGGAGATGTACGCCTTAGACAGGTTTTCAATAACGCCCAGAAGCACGCCTCCAATCAGGGCGCCGGGTATGGAACCGATTCCCCCAAATACCGCAGCCACAAAGGCCTTGATACCGGGCATAGAGCCAGTATAAGGAGTCAGAGACGGATAGGTTGAGCACAGCAGAGCGCCGGCAATAGCCGCCAGAGCAGAGCCGATAGCAAAGGTAATGGCAATCGTCCTGTTTACATCAATTCCCATTAAGGTTGCCGCTCCCTGATCCTCTGATACAGCAAGCATAGCCTGTCCCACCTTTGTCTTATTGATAAACTGAGTCAGTCCAACCATAATTATAAGGCAGGTCGCAATCGTAACCATTGTAACGCCGGATATAGACAATGCGCCGTCTGCCAGCTTCAGACTGGGAACATTAACCACGGAAGTAAACTGACGGGCATTGGAGCCGAAAATCAGCAGAGCCACATTCTGAAGCAGATAACTGACGCCGATAGCTGTAATCAGGACTGCCAGAGAGGATGCCCCCCGCAGCGGCTTATATGCCACACGCTCAATCACAACGCCAAGCACCGTACACGCTGCAACTGCTACAAGAATTCCCAGCAGCGGCGGCATACCCATGGTGCTGACAATGGTAAAGATGACAAATCCGCCCACCATAATAATATCCCCGTGTGCAAAATTCAGCATCCTGGCAATTCCGTAAACCATGGTATAACCCAGAGCAATAATCGCGTAAATGCTGCCCAGGCTGATTCCATTGATCAAATAAGACAGAAAACTCATGTATCCCACACCTCTTCATTTTATTTGTATTCTGTAAAATCAGGAAATAAATTCCTATTATACAAATAAGGGCCGTCTGCTCTGACGCCCCTTATTTGTATCCGCATTCATGATTACTGCATTTCGTAAATACCATTTACAATCTTTGCGGCCTTCGGAGCCTTATTGGGCTCGCCTGCTGCATTCCAGGTCATTTCCGCACCAGTCAATCCATCAATGGAGATCTCTGTCATGGCTTTCTTCATAGCCTCACACATATCGGAAATTTCCATGTCTGCAGTTACTCCGCCCTGTTTTACGGCAGCTGCAATTGCGTATACAGCGTCATAAGAATCTGCCGCAAACTGGTTCGGCTCTACGCCGTAGGCTGCAACATAATCCTCTGTGAACTTCTTGCTGCTTTCCTCAGTTACAGAGAAAGGAGTCAGAAGCATCAGCCCCTCTGCCAGAGAGGTATCAAAGTTCTCTACAGAAAGAATACCGTCCATACCGTCACATCCGAAGAAAATCGGATCAAAGCCCTTGTCAGATGCCTGTTTCAGGATTACAGATGCCTCCTGATAGTAAATGGGCAGGAATACCAGCTCAGCGCCTGCTTCCTTTGCCTTGTCCAGCTGTACAGAAAAATCGGTGTTGGTGTCAGCTGTAAATGCCTCATCTGCAACAATCTCAATTCCCTCATTGGGTGCTTCCTTTACAAAGGATTCACGAACACCAGAGGAATACTCGGTAGAGCTGTCATAAATAATAGCAACCTTGGTAGCCAGCTTGTTCTCACCAATGTACTTGGCAGAAGCAGTACCCTGATCCGGATCAGCAAAGCATACACGGAATACATTGTCATTGGCAACGCACTCTACTGCAGAACCAGAGGGAGTCAGCTGAAACATATTGTCATTGGCTGTCTCTGCAGAAACTGCAATGCAGGGTTTGGATGTGGTTGCACCTACCAGCATCTGCATACCCCAGTCTTTTAATGTATTGTAGGCGTTGATCGTCTTCTCAGGATCGTTCTCATCATCCTCCGCCTTGAGCTCAAACATCATGCCGTCTACGCCGCCTGCAGCGTTGATTTCCTTTACTGCCAGGTCTGCACCATTCTGTACGGCAATTCCGTAGGTTGCAGCCGGTCCTGTCAGCGGCCCAATCACGCCCAGCTTAATGGTGTCGCCCTCAGCTCCTGCTGCCTCACTTCCAGCAGCCTCGCTTCCTGCCGCCTGAGTACCTGCTGCCGGTGCATCGCTCTTGCCGCCTCCGCATGCGGTCAGGGACATCGCCATCACTGCTGCCAGACTTAATCCAATTGCTTTTTTCATAATAGTCTCCTCCTCGATTTCTGAAACAGCCTTCCAAAAAAATCAAAAAGCTGTGCCATTCAAGCTGTCATAATTATAGTTGTACCGCAAAATAATGTCAAGCACTTTTTCACATTAAATTGTTAACATGCTGATATTTTTACAAAAATAAAGTTCGCTCGCGAGCTTCTCCGCCTGCGGCGGGGCGCTTCTGCGACAAAATTCTCTTCCGACGCATGGCGATCCTCACGGAGCGTTTTTATGTCATAGGACGCACTTTCCTATGGCATAAAAAAACACTAAGAATGATTCCCGTCCTGTACTAAATCAAGAACCAACAGAGACAGCCGTGTATTCTTTGATTTTCTGTTTCTGAAATTCAAAGAATACACGGCTGTCTTTTCCTGACAACTATATAATAAAAATTCGCAGCTACTCCTAGATTCTGTCTGGCCAGGGAATTGCCTGATTCTCCATGGTTTTATCACGAAGCATCAGCTCCTCTACTGCATCCTGTGCTGCCTTTCCCTCAAACAGCACCTGATTTACCTGTTCGATAATCGGCATGGGAACCTGATATTTTTTTCCAAGGGCGCAGCCTGCCTTTGCTGAATACACGCCCTCCACAACCATCTGAACCTCATCCATAGCTTCCTTCATGGAATAACCCTTTCCAATCAGAATCCCTGCCCTGCGGTTGCGGCTGTGCATACTGGCACAGGTAACAATCAGATCTCCAATGCCGGAAAGACCGCAGAAGGTTTCAAATCGCCCTCCCATGGCAATGCCCAGCCTTGCAATCTCGTAGATTCCCCTGGTAATCAGAGCTGCCTTTGTGTTATCACCGTATCCCAGGCCGTCTGCAATTCCAGCCGCCAGCGCAACTACATTTTTCAGAGCGCCGCCAATTTCAATTCCCTGAATATCCGGACTTACATAGACACGGAACTCTGGACTCATAAACACATTCTGAATGTATTCCGCCGTCTCTTTTTTTGACGCTCCTGCCACACAGGTCGTAGGCAGCCCCCGGCTGACCTCCTCTGCATGGCTCGGTCCTGAAAGAACTGCAACCTCTGCCTGAGGAATTTCCTCTGTCAAAATGTCAGAAAGAGTCATTAAGGTGGACTCCTCAATTCCCTTTGCCACATTGACAATAATCTGTCCTTTCCTGCAGAACGAACGCATTTTTGCAGCTGTCTCCCGCACATAAACAGAAGGAACCGCCGTTACCAGCATATCCCTTCCATCCATAGCCTGTTCCAGATCTGCTGTAAATTCCATGGAATCCGGAAGAATCAAATCCGGAAGTGTTTTCAGTTTTCTTGTTTTTTTCAGAGAATCGATCTCCGATTCAAGCGCTGACCATACTGTAACGTGATGACCATTGTTGTGCAGCAGGGAAGCCAGGGCAATGCCCCAGCTTCCCGATCCGATGATACCAATCTTTGCCATTTTGTCTCAGCCTTTCTTCTTTGCTCCGATTTTATTTTCTGTCCCGGCTAACAGACGTTTAATATTTGTATGATGACGCCAGATTCCCAGACCGCCGATAATCAAAGCCAGAATGCAAAATTCCGGCACCTGAGCTGCGCCCAGGCCATAGCTTCCCTGTACAGCAAAATAACTCATTCCTGCCATAAAAAGAATCATGACAAAAATGGAACCCAGAGAAACAAACCGGGTAATTGCCACAGTAGCCACAAAAACAACCAGACAGATCAGCATAACCCGCCAGTCCAGGGAAGCCAGGAGTCCGGCAGATGCCGCAATGCCCTTTCCGCCCTTAAATCCCATGTAAAACGGATAATTATGTCCAAGAATCACACCAAGCCCTGTATACAGCAGATATACATAAAGCATTTCCGTCTGACCTGCGTAAAGGATCCGGGTCAGCAGACATGCCAGAATCATCTTGCCTGCATCTCCCAGAAATACAATAAGTCCAGCTTTCACCCCCATAACCCGCAGCACATTGGTGCTGCCGGCATTGCCGCTTCCATAATTCCGAATATCCATATGTTTTGATTTGCTGTACAGATAACCGGTTTGAAACAGACCAAATACATACCCCATTGCCAGACAGATTGCTCTTTCCATTTACTGCTCCTTTCCTGAACGCTCCCTGATAATAAACCGCAGAGCCGTGCCGCGGAATCCAAAGGATTCTCGGATCTTGTTTTCCAGATACCTTACATAGGAGAAATGCATCAGCTCCTTGTCATTTACAAAGATTACAAAGGTCGGCGGTTTTACCGCAACCTGAGTCATGTAGTAAAGCCGCAGACGTTTACCCTTATCAGACGGCGGCTGCTGCATCGCCACAGCCTCAGTCATAATCTCATTCAATACGCCTGTTGCCACACGCAGCGTCTGGTTCTCCCGAACCATATCAATCAGCTCAAACATTTTGTTCATGCGCTGTCCCGTCACAGCAGAAATAAACACCATTTCCGCATAAGGCATGAAGGAAAGCGTGTCCCGTATTTTCTTTGTGTGCTCATAAATCGTCTTGTCATTCTTCTCAATGGCATCCCATTTATTCACAGCCACAATGATTCCCTTGCCCCGGTCGTGGGCAATACCGGCAATCTTTGCATCCTGCTCTGTGACACCCTCTGTAGCATCAATCACAAGGATCACCACATCTGCCCGCTCTACGGCAGAAACCGTGCGGATAATGCTGTAGCGCTCCAGATCCTCCTTGATTTTGCTTTTTCTGCGCAGGCCGGCTGTATCAATAAATACATACTCTGTGCCATTGTGAACCACCTCTGTGTCTACTGCATCTCTGGTCGTTCCTGCAATATTGGAAACAATCACACGATTTTCACCCAGAAGCTTATTGATAATAGAAGATTTGCCCACGTTGGGTTTTCCCACAATCGCAACTCTGGGACGCTCATCCTCCGCATCCTCCATCTGCTCTGCTCCAAAATGCTTGGTTACCTCATCCAGCAGATCTCCAATTCCCAGACGGGATGCTGCAGAAACAGCCACAGGATCTCCAATTCCCAGATTGTAAAACTCATAGATGTCATTTCCAAATTTCTGGAAGCTGTCCACCTTATTAACAGCCAGAACCACCGGCTTTCCGGATTTTCTCAGCATGTCTGCCACTTTGGAATCCGAGTCTACCAGTCCCTGGCGTACATCTACAATAAAAATAATCACGTCTGCCGTATCAATGGCAATCTGCGCCTGCTCTCTCATCTGAGACAGAATAATATCCTTGCTGTCCGGCTCAATACCGCCGGTATCCACCAGCGTAAAATTCATATTCAGCCAGGAACAGTCTGCATAAATCCGGTCCCTGGTTACGCCAGGCGTATCCTTTACAATCGAGATCGTCTCCCCTGCCAGCACATTAAACAGGGTGGACTTTCCCACGTTGGGGCGCCCTACTATGGCTACAATCGGTTTGCTCATACGTTATATCTCCTTTAATTCATATCCTTCATACTCAGTATCTTCTTCCAGTTCAAGCCCCAGAACTGCACCTACCAGATCCTGTCCGCTTGATTTTACAATATGGATGGGAACTTGTAAAGCATTTTGAACCTGCTCCCTTGTCATGTCATCCAGAAAGGTCTCTTCTCCGCTGCGGAACATACAGACTGGAAGCAAAAGCCTGTCTCCCAGATCCTGGCCGGAAAGCTGCTTTACCAGATCCTGGCCTGTAATCAGCCCGGCCACTGTAATCTGCTCTCCAAAAAACTCATTGCGGATGGGGAATATCTTTATCTCCACCTGAGGATACTGTTTCATAATCCGGTCTGCCTGTTTTTCCAGATAAGGAGCTGCAAGAAGTCCTGTAGCAATAGAAATCCGTTCTGGCTCTGCCTCTCCCTCAAACTCCTCTTCCACCATATGAAGAGCCTCCTGAACCTCCGTATCCAGAAGACGCAGCATTCCCACTCCGTTTTCCAGCTGAGGAAATCCGTCATACCGTCCGCTTTCCGGAAGCTCCCGCTCTGCAAGAATATAAAACTCATCACTGGCATGGATAAAATGAATTCCATGCTCCTGGTAAATCCGCTTCTGCCATCCTTCAATAATCTCCAGAGCCGCCTGCGCCGATTCCCGGTCAAAGGCCTGCAGCGGGTAAAGACCCTGGCGGAATTTTGACAGACCTACCGGCACTACAGACACGCTCTCCATACAGGGAATATACTTCGTCAGATCCTGAATTGTCCGATCCAGTTCCTTTCCATCATTAATACCAGGACAAAGTACAATCTGCCCATTCATGGGAATACCGGCCTCAAACAGGGTATCCATTTTCTTCAGGGATTCTCCGGCAAACCGGTTGTGAAGCATCTCGCACCGCAGCTTTGGATTAGTCGTATGGACGGAAATATTGATGGGTGCCAGCTTAAACTCAATAATTCTCTGAATGTCATGATCCTTCATGTTGGTAAGGGTCACATAATTGCCCTGAAGAAAGGAAAGGCGGGAATCATCATCCTTAAAATAAAGCGTATCCCGCATACCCGGGGGCATCTGGTCAATAAAACAGAAAATACACTGATTGGTACAGGACTTGTAGTCGCTCATCAGACCGTTTTCAAAGGTAATGCCCAAATCCTGGTAATCGTTTTCCACCTCCAGCTCCCACTGCTCTCCATCCGGCTTCTCCACAAGAAGCGTCAAAGAGGGGCTGTCTACATAATATTCATAATCAAAAATATCTTCGATCTCGTTTCCGTTGACAGACAGGAGTCTGTCCCCCGGCTGAAGCTCCAGTGCATCGGCTATGGAGCCGGAATCTACGGACTTGATCGTATGGCCTTTTTTATTCATATCTGTCTGTCCTCTCCTGTTTCTTGATTCATTCTAACATTTTTTGTCAGAGATAGCAATGCCTGTCCTTTTTGTATTTTTTTCAGAAAAACCCTGCTTACTATTGACTGAGGCCTTTCTGCAATGGTATAAATGAAGTGTATTGAACAAACTGTTCACCACCTTATGATAAAGGAGTCATTATTTATGGCTAATAATTACGTTTTTAACAACATTTTACCAGTTGCACCTTTGAAAATTGCCGCCCTGGAAAGCTGCCGGGAGCTGGCTCAGAAGGTCAATAACCACATTGTAGAATTCCGCAGAAATGATACAGAAGAGCTGATTCGCCGCAAGCAGGATCTGAACTATCGGGGATATGATGTGGATTCTTATCTTTTAGACTGCAAATGTCCCCGTTTCGGCTCCGGTGAAGCCAAGGCTGTCATCAACGAATCTGTGCGGGGCGCTGATCTGTTTGCTATGGTAGATATAACCAACTACAGTATTCCTTATACCATGTGCGGTTATACCAACCATATGTCCCCGGATGACCACTTCCAGGATCTGAAGAGAATCATTGGCACCTCCGTGGCTACTGCCCACCGGGTCAATGTGATCATGCCATTCTTATACGAAGGACGTCAGCATAAGCGGAGCAAGCGGGAATCCTTAGACTGCGCCATGGCTCTTCAGGAGCTGATTAACATGGGTGTTTCCAATATCATCACCTTTGACGCCCACGATCCCCGGGTACAGAATGCCATTCCCTTAAACGGCTTTGACAACTTTATGCCCACCTATCAGTTTATCAAGGCTCTCTTTCATCACGATAAGAGTCTGAAAATTGACAAAGAGCATCTGATGGTTATCAGTCCGGACGAGGGTGCCATGAACCGTGCCGTATATCTGGCAAACAACTTAAGCGTAGATATGGGTATGTTTTACAAGCGCCGCGACTACTCCAGAGTCGTAGACGGACGCAATCCCATTGTTGCCCATGAATTCCTTGGTTCCTCTGTAGAAGGAAAGACGGTTCTGATTATTGATGACATGATCTCTTCTGGCGAAAGCATGCTGGACACTGCAAAGGAATTAAAGGAGCGCAAGGCTTCCAAGGTTATTGTGTGCTGCACCTTTGGCCTGTTTACCAACGGACTGGAGAAATTTGACGAGTTCTACGAAAAAGGTTACATTGACTATGTCATTACAACCAACTTAAACTATCGTCCGAAGGAGCTTTTGGAGCGGGCATGGTATCTGGAAGCAGATATGAGCAAGTACATTGCTGCCATTGTCAATTCTCTCAACCATGATGTTTCCATTGGAAAAGCACTCTCTCCTACTGCCAAGCTGCAGAAGCTGGTACAGAAGTATCAGGCTGGCGGATATGAATATTTCCAGACAATCGAATAGCAAAAGAAAGAGGGCTGTTTTTGCAGCCCTTTTCTGATCCCTTCTTATTTTCCAAGACGCGCCTTTAATTCTGCCAGCCTTTCTGATGCAGAGGAAGATGCCGTGCCGTATTTTCTCAGCACGTCCTCGCCGGAATCCGGAAGCGGTTTTTCCAGGCTGGACAGAGCCTCTGCCTCTGCCCTCTCATTTGCTGCCCGCTCGGCCAGCTTATCAAAACGGGAAAATGCATTTTCTGAAGATACCTTCTGCACCTTTGACACAGATTTTCTGCTGCTTTTTCATACTGCGTGTGTTTTTTCTCATACTCTGCAAGCGTATTCTTCGCACTGGTTTCTCCCGCAATGACTTTTGCTGCCGCTGCTTTCACTTTGGCATATTCAACCGATGCGTCAGCGATTGTCTGGTTGATAGCCTCCTGAGGATCCTCCAGACTGTCCATGAGGGCATTGGCCTTACTGCGGGTAATAAATGCAATTTTGTCCCATAATCCCATACTTACTCATCTCCTTTATATTTTTCCAATACACTTTCTGCTATGTCCTCCACAGACGTATTTAAAATTTCTTTTGTAGTTTCCGACATTTTTCTTAACTTACAGCCATTCAGCCATGCGAAGCTTCGATCTGCTGCGTTCACATGTAAACACCTCAAATTCCCCGGTTATCCACCAGAAGCATATTCAGTCTCTGCCACCGCTGCAGCTCTTCTTTTGTAATCAGAAGACGTTTTTTCAACTCTTCGGTATTCTCCTGAGGAGTCAAGGTCACCAGACATCGAAACGCACAGGGCATCAGATCGGCGCTGGAGATACCGCAAAGAAGCCCGTCTGTGGCCTCCCGAAATTCCAGCGGATTAAAAATATACAGCAAATCTTCTTCCAGAGAATTGTACTGATTTACAAAAGAAAATCGAATCAGCATATCACTGTAAACGACTCTGCCAGTATAATAGATATCACTGCTCTGTCCGTAGGGATTGCTGGATCGAATTGACAGAGCTGCGTGGTAATTTCCAGGGGCATCCTCCTCCTCCCGAATATCGATGAGTCCGTTTTTTAATCGCTGATACCGACCATCATAAAAATAAAAATACAGCCTTCTTGCGCAGAAAAACGGGCTCATACCGCTATAGGCTGAGGGAGGGGTCTGCAGAAGCTTCTGTTCCTCCTGAACATCAAGAAGCTGTCCTGGACTGACCTGCAGAACCCTTGCAATCTCTCCAAGCGTTTCAATGTCCATGGCAATTTCCCCATTTTCGTATTTACTTACACTGGCTCTGCTTTTATGGATTCTGTCAGCCAGCTGCTGAAGAGTCATAGATTTCATTTTTCGGTACATCCGGATACGTTCTCCGGTCTGTTTACTGTAAGCACTCACTCTGTTTCTTCCTCTCTTTTGCATGGATTCCTATTTTTTTCTTACACCTTTTTTTGATTATCGCTGTTTTTCTGTGTTTCCTATAAATATACACAATTAAAAAAACTTCCTGTTTTTCTGACTATTATACAGGATAAATCCGCATTATTCCAGTATGATTCAACTTTTTAACAAAAAAGTTTCATAAAACGAAATTTTTTAAATTTGCCTTTTCCGTATATTTCATTATAATAGGCAGAGCAGATATGCAGAATCTGTATCATTTTGACAGCAAAGGGGTTTGCAAACATGAACAAAAAGAAAAAAAGCAGCTTCACAGGATCTCTTGGATTTGTACTTGCCGCAGCAGGAAGCGCCGTAGGCGTAGGAAACATCTGGCGTTTTCCCTATCTTGCTGCAAAAGACGGCGGAGGCCTGTTTTTACTTGTTTATCTGGGGCTTGTGGTAACCTTTGGCTTTACCCTTCTGGTTACGGACGTAGCCATTGGAAGAAGAACAAAAGAAAATGCGCTTCACGCATTTGAAAGCATGAATCAAAAATGGAAGTTTCTCGGATATCTGACTTTCCTGGTTCCTGCATTCATCATGACCTACTACTCCGTAATCGGAGGATGGATTTTAAAATATCTGGTTACCTTTTTCAGCGGAAACGGACAGGCTGCCGCTGCTGACGGATATTTTACTTCTTTTATTACGTCAAAAGCTTCCCCCATCGTATTCATGCTGATTTTTCTTTCTTTAACAGCGTTGATTGTATACCGGGGAGTTGAAAAGGGAATTGAACGTTTTTCCAGAATTGTTATGCCTGGTCTGCTTCTGATGGTCATCGGAATCGGAATATTTTCACTTACGCTTTCCCACAAAGGCGCTGACGGAGTGGTTCGCACTGGTCTGGACGGGCTGGCAGTCTATCTGATTCCAAATTTTGAAGGCCTGACTCCCGGACGTTTCCTGGAAATTCTTTTAGATGCCATGAGTCAGCTGTTTTTCTCCCTCAGCGTATCTATGGGCATTATGATTACATATGGCTCCTATGTAAAAAAAGAAATTGATTTAAGCCGTTCCTTAAGCCAAATCGAAATTTTTGATACGATAGTTGCTTTTTTAGCCGGATTGATGATCATACCTTCTGTGTTCGTCTTTTTCGGAACAGAGGGTATGGCTTCCGGTCCCAGCCTGATGTTTGTTTCACTTCCAAAGGTTTTTGAAGCTATGGGGGCAGCCGGGGGGATTCTGGGACTTGTTTTTTTCCTGATGGTTTTGTTTGCTGCTCTGACCTCTTCCGTATCGATTATGGAAACTCTGGTCGCCAACTGCATGGATATTTTCCATACCTCAAGAAAAAAAATGAGCCTGATAATCAGCCTTGTCTCTGCAGCCGCTTCCATCCTGATCTGTCTGGGATATAATATCTTTTACTTTGAACTGAAGCTGCCTAATGGAGCGACTGCTCAGCTTCTGGATCTTATGGATTATATCAGCAACAGCTTCCTGATGCCGTTTATCTCTCTCCTTACCTGTATTTTTGTAGGATGGATTATGAAACCGGAATGGATCTGCGAGGAAATGGAAGCCAGCGGTCATCTCTTCCGGCGAAAAAAAATGTATTCCTTTACGATTCGCTATGTAACACCGATTATGATGACGGTTCTCTTTCTCCAGTCCACAGGTTTTTTTAAATTTTTGTAAAAGACATTGTTTTCATTCCACTTAAAAAGGAGGGCCCCCAGGGTACCCCTCCTTTTTACTATTCTGCTTCATACAGCTGCAGCAGAAAATTTCCCGTTTCTTACGGGGTAGTGATTTTTTCTGCCAGTTTCAAAAGCAGTTCTACAATTTTTTCCATAGACTGAATACAAATATACTCATACCTTCCGTGGAAGTTGTGTCCTCCGGTACACAGGTTCGGACAAGGCAGTCCCTTAAAGGACAGTCTTGCTCCATCCGTACCTCCGCGAATAGGACGAATGATTGGCTGAATATCCAGCTCTCCCATTGCTTCCTTTGCTGTTTCAATCAGTTCAAAATGCGGTTTGATCTTTTCCAGCATATTATAATAGCTGTCCTTCAGCGTAAGCTCTACGGTATTGCTGCCATATTTGGCATTTAAATAAGCCACGGCCTGTTCCATCAGCGCCTTCTTCTCTTCAAATTTTGTCCGATCATGATCGCGGATAATGTATTTCATGGTGCAGGCTTCTACGGAACCTTTCATATCGTCCAGGTGGAAGAATCCTTCATATCCGTCTGTACATGCAGGATTTTCAAATACGGGAAGAAGAGACTGCAGCTCCATACCCATTAAAATAGCATTTTTCATTTTTCCACGGGCTGTTCCTGTATGAATACTCACACCGTGAATGGTAATAAAGGCAGATGCTGCATTGAAATTTTCGTATTCCAGCTCTCCCAGAGCGCCGCCGTCTACCGTGTAGGCAATATCTGCCCCAAATCCTTCCACATCAAAGAAGTCCGTTCCCCGTCCAACTTCTTCGTCTGGAGTAAAGGCAACGCAGATTTTTCCGTGTTTGAATTCCGGGTGAGCCATCAAATAAGCGGCCATTTCCATAATCTCAGCAACGCCTGCTTTATCATCAGCCCCTAAAAGCGTAGTACCGTCTGTTGTAATCAGATCCTGACCCACATAATCTGCCAGTTCCTCATAATCCTCCGGCCCCATAGAGATTCCCAGTTCCCGGTTCATTACAATCCGGCCGCCGTCATAATTTCTGATAATCTGCGGCTTAATATCTGTTCCTGGACTTGCAGGTGCTGTATCCATATGTGAAATAAAGCCAAGAACAGGAAGGTCTGCCTTCGCTGCTTCCCCCTCCAGGTTGGACGGAATTTCTCCGTATACATAACCATAGGAATCCATCCTTACGTTGGAAAGTCCCATTGCTTCCAGCTCAGCTTTTAACATGTTTCCAAGATTTTTCTGCTTTTCCGTGCTGGGGAAAGCCTCTTCATCATCTTTAGACTGAGTATCTACGGATACATACCTTAAAAATCGTTCTGTTACTGATGACATATCAATTGTGTCTCCCTTCTGTATCATCGATAATCTGCCCGCCTTCTACGTGAGGGCGTATCAGCTGCTCCAGAGAATACTTCCACAGGGTTTCCGACCCTAAGGCCGTTGTTTTGTTTCGGTTGAGAATTCCGCTGAGGCGCACCTGTTTTTCCTTCCACATTTTTCCATTGGTTGCTGCATTCAGCATCGTAGGCTGTAAATTGTCCATAGTATGGGCAAATAATGCCTCCGGAGAAGTTCCCTCCTCAAACTCATCCCACAAACTGCGGAATTTATCCCGCTGATCCTCTGGCAGAATAGAGAAAATCCGCTCTGCTGCCCGAAGTTCTCTTTCTCTCTGCGTTTTCTTTCCTTCCTCGTCATAGGCAAACGTATCTCCTGCATCAATTTCCACCAAATCGTGGATTAACAGCATGGAAATGGTTTTCAGTACATCTATCGGCTCATTGGAGTATTCACTGAGCAGAAGAGTCATCACTGCCATATGCCAGGCATGCTGAGAATCATCCTCTCTCTGGATTCCATTGCTCAGAATTGTCTGACGCAGAATCTGTTTTTCTTTATCAATTTCCCGGCAGAACTCCATCTGGCGGGAAAGCCGCTCTTCCTTATCCATATTTTCTCTCTTTCCTGCGCTTATCCATAAACTGCCGCATATTTTGCATCAGTTTACATAACTTAATTATGTAAACTGATATTTTTTCCTGCTGCTTCATCGATTGGCCAGCTCCTGTGTAATTTCTTCCCAGGTTACCCCCTTCTCTGCCATTAACACCATGACATGGTACAGAAAATCTGAAATCTCATACTTCACCTCTTCCGGATCCGGATTCTTTGCCGCAATGACAATCTCTGTTGCTTCCTCTCCTACCTTTTTGAGGATTTTATCAATACCCTTGTCAAACAGATAATTGGTATAAGACCCTTCCTTCGGATGAATCTTCCGATCCTGAATCACTGCAAATACATCCTCAAAAACCTTCAGCGGATTGGATGTCTGATATTCCTTTTGGGCCAGAGTCTGGAAAAAACAGCTGCGGCTTCCTGTATGACAGGCTGCTCCAATCTGATGAACCTTTGCCAGAAGGGTATCATTATCACAGTCCAGAAACAGGGCCTTCACATACTGAAAATGACCGGAGGTTTCTCCTTTTTCCCACTGGCTCTGACGGCTTCTGCTGAAATAATGCATCTTTCCGGTGCTAAGAGTATCCTCAAATGCCTGCTCATTCATATAAGCCAGCATCAGCACCTCCGAGGTTTTGTAGTCCTGAACAATGACAGGAATCAGGCCGTCCTGATTGGTACGAAACTGACTCCACGGAATCTGACTGTTTAAGATATCTACGGAAATCCCCTGCTCTGACAGCTTCTGCTTTTGCCTCATATACCAGCCGCTTTCCGGCTCTCCGGCCGGGTAAACCACACCTTCTATGTTCTTTTGCCTCAGCAGCTCTGCCGCATCCTGGTTTTCGGTCAGAATCAGAACTGGTACCGGAGTCTCTTCTGTAAGAAATGTCTCTCCTGCCAGAAATGCCTGTTTTTCTGCAAAAATTTTACCAGCGCCCAGCTGATGAAATTCCGCCACTCGCCTCATCTGCTCTGCAGAAGAAATCTGAACCCATATTTTTTCCGTTCCGAACCGGTCCGCAGCCTCCTTAATTAAATCAATATTATCTTCATTTCCTCCGTCTAAAAATACCGCCTCTGCACCTGCATAGAGATATTTTTTTACATCCTCCAGTCGTTTGATCCGTCCGCCAAGAAAAACAGGAATATCAAGAAGTCTTACTGCTTCCTTGACTGCATGGATGGTTTTCTCATGGTCTTCCTCTGATTCCGATAGATCAAATACACAAAGTCCATCCAGCCCACTGTGGCTGCACGCTTCTGTAAAAGAAAGAAAGGGAAGCTCCTCTCCATTTCCATAAGCAAAGCCCTTTCCCGAAACCGGCAGTACCGCCTTTTGATTCCGGCAGCCCACTGCTGCCATCAAATATTTATCACCTGCCATACGATTTTTCCTCCTTACTGAAATCTGGCTACCGCATCCGGAAGACTGATTCGTTTTTCATAAAGGGCTTTTCCGATAATTACCCCCGGAATCCTGTTTTCGCTGAGGTTTTCCAAATCTTCCATAGAAGACACGCCGCCGGAAGCAATCACATTCAGTCCTGTTTTTTCTGCCAGCATTCTGGTATATGGAATATTGGGGCCTGTCAGCGTTCCGTCTCTGGAAATATCCGTGTATACAATATGCCGAACTCCGTATTCCTTCATTTTCATACAAAGCTCCAGCGCAGTCACGGAACTGGTTTTCTCCCAGCCGGCCACTGCCGCCATTCCATCCTTTGCATCCACTCCTGCCACAATCCGCTCCGGTCCAAAGGCTTCCACCAGCTCCCGCATAAATTCAGGACGCTCTGCCGCCTTTGTGCCAATGATGCACCGGGATATTCCCAAATCCAGCATCGCTTTGACATCCTCGGCACTTCGAATTCCGCCGCCCAGCTGAACCGGAACGGAAACCTGGGAAAGAACCTCTCGAATCGCCGGAGCATTGACGGAGTGACCGGCCAAAGCTCCGTCCAAATCCACCAGATGAAGAAAGGTTGCTCCCTGGCTGACCCATAGCTTTGCCATATCAGCAGGCGTGTCGGAATATACCGTAATATTATCAAAAAGTCCCTTTGTAAGGCGGACACATTTCCCATCCTTCATATCAATCGCCGGATATAACTGCATGACTTTTCATCCTCGTCTTTCTGTCAGAGTACACCTTTGGTAGACAGCACGTCTGTAATCCGGCCATCCAGCCGGGTCGCACTGTCTAAGGCCTTGGCAAAGGCCTTAAAAGCTCCCTCTATAATATGATGATTGTTGCTGCCGCTCAGCTGTTTTAAATGGAGATTCATCTCTGCTCCATAAGAAACCGCATAAAAGAATTCACGAATCATTTCTGTCTCCAAATCTCCTACAAACTCCCGATCCAGCTTCAAATCGTATACCAGATATGGCCGTCCGCACAGATCCAGAGCACAGAGAATCAGAGCCTCGTCCATGGGAAGAATCATGGAGCCATAGCGTACCATTCCCTTCTTATCTCCTACTGCCTCCTTAATGGCTTTGCCCAGTACAATTCCCGTATCTTCGATGGTATGGTGGGTATCCACCTGCAGATCCCCTTCCACCGAAAGGCTGAGATCAAAGAGTCCGTGGCGGGCAAAGCCCTCCAGCATGTGGTCAAAAAAACCGATTCCCGTATGGATATCTCCTTTCCCGGTACCGTCCAGACAAAGGCTCAGACGTATCTTTGTTTCTTTTGTGGTTCGTTCCATCACTGCAGTGCGTTCCATAGCTCCTCCTTCTACTCAAAACGGACACGAATGGAATTGGCATGGGCTGTCAGATGCTCTGCCTCTGCAAATGTCTCAATATCCTTATGAATAGGCTCCAAAGCCTCTCTGGAGTAGTAAATAATGCTGGATTTCTTAATGTAGTCATCTACCCCCAGAGGTGAGAAGAACTTTGCAGTTCCGTTCGTAGGAAGCACATGGTTAGGACCTGCAAAATAATCACCCAGGGGCTCAGAGCTGTATTCGCCCATAAAAATAGCTCCTGCATTCTGAATTTTCGTCATAACCTCAAAGGGATTGCGGGTTACAATTTCCAGATGCTCCGATGCAATCTCATTGGCTGTGGAAATGGCATCCTCCATAGAATCGGCAACCAGAATATACCCATAGTTTTCCAGAGATTTCTCCAGAATATCCCTTCTGGAAAGAGTCTGCAGGAAAACCTCAATCTGGCGGGATACTTCTTCGGCCAGTTCCATGCTGGTGGTCACCAGAATAGCGCTGGCCAGCTCGTCATGCTCTGCCTGGGACAAAAGATCTGCTGCCACATACCGGGGATTGGCCGTTTCGTCTGCCAGAACCAGAATCTCGCTGGGACCGGCAATGCTGTCAATGCTCACATGTCCATACACAGCCTTCTTTGCCAGAGCCACAAAAATATTGCCCGGTCCTACGATCTTATTGACACGGGGAATGGATTCCGTTCCAAAAGCAAGGGCCGCCACTGCCTGAGCTCCGCCTGCCTTGTACACCTCTGTAGCACCTGCCAGATGGGCCGCAATCAGTGTAACCGGATTGACTTTTCCGTTTTTGTCCGGGGGAGTTACCATTACAATTCGCGGAACCCCTGCAACCTCAGCCGGGATAATATTCATCAAAACGGAGGAGGGATATGCTGCCTTGCCTCCAGGAACATAAACGCCCACACTGGAAAGAGGCGTTACCTTCTGTCCCAGAAGAGTTCCGTCTGGACGGGAATCAAACCAGCTGTACTGCTTCTGTTTTTCGTGATATTCCCGAATATTTTTCATAGCCCGCTTCATAACTGTCAGCAGCTCCGGATCTACCTGGGACATAGCCTCCTGAATCTCTGCTTCCGTAACGCGGATATTGGAGCTGTCCAAATCTGCTCCGTCAAATTTCTTTGTATAGGCAAACAGAGCCTGATCTCTGTTTTTTCTTACGTCCTCCACAATTTCCTGCACTGTGCTTTCGTAGGCAGTATAATTATTTGGATCTCGCTTTAACAGATCTTCCAGAATATTTTTTCTGGTTTCTTCATTCAGTTGAACGATTCTCATTATGTTTTCTCCATTTCTCCGCCTGTCGAGACGTATCTTTTATAACAGACACGCAAAGCGGGCTGCTTCTCTTATCAAAGAACGACCAGCTACCGGTTCTGAATCAGAGGTCGAAGCTGCTGAATCAGTCTGGTAATCCGTTCATTTTCCATTTTCATACTAACCTGATTGACTACCATGCGGGCAGACAGGGGACAAACCTCCTCCAGCACGCTTAATCCATTTTCCCGAAGAGTCGATCCCGTTTCCACAATATCTACAATCACCTCGGAAAGACCTACAATCGGCGCCAGCTCTATAGAACCGCCCAGCTTGATAATCTCTACTGTCTGGTGCTTTTTATTATAAAAATAATCTTTTGCGATAGCGGGATACTTGGTTGCCACACGGATCTGTTCATGGTTATTCAAATAAGCTCTGGCTGACTCCGGTCCGCAGACACACATCCTGCACTGTCCCATTTTCAGATCCAGAACCTCATACAGCCTTCTGCCCTCCTCCAGAAGCGTATCTTTCCCTACAACTCCAATATCGGCAGCCCCGTATTCCACATAAGTAGGCACATCGCCTGCCTTGGCCAGAAAAAATCGGAAGCCCAGCTCCTCATTCGTAAAAATCAGTTTTCTGGAACTTTTATCCTTCATTTCCTCGCAGGTAATGCCAATCTGTTCAAAAAGAGACAGCGTTTTATCTGCCAGCCGTCCCTTAGCCAGAGCAAAGGTCAGATATCTCACGGTTGCGCCACCTCCTTTTTTTCAGCTAGAATCAGTTCCCGCCTGGTCAGACTCTTCCTCTGCCCGGTTTCCAGATTCACTTCCAAAACATCCTTCTCTTCGACAGATAAAAACAGCAGCCGGCCGATTCCCTGTGCCGCCGCCCACTCCTCATAGGCTTCCACCGTTTTTCCTTCTTTCCGGCACACCATCTGCAAAGTTTCTCCCTGGCTCCGGAGACTGCAGGCCATGGGGATGGCTTCCATTGCCATCTCTGGCTCGTAAACCAGGGCCGTACAGACGGAAGAAACAGGAACCTGAATTTTCTGGCGGGACAGCGCCAGCATCAGCTGATCTACCACAATGGCAAAGCCAACAGCCGGAGCCTTTTTTCCAAACTGCTCCAACAGCCGGTCATAGCGTCCTCCTGTCACAATATACTCTCCTGTACCATAGGTGTAGGCCTTAAAAATAATACCAGTATAATAGGAATATTTGCTCAGCATACCCAAATCATAGGAAACATAGTCGCCCAGTCCATAGGCATCCACCAGCTCCTGAACCCGCTCTAACCGGTCAATGGCCTGGAGTGCGCGGGGATTGGAGGTCATGCATCTTGCCGCGCGAATCTGATCAATATCTCCAAACAGCTCCGGAAGCTTTAAAAAAAGCTGCTTTTGCTCCGGAGTCATGATCTGCTCAGACAAAAGCTCCTCTACGCCGAAATAATTTTTATTTTCAATCAGAATGCGAAGCTTTTCCCGGGTTTCCTCATCCATCCCCACTTCCTCGGTCAGACTCCGGTAAAATTCCACCTGCCCCAGCTCCACCTGGAATTCCGTCAGTCCGGCCTCCTTCAGAGACTGGATCACCATGGCGATCATTTCCGCATCCCCCTGGCAGGTATCATCTCCAATCAGCTCAACTCCCGTCTGGGTTGCTTCCTTTAAACGTCCCTGATAACTGGAGCTGTTAATAAAAGAAGGACCTACATAGCACAGGCGAATGGGATTTTCCTCTTCCATAAAATATTTGGCCGCACACCGGGCAATGGATGGCGTCATATCCGGCCGGAGCACCAGTGTATTGTTATCCCGGTCAAAAAATTTGTACATTTCCTGGGATCTGACGCTTCCGCGCTCCTTACTGAAAATATCAAAGTATTCAAATACAGGCGTCTCGATGGCTTCATAACCATACAGGCGGAACACCTGAAGAATTTTCTCCTGAACCGCCAGTTTCCTGGCACACTCTGGTCCATAGATATCCCGAACCCCCTCCGGGGTGTGAAGCAGCTGATGATTCATAAATACTCCTTTCCCTCCCGAAATTCACAGATTGCCGTTTTGCTTTCGCGCGGTAGAGTGATAATTTAGTAACGTGGTTACTATTATAGGAGATGGAATCTGAATTGTCAATCAACAATAACCAGATTGGGGTAAATTTTCTCAATCCTTTCATCTGGAAAATGCTCATCAAGCACCTCTGCCGTTTTTTGCAGAAAAATCCCCATTGGCTCCTCTCCTGCCTGTCTCTGTGTATACCGCGCCAGGGCCATTCCTGACAAAAGCATATTGTACAGCATGAAAACGATCAGCAGATTGGTTACAATTTTTCCAGCCCTCACTGGAATCTTTTCAATCCAGCGGGAAAGAAATGGATAGATCCCCTTCAGCCAGACCACGGCTACAATTCCCCAGAAAAAACAGTACAGCAGATTGATCCTGCCCCCCAGATTAAAAGGAATCTTACTGTAATCCCAGAATACCGTTCCAAAAACCAGTTCTGTAAAAACACTGCAAAAATATTCATAAGCACCGCCAAGAATGGTTCCCGCCAAAAAGATATGGCGATCCGCCGTATTTCTGACCCGATAAAGCACAGCAGTCAGCATCACACAGCCCAGCCCCCACACAATGCTGAAGGGGCCATAAACCACACTGCTCCGGCTCATAAGAACCCCGGCAGTAAAATATACAAAAATAGTTTCTACCACATCTCCCAGAAATGCACCAATGAAAAACAGAGAAACCAGCTTATAAAAGCTGCACCCATATCCAAAAACAAAGGCCTCAGCCACCCTGCTGCGGGCTCTCTCCCGTTTCTGCTCCTCCCTCAAAATTTTTAAAGAGATATTGGGATAGGCTTTCATCATGCGCTGCTGAATCCTGCGGGCAATCCTGCTGTTTAAAAATACCGACAGCTCCAGAAGTTTTCTGCGGACAGGTCCCATTGTCTGTCTCGACGAGGCTTCTAAAAGCTCCTCCGGCGTTATATCTCTGCGCAGCTCCTGACGCAGTTCCAAAAGAGCTGCCGCACTTCCCAAGGCATCTGCGGCCAGCGCCAGAGTTAAAATCCAGAGAAGAACCACGCCTATGGTATGAGGAATCAGCCCCACTGCCGCCAGCAAAAGGGAGTTAAGCCCTTTCATCATCAGAACTGCTCCCAGACCCCATATCGCTGAATAGGTCAGGCAGACATAACCGTCCAGATGGAATCTGTGACTGGAGTAATCCCACCATTTCCGGTGAAAAATCCGTTCAATGATCCGCCCGGACCAGTATTCCAGAAAGCTGGCCAGTACCGCGCCTCCCAGAAACAGAAAAACAGGACGCTCTCTCAGCTCTGGAAGAAACAATGCAAAGGCTGCAGCAGAAAAACCGTACAGCATACAAAACGGAGCGTTTAAAATTCCCCTGTTTACAAAGGTTTTTCGTCGGAATGTAGCCAGACATACCTCCAGACACCAGCCAAAAAAGGAGTACAGGTAAATCAGCCATAAAAGTTCATATCCTGTCATCTTTCTCCCCACCCTTTCTGCGGAATTTTCTGATCCCATTTTACATTTATAATACTGGTTCGTCAATCGTTTTGCCAAAAGGTGATTTTTGAGATTATATATAAGTATTTTTAATAAATAAGACTGATTGTATTACATGTGTAATATATGTTACACTATTAAGGTATGCTATTTACATATTATATGGAGGACATGATACATGGGCGGATTTTTTGGAGTTGTCTCAAGAAATGACTGTGTTATGGATTTATTTTTTGGTACGGACTATCATTCCCATCTGGGAACACGGCGGGGAGGTATGGCGGTTTATGGACCGTCTGGATTCCAGCGAAGCATCCACAATATTGAAAATTCTCCGTTTAGAACAAAATTTGAACGCGATGTAGAAGAACTGAAGGGAAATTCCGGAGTCGGTTCTATTTCTGATAATGAGCCTCAGCCGCTTCTGATTCAGTCTCACTTAGGCAGCTATGCCATTGTAACTGTGGGAAAGATCAACAATGAACAGGAACTGGTAAAGCTTGCTTTTGAAAATGGTCATATTCACTTTATGGAAATGAGCGGCGGACGCATCAATGCCACCGAACTGACTGCTGCTATTATCAACCAGAAGCAGAGTCTGGTGGAAGGGCTTGTTTATGCCCAGGAAATGATTGAAGGCTCCATGACCATTCTCCTGCTGACTCCGGAGGGCATTTATGCTTCCCGTGACCGGTACGGACGAACTCCGGTTGTCGTAGGAAAGAAAGATGATGCCTGCTGCGTTTCCTTTGAAAGCTTTGCATATATTAATCTGGGCTATCATGATTACTATGAGCTGGGCCCCGGCGAGGTGGTTTTAGTAAATGCAGGCGGTGTACAGTCTTTAAGCGCCCCTCGCAGAGAAATGAAAATGTGCTCCTTTTTATGGGTTTACTACGGCTACCCCACCTCCAGCTATGAGGGGATCAATGTGGAGCAGATGCGTTACAACTGCGGACGGATTCTGGCTGACCGGGATCTGGGCTGTAAAGGCGGCTGCTCCGGCTGTCCGGGACACAGCCAGCCGGCGGCAGACAGCGGGGAAGCTCCGATTCATCCGGACATTGTGGCCGGAGTTCCCGATTCCGGCATTGCCCACGCTATCGGCTATGCCAATGAATCCGGCATTCCCTTTGCCCGTCCCTTTATTAAATACACGCCAACCTGGCCCCGCTCCTTTATGCCTCAGAATCAGAGCCAGCGTAATCTGATTGCCAAAATGAAACTGATTCCAGTAGATACTCTGATTCGTGACAAGAGCCTTTTGCTGATTGATGACTCCATTGTCCGCGGTACTCAGTTAGGAGAAACAACGGAATTCCTGTATCAGAGCGGTGCACGTGAGGTTCACATTCGTCCGGCCTGCCCGCCGCTGCTCTTCGGCTGCAAATACTTAAACTTCTCCCGCTCCAATTCGGATCTGGATTTGATTACCCGCCGGATTATCCGGGAACGGGAAGGGGACAATGTTTCTCCTGAGCTGCTGGCTGATTATGCAAATCCGGACAGCCAGAACTACAAAGAAATGGTGGAGGAAATCCGCAGACGGCTGAACTTTACATCCTTAAAGTTTCACCGCTTAGATGATTTGATTGAATCCATCGGACTCCCCAGAGAAAGACTCTGCACCTATTGCTGGGACGGAAAAGAATAAAAACAAAGCATAAAACACGAAAGTCAAAAGGCACGGTCTGCCGGAAGCTTCTTCCGACAAGCCGTGCCTTTTTGCTGTACATATATTAAAGCTTTTGCCCCTAGCGATCGTTGGTCAGCTTTAAACGATCCAGTGCAAAGAAGATCAGACTCAGGGCCATTCCTACCACACAGGCCAGTACCATACCAGTCAGCTGAATATTGCCGATTTTAATGGCAATGCCAGACAGTCCTGTAACAAAAATTACAGAGGTCAGAGCCTGGTTTCTTGATTTTCCGTAATCTACCTTAGAATCCACCAGAATCCGCAGTCCGGAAGTACCAATCATACCATACAGCAGGAAAGAAATTCCTCCGATAACCGGTCCGGGAATAGTACTGATCAGCATAGACAGCTTTCCCATAAAGGAACAAATAATAGACAGCACTGCCGCACCTGCAATGACTCTGACACTGTATACCCCTGTCATAGCCATAACGCCGATATTTTCCCCGTAGGTTGTGGTGGGAACAGAACCAATGCATCCAGAAAGCATGGTAGAGAAATTGTCTCCAAACAGGCTTCGATGAAGTCCGGGCTCCTTTAAAAGATCCCGTCCCACAATCTTGCTGGTAACTACCTGATGACCAATATGCTCTGAAGTAATCACCAGAATAACCGGAAGAATAATCATGATTGCTTCCAGATTAAACTTGGGAAGGGTAAAATTGGGGATGGCAAACCAGGGCGCAGCAGCAACCTTCTCAAAGCTTACAATTCCACATGCCACTGCTGCCCCGTATCCGGCCAGTACCGCAATCAGAATGGGAATTACGGATAAAAAGCCTCGGAATAAAATAGAACCGAACACAGCCACACCCAGAGTTACCAGGAATACCGTCAGATTTGCCGGATGAATGGTTTCCTCCAAAAGTCCTGCATTGCTGGCTGCAGTTCCCGAAAGCTCCAGACCAATCAGGGCCACTACCGGTCCCATGGCAGCCGGCGGAAGAACTACGTCAATCCAGTCGGTTCCGAATTTGTAAACAATCAATGCCAGTACACAGCCACAGAATCCCACTGCAACGAAACCGCCCAGGGCATATTCATAGCCAAAATTGGCAATTACAATTCCTGCCGGAGCCAGAAAGGCAAAGCTGGAGCCTAAATACGCGGGAGCTTTTCCCTTTGTAACAAGAATAAACAGCAGTGTGCCAAGACCGTTCATAAACAGAACAATTGCCGGACTGATACCAAAAATAAATGGTACCAGAACAGATGCCCCGAACATGGCAAACATGTGCTGGATGCTGAGAGGAAGAAGAAGCTGAAAGGGTACCTTCTCCTCTACCTGGATAATGCGTTTGTTAGACATAATAAAAAGTCCTCCTGTTTATTAAAATATAAAATCACCCATGAACCAGCAGTAGGCCACTGCCAGAATCAGAGCTGCCAGAATAATAAGAAGCCTCTGACGCAGTACATTGCCTGGATTTGAAACCTTTCCCTCATCCAGCCACAGACCGGCATCTCCACTCTTTTTAACCACGCCGAAGCTTACCATTTTGCGGATCATCTGCCGGTCCGCCGCTGTGGGCTTCGTTCCGTCAAACAGCTTCTCCATAGTAACTGCCATGTCAGAAGACAGCGCCTTCTGTTTCCGAAACAGGTCGTAATACCCGCCAAATGCATTGTCCATCATGGTTCCATAACGTTCTTTTACTGACATTCGTATTTCCTCCCGGTTTTATTTCTCTGTATGTTCGTAGGTGTAGCAAAGAAGCTCGTATTTCTCATCATCTATTGGAAGCTTTGGTTCATAATCATCAAGAATCTGCTCCAGCCTGTCCATTCGCTCTGTAGACGGCAAATCCCTGGTCTGCTCCTTCAAGCTTTCCCGCATCCTGGTCAGCTGCTCCTGACGCTGCGGTACAGGGAGACCATATAGCTTTGCCAGCATACCGATTGCCGCCGCGCACTCAGTATCTGCCGTCATTTTGGGCGTATGGGGAAAGCTTAACCGAATATCCAGAGACTGTTTTACAATAGAAAATACCATCGCTACTCCCCCTCTCTCAGATCCAGATCCCGCTGAATCGCCGCCAGGTAGTGTACCAGAATATCACGGCTGGACAGAACCCGAAATTCCGGATCGATCTCTTCATAAGTAAAGCTTTTTCTTCCCCCATTCTCCATTCGTTTCCAGAACTGGTACATTCTCCGAAAGGGAATGTAATAAATCTCGTCCTCAGACGTAAAATGAAGAATAAAAAAAGCAATGCCTCCCTGCTGCTCAAAGTCCTTCATAAACATCATCTGATGCAGATGAACATTCTGCAGGGGAAATGTTTTTGCCGCGCACTCCTTCGCATCAAAGCATACAGGAATTCCCTGAACGGCTCCAATATAGTCCACCGTGCTTTTCTGATCAAAATAGGCCAGGGTAATGTGACGGCTCTCTTTATCAATCGTAATGGGCGTAATGGGCGTTGGAATTTTCTGGATCAGAGCCAGATTTTTTTCCCGGTAGATCTCATTGCTCCGGTTAATCATATCCTCCAGTGTCGATCCCCGCAGTCCCCTGCTTTTCCAGGTTCCCATTATGCCTCCCCTCCCAGATAATTCTCCATATCACCAAACACTCTCCGGAAGGTATCCGGTACGGGCGCTGTAAAGGTTCGTCCGCTGAGGTAGGCAAAAGGCTCCTCCATAACAGGAAATTCCATTTTCCAGGAATGGAGCATCTGGCTGTGAATACCAAACTGCTTTTTCATTCTGGCATTCAGTTCTTCCCTTCCATACTTGTAATCCCCTGCAAGCGGATGACCGATGGAAGCAAGATGAGCGCGAATCTGATGGGTTCGCCCTGTAATCAGACGAACCTTCAGCAGTGTGCAGCCACTTGCCTGTCCCAAAGGCTCATAACGAGTCAAAATCGGAACACTGTCCGGCACCTGTTTTTTTGTTATGGATACCTGATTGGTTTTCTCATTTTTCAGAAGATAACCATCAATGGTTCTCGGCTGATCCATAATCCCCTCTACTGCACACAAATAATCCTTATGAAGGCTTCTATCCTGAAACAGGGCAGAAAGCATCTGAAGGCCTGCCAGGGATTTGCCTGCTGCCACAAGACCGCTGGTATTGCGATCCAGCCGGTTGCAGACAGAGGGATGGAAGCTGCGAAGCTGCTCCACGGTCAGCTGTCCTGTTTCCATCAGATAGGCAATCACATATTCCACCAGCGATTCATCTGTATCCTTTGCTTTCTGTGAAAGCATTCCTGAAGGTTTATTAATCAGCAGAATGTGGCTGTCTTCATAGACAAGATCCAGCTTTGTTTTTCTGACCTTCTGTACCCGGACCTGGGAAAACTTTTCTATGGTTTCGTCAGAAAGAAACAGGCGAATCTCATCCCCCTCCGACAGCTTCTCTGAGCCATCACATTTTTTTCCGTTGAGGGTAATATTCTTTTTCCTCATCATTTTGTAAAGAAAGCCTTTTCCTGCCAGATTCAAATACTTTCCCAGCAGCTTATCCAGCCGCTGTCCGGCTTCGTTGCTGTTTACAATTACACTTTTCACAATGCTTGTCTCCTTTTATCCGGCTGCCGCCAAAAATCTCTGTTCCTACATGGACAAATTTTTCAAAAGCCGAGCTGCATATTCCACAGTTCCGTCATCTTCATATTCAGAAGCAGGCTTTAAAGAGTCCAGGCGACGGAAAAAACTTTTTTCATCCGTAATCAGGCGAAGCTTTAAGTTAATTCTGTTGTTTTTCAGAAACTCCTGAAGCTCCTTTTCTGCCTTTCCCGTATTCAGCCTGGAGGAGGTGCAGTAGGCAAAAATTCCAGTCGGATGAACTGCTGCGGCATCCAGGGGGATCACATGATCCTTCGTAGTTACAATCAGATCATAAAGCACCTCTCCATTCTTCTCATAGGGAACCATTCTCTGGTGGAAGGCTTCGGAGGGGGTACGGTATTTCCAGGAAGCAATCAGAGGAGACGCCATGTTTGCCATGGGCAGCACCGTAAGAATCGCCATTACTGTAAGAATATTTTTGGCTGCCTGATTGTCTGTAAAGGAACGGGCAAAAAGCTGTGCCAGAATGGCTGCTGCCAAAAGTCCTGTCAGAAGAACCCGCATCCTTTTGTGGCTGTCACGGTAGCCGTATTCACCTTTGTTTATTTTCATTGCTGCGTTTTGCTCCTTCATCGTTCGTTTTTTTCATTCTTCTCCCGGTTCGCAGAAGGGATGTTCCACGCCTCCATCACTCCAAGAAGGAAACGGTGGGGAACCAGGCGGCAAAGCAGGAAAAATGCCTTCATGAGAGGCCCATAAACGGAAATCGTTTTCCCCATCATACTGTCTCTGACAGCCAGCTTCACAACCTTTTCCGGCCTTGCCATAGAAAGGCGTTTGTACAGCGGAAGCATCCCGGAAGGCGATGCCACCTGGAAAAACTCTGTGGCTACGGGCCCGGGACAGACTGCTGTTACCGTAATACCCCTGGGCTTTAACTCACTGTTTAACGCCTGGCTGTAGCTGAGCACAAAGGCCTTTGTGGCTGCATACACGGCAAATCCCGGCTGAGGAAGAAAGGCAGCAGCTGAGGCAAACTGAATGATGCGGCTTTCCCGGGACATATAGGGAAGCACTGCCGAGGTTACGCCGCAGAGGGCTTCACAGTTTAACCGAACCATACCGGTTTCCTCTTCTCCTGCAATGGAGCCGACGGTTCCTGTCTTTCCATATCCCGCTGCATTTACCAGAATTTTCACATCCGGCTTCTGCTGCTTTAACTGCCAGCCAAGCTGTTCCAGGGCATCAGGCTTCTGCAGATCCAAAGGAAGAATTCGAAGCGGCACAGGAACCTGACTGCGCAGCTCTTCCAGCCGGTCTGCTCTTCGGGCAACCGCCCAGATTTCTCCCAGTCCTCCGCCAAAACGGTCTGCCAGCTGAATCACAGCCTCCCTTCCCATGCCGGAGGAAGCGCCTGTTACAATTGCAATTTTCATTCCATATTCCTGCCTTTCCTGACTGGTAAATGCTTTATTTCTGCTTCTTATGATGAACATTGCGGATGGTTTTCTTTTTTCCGCCTGACTGTTTACCTGTATTTGCTCCTGCTCTTCCTTTTGCATCCTTTCCCCCTGGTGCTTTTCCATTTCCGGAATGTCCCCAGGAGCCGCCGCTCATGCCAGCTCTCGGACGAATCAGACATTTCTTGTCAAAACCAATCAGATCCGTTCTTCCGGCCTGAATCAAAGCCTCCTTTACCAAATCATAGTTTTTGGGATTCCTGTACTGAATCAGAGCTCTCTGCATTGCCTTTTCATGGGGATTCACCGGCACATAAACCGGCTCCATATTTCTGGGATCCAGTCCTGTATAATACATACAGGTAGAAATCGTAGAAGGCGTCGGATAAAAATCCTGAACCTGCTCCGGCATATAGCCCAGATCCCGCAGATATTCGGCAAGTTCCACTGCTTCTTTCAGCGAAGAGCCTGGATGGGAGGACATCAGATACGGAACCAGATACTGCTCCTTATGAATACGGGCATTCATTTCTTTATATTCTTTTACAAACTGGTTGTATACTGCATTTTTCGGCTTTCCCATTTTGGAAAGTACAGCGTCGGATACATGCTCCGGAGCAACCTTCAGCTGACCGCTCACATGGTGCTCACAAAGCTCCCTCAGGAAAAGACGGTTTTTATCTGCCAGCAGATAATCAAACCGGATACCGGATCGGATAAAGACCTTTTTTACCTTCGGAAGTTCTCTCAGCTTTCTGAGAAGAGCAATGTAATCACTGTGGTCTGCCCGGAGATTTTTGCAGGGTTCCGGGAACAGGCACTGTTTATGGGGACATGCCCCCTTTGTCAGCTGCTTTTCACAGGCCGGGAAACGGAAATTGGCTGTCGGCCCTCCCACATCGTGAATGTACCCCTTAAAATCCGGTTCCTCTGTCAGAAGACGCGCCTCCTGAATCAGAGATTCGTGACTTCTTGCCTGAATAATCCGCCCCTGATGGAAGGTTAAGGCACAGAAGCTGCAGGCGCCAAAGCATCCACGGTTGCTGATCAGACTGAATTTAATCTCACGGATAGCAGGAACCCCTCCCAAGGCCTCGTAGGATGGGTGATAGCTGCGCATATAGGGAAGCGCATAAACCTGATCCATCTCTTCCTGAGTCAAGGGCTTTGCAGGAGGATTCTGAACTACAAACTCCTTCCCAAAATAAGGCTCCACCAGACGTTTTCCCATAAAAGGATCCGTGTTGCTGTACTGGACATAAAAGCTTTTCGCATATTCCTTTTTATCCCGCTTCATTTTATCATAATCCGGAAGCATCTGATAGTCATAAACCACGTCCAGATTCCGGGTTCTGAACACCGTTCCGTCAATAAAGGTAATATCCTTTACCTGAATTCCGCTGTTTAAGGCATCTGCAATTTCCACAATAGAATGCTCTCCCATTCCATAAGAAATCAAATCTGCCTGGGAATCCAGAAGCACAGAACGCTTCAGCCGGTTGGACCAGTAATCATAATGAGCCAGTCTTCGCAGGCTCGCCTCAATGCCGCCAATAATAATCGCCGCATCACGGTATACAGAACGGATCAGGTTACAGTAAACCACAACCGCATAATCCGGTCTTTTTCCCATCACGCCTCCCGGAGTATAGGAATCCTGCTGACGGCGTTTTTTTGACACCGAATAATGATTAACCATAGAATCCATATTTCCCGCAGAAACAAGGAATCCCAGCCGTGGTTCCCCAAGAATCTGGATACTGGACGGATCTGTCCAGTCAGGCTGGGCAATGATCCCTACTTTATAACCATGGGCTTCTAACAGACGGCTGATAATGGCTGTTCCAAAGGAAGGATGATCCACATAGGCATCTCCCGAAACATAGACGAAATCACACTGCTCCCATCCTCTCTTTTCCATGTCCGCCCGACATATCGGCAAATAATCATGCATATTTATTGTCCTCATTTTTTATCGAATATTTCATCGTAGTCTTCTATATAATAATCAGCCAGAGCCAGCTTCTCCTCCCGCATCGGCGCAGAGAATTCATCTTCTATGGCGCAGACTGTCATTCCAGCTGCCTTACCTGCCATAATGCCTGCAGGAACATCCTCAAAAACCAGACATCTCTCCGGAGGTACCTGGAGCGTTTTTGCAACCTTTTGGTAAATATCCGGAGCCGGTTTTCCTGCCGCTACCTCACAGGCTGTCGTAATCACCTGGAAAAATGCTTCCATATCCAAAGAATGGAGCACAGCGTCTACCATAGCACGACCGTTGCTGGTGGCAATACCTGCCCGGAAACCATTCTCCTTCAAATAGCTGAGAAAACGACGGACTCCTTTTTTCATCGGTACCTGGCAGCGGTATTTTTCAATACTCATATCAACCCAGCACTGCTTAATCTCTTCCAGACTGTCCGGTATCTGAAACTTTTCCTTAAAATAGACAGCTGTTTCCGAAAAGCTCATTCCTTCGATTTCTTTCTGCAGCTGCGGAGGACATTCGTATCCAAATCTTCCCAGATACTCAATATCAATCTGCTTCCACATCCACATGGAATCCACCAGTGTACCGTCCAGATCAAAAATAACCGCCTCTTTTCCCTTTAAGAGCTCGGGAATCTTCTGTCCTGTCTCCTTCTGTTCATAGTCCAAATCAGGATGATCCGCCTTCTCACTTCCCTCCTTCAGCCCCTCCAGCTCTTCCTCTGTCAGCTTTCGAAACTCTCCCGGCCTAAGCGATTCATCCAGCCGCAGGCTTCCCATGGAAAGACGTTTTAAAAACACCACCTGACATCCAAGTGCCTCAAACATTCGTTTAACCTGGTGAAACTTCCCTTCCCGGATAGTAAGAAGAATCTCCGTCTCAGAAGAAGCTTCCCCGCATTCACAAACGGGTGTCAATATGGACAGCTCCCCAGGCATCACCTGGGTACCGTCAGACAAGGTCATCCCCGCCGCAATCTGTTCTTTGCTGTCTGGGGGAAGCGTTCCGGCTACCCGGGCATAATACTGCTTATCTACATGTTTTTTTGGAGACAGCAGCTGATGAGCCAGCTCTCCGTCATTGGTAAGAAGCAGCAGGCCCTCTGTATCAATATCAAGACGGCCCACAGGAAACAGATCCCGTCTGATTTCCCCGCCAAGCAGATCGATTACCGTTTTGTGAATCCGATCCTCTGTTGCAGAGACAACCCCCTGCGGTTTATTCAGCATATAGTATTCATACGCATGATAGGCAACCGGTTTTCCATCCAAGAGCACTTGATCCGCCTGTGGATCGATTTTTCGATCCGTCTTTTTTTCCGTCTGTCCGTTTACCTGAATTCTTCCCTTTTTTGCAGCCTCCTTAATCTGAGAACGGCTGCCTTTATTCATTTCTGTAAGATATTTGTCAAGTCGAATTGTCTTTCCCATTATTGCCACCGCCATCCCGGATAATATTTATTTTTCAAAACTGCTCCTGCGTTTTTTGCCCATCCCAGAGGCCAGCCATCCACACATACTAAAATCCAGCCATTTTTGGGCCATGCATCCTGTCCTGCTTCCTCCTCTGTCAGACTGACTGTCTCTCCCTTCAGATACCGGATCACCCGCTCATCTGACCGTTTCATGGAAAAGCAGCAGGCGTACCGGGACGGACTAAGTACCATAGCAGCCGCCTGAGACGGCTCAAAACGCTGTTTTTTCTGTTCTCCCAGAAGAAGGCCCGTTCTCAGATACCGAAGCCTCCATCCGGGCTCAAAGTCCTCTGGAAGCAGATAAACCAGCTGATCCCTGATCATCATCCTCTCTCTGGGAAAAGGACTGGAAAGCTGCTGTTCCCACTGCAGAAAGCCTTCTCCCAGCTCTGCATCGGAAGGTCCTTTTCTCAAAGCTCCTGTCTGACCTTTCCTTCTGGTTTTCCCAGTCGCCTGTTCTTCCGAAATTTTCTGAGAAGAACTGCTGCTTTTCTTATGAAAAAGGGCTGCAAAATGTCCTTCTCCTTTTATTTTATGGGGAAACAGGCGAATCACCGGTTCTTTGTTGATTCCCGGCTGCGCCCCCTCCCACAACAAAAGAGGCATCAGTTCCAGCTCCGACTCCTGGTCTAAAAGCCAATGAACTGTATCCTCATCCTCACAGGCCGCAAAGGTACAGGTAGAATACAGCAGATACCCGCCGGGCTTTAACATCCGCACTGCCTGAGAAAGGATCTGCCTCTGGATCGGAGCATAATACGAAGGTCCATGTTCCTGCCAGCTTTTGATCAAATCCGGATCCTTCCGAAACATGCCTTCTCCTGAACAGGGGGCATCCACAAGAATCTTATCGAAAAACGGCCCAAAAACATCTGCAAGCTTTTCCGGAGTCTCGCTGGTTACGCACAAATTGGAAACTCCGGCCAGCTCCAGATTCTTCAGCAGAGCCTTTGCCCGGGAATTGCTGATGTCATTGGATACTAAAAGCCCCTGTCCCTTCAGCCGCGCTCCCAGCTCTGTGCTTTTCCCTCCAGGCGCTGCACAGAGATCCAGAACCCGATCTCCTGGATCAACGGGAAGAAGGGCAGCAGGAGCCATCGCACTGGGCTCCTGCAGATAATAAAGCCCTGCATAATAATAGGGATCCCTGGCTGGTCTGTCCTGATCCCCAATATAATATCCATTGCCCGTCCACAGAACCTGCTCCGTTCCGTAAGGACTTATGGACTTCCAGGTTTCCGCAGTCAGCTTTCCTGTATTGATGCGCAGTCCCTGATGAGGATTTTCCTCATAGCTGGCCAGCCAGGCGCTGTACTCCCCGCCCAGAAGCTCCTTCATGTTTTCTAAAAATGTTTCCGGAAGTTTCATCAATCGCATATATTCCTTTCAGGCGAAATTTTATTTAGTATACCACAGATTCAGGTTCATTGAAACTGCTGGACGCATAAATCCCCCGGTGTCTTCATAAAAAATAATAACATTGTAGCCGGAGGTTCTCCCATGACTGTCAAAACCATCCCCATTGTCCTTTTAGGACTGGTGCTTGCTTTTCCCGCCTTAGCCGTCCAGGGTGCGTCCGAGGGGCTGCTTTTATGGTATCAGACCGTGCTTCCTGCCCTGGCGCCTTTTCTGATTCTCACACAGCTTCTCACAGTCTCAGGCGGCGCCGGGCTGCTTGTAAAACCTGTTTATCCCCTGGTTTCCCGTCTGTTCCATGTTTCCGCATCTGGGACCTACATTCTCCTTTGCGGGCTGCTCTGCGGTTATCCTCTGGGGGCAAAGCTGTGCGGCGATTATTTCCGTCAGGGAAAAATCTCACAAAAAGAAGCCCAGTATCTCCTGGCCTTCTGCTGCCATCCCAGTCCCATGTTCCTTCTTGGCTATGTCAGACAGCAGCTTCCGGTTGGCATCAATTCCGGTCTGCTTCTGCTTTCTGTCTGCCTTCCGGTTCCCCTTCTGTCCTTTCTGGCACAAAAGCTGTACCAGCCTCAAACTGGCGGACAAAGGACTTCCTCTCCCGTCCGCCTGGAAACTGCACCTGTCTGTCTGGAGTCCATTCTTTTATCCTCCGCAGAAACCATGGTTCTTATCGGCGGCTGTATGATGATGTTTTCCATCTTTGCCCTGTGGATTCGGCAGCTTTCCATTCTTCCCGTCCGCCTCCAGGCCCTTGTTGCCGGAGCAGTGGAAATGACCACAGGAATCCATCAGATCTCCACGGTATTTCCAAAATACACAGCTGTTGCCCCTGCGCTGTCTGCTGCTGCCTTTGGAGGGATCTCCGGGATTTTTCAGACAAAAAGTGTCCTTTCTGATTCCCTCATACAAGAAAAACACTCGCAAGAAGGCCTTCCTGTGACATCAAAAAATGCCGGAGGGCTGTCCATCCGGCATTATGTACTGTGGAAACTCATTCACGCGGGACTCACCTGCATAGCGGCACAGCTGCTCATCCATCTCATGCAGCCGCTTGGGCTGTAAGAAGAATTACTGCTGCTCTTCTTCCTGTACAGGCTCCTCTGCCGGAGCAGAAATACTTCCGGACAGCTCATTGCGGTTATTGGTAACAATATCATAGCTTTCCTGCATGGAAGCGCGGAAAGAATCAAAACGTCCCTGAGCTTCTTCAATAGAATGGTTAATGATTGCCTGCAGACTCTGCAGCATACTGTCTGTGTAATCAATCGAGCCCTGACGAACGCTGTTGGCCTCATCTACTGCATTGTCAATAATTGCCTGAGCCTGCTGCTGTGCTTCCTCAATGATCTGATTGGCATTGGTATAAGCCATCTGCATAATTTCGTGCTCATTTACCAGTTCATTGGTCTGCTGGGTTGCATCCTTTAAAATGGCATCTGCCTGCGCGCGGGCATCATTCAAGATAGCATCCTGATTGCTGATAATCTTCTGGTACTTCTTTATCTCGTCGGGAATCCGAAGACGAAGTTCAACCAACAGCTCCTCCAGCTCCTCTTTATTGACCAGAATCTTGGTTGTGGAAAGGGGCTGAAACTTACAGCTGTCAATATATTCTTCGATTTCACCGATTAACTGTTCAATTCTACTCATGTTTCTTCTCCTCACTTCTATGTGTACTTGGCTGCAGCCATTATTTTCCGAGCTTTTGCTTTACCTGAACAGCAATATCCGGATGAAGGAATGCGTTAATATCTCCATTGAAGAATGCAATTTCCTTTACAATGCTGGAACTCAGGTAGGAATACTTCAGATTGGTTGTCAGGAATATAGTGTCAATATCAGGGGCAATTACCCGGTTGGTCTGCGCCATCTGAAGCTCGTATTCAAAATCTGTAATAGCCCGCAGACCTCTCACAATCACATCGGCACGGCACTGGTGGACAAAATCAACCAAAAGCCCGTCAAAGGAACGAACCTCAATATTTTCCAGATGTGATGTAATACTCTTTATCATATTAACACGTTCTTCCACAGAAAACAACGGAGTTTTTGAATTATTCTGCAAAACTCCGATGATTACATGATCAAACATGCGGGCAGTACGCTCGATAATATCCATATGTCCCAGGGTCACAGGATCAAAGCTGCCTGGATAAACTGCTGTCGCCATATCATTCACCTCGATAGACAAACACATGCCGGTTTGTCTTGTATTGTTTATTTTTTTCCATAAGAAAGCCCATGGATTCCAGATAGTCAAAGGAGGTCTCCAGAGATGCTTCTATAATAATGGTACTCTGTTTATCAATCAGAGCAGATGTCTTCAGGCAGGAAAGTGCCTGACGCTCCAGCTCCTGATTGTAGGGAGGATCCATAAAAATATAATCAAACCGGTATTTGCCCTCTAACCGCTTTAAGGCAGAAAGCGCGTCGCAATTCATCACCAGAGCCTGTTCTTCCAGCTTCGTGGCCTTTAAATTCTCCCGGATAATCTCTGCCGCCTTTGGATTTTGCTCTACAAATACCGCAAATCCGGCGCCGCGGCTTAATGCCTCGATTCCAATTCCACCGCTTCCGGCAAACAAATCCAAAAAACAGCAGTCTGCCAAATCGTACTGAAGCATATTAAAAAGCGTTTCCTTAATCCGATCTTGAGTGGGCCGGGTGTCCATTCCTTCCAGAGTTTTTAACGGAACCCGTCTTGCCTTTCCGGCTATCACACGCATAGCATAACTCCTTTAAACTTTTTCATGTACCATTATATAGTTAAAATTCAGGTTGCACAAGCAGTTTATTTACAAAAAATAGAAAAATCCCGGAGCTTTCTGCCCCGGGATTCCTCCTCCTGTTTGATTGAAACAGAAAAATCGGCTGAAAGTCAGGCCTTACTTACCGGCCATCTGCTTCTCCTGAGCTTCAATCATTTTCTTAACCATATAACCGCCCACAGATCCATTCTGTGCGGAAGTCAGGTTTCCATTGTAGCCGTTGGATAAGGGAACGCCCAGTTCGTTTGCAACTTCCATTTTGAAACGATCCAGTGCCTCTTTTGCCTCAGGTACCTCTGCTCTGTTAGAAGATTTGCTTGCCATAAGTGTAGTCTCCTTTCAAATTCGCCTGTCATGGGACAGGCGAACACTTGCGTTCTTTTCCTGCCTCACGACCGGTTTGTTTTTTGTTACGTTCCTAGTATATGTACGAAACAGAATAATACACTGGCATCTTCTGTGTGTTTTGTCAAAATATAGCAGTCCTGAAAGAAAGCATATCTTTCACTTTTTTCCTGCCATTCTTTGTGCTATAATTCTAAGTAAATCGGAACCGCCGTCTTCTCTTCCTGCTATTTTGTCGGGAGAGTTGGGCAGTCCCAAACAGCTATCATTTCATAAAACGAAAGGACAGAAACGATTATGGCATGGAAAAAAGAAGCATTCGGCACTCTGGAAAACGGAGCAGCAGTCAGCAAATATACGCTGACCAATGAAAATGGCGTATCTGCCGCATTTACAGATCTGGGCGGCATCTGGCTGGAGATGAAGGTTCCGGATCGGAACGGAAAACTGGCAGACGTATTGTTAGGGTACGATTCCGTAGAAGATATTCTGACAAAAAGCGGTCATCTGGGAGAAATTGTGGGCCGCAATGCAAACCGAATCGGAGGCGCAGCCTTTACTTTAAATGGCATTACCTATGCCCTTGTGATAAATTCCGGAAGCAAAAACAATCTCCACAGCGGCCCGGACTTTTACAGAAGCCGTCTCTGGGATGCTGATGTAGAGGAAACCGGTCTTGGTACCAGAATTACCTTTTCCCTGTTCAGCCCTGACGGAGATCAGAACTATCCCGGCAATGCCAATATTGCCGTCAGCTATACTCTGACTCCGGACAACAGTCTCCGTCTGGATTATCTGATGGTTTCCGACGCGGATACCATCGCCAATTTTACAAACCACGCTTACTTCAATCTGGCCGGTCACGATGCTGGAAGCGTTCTGACACAGAAGGTATGGATTGATGCAGATACATATACTATTCCAGATGCAGAATCCATTCCCACCGGAGTTCTGGAGCCTGTCAAGGGAACTCCCATGGATTTTACAGAATTAAAAACCATTGGCGATGAGATTGACGCAGATTATGAACCCTTAAAAAATGCCGGCGGCTACGATCATAACTGGGTTCTGAACCATGCCCCCGGCGAGCTGGCACTTTCTGCCAGAGCCGTGGATGAGGCAAGCGGACGAACCATGGATGTGTATACGGATCTTCCTGGCGTTCAGTTCTATACAGCAAACGGCCTGAAGGGACAGATTGGAAAGGGAGGAGTCCTTTACGATCCACGGTACGGATACTGCTTCGAAACTCAGTATTTCCCGGATGCTGTCAATAAACCCCAGTTTGCTTCTCCCATTGTAAAAGCAGGCGAGGAATACAAAACCACTACCATTTATCATTTTGATGCAGAATAATCCATGCCTCAATGATTCTTTACTGACAATCAAACATATCCCTGATTTCTGCCGCCAGTCCAAAAATGCTGGCGGCAGTTTCCATCTGCACAAAAAATGTTCCTCGGCACATTACCGTGCTGAAACGCGGCTGCGTTAGCAGCCATTTTCTCTGGCGCGCAGTGCGCATCCCTGTGGCGCGTTTTTGTATCACAGGACGCACTTTCTATGATCAAAAGAAAAACGGACTCCAAAGAGTCCGCATTTTTTATTTTATTTTGCTGCAATATATCCCTGAGCAGTCAGAAGCTCTGCACAGAGAACTGCTCCGCCGGCTGCGCCGCGGACAGTATTATGAGACAGGCCGACGAACTTATAGTCATAAACCGTATCCTCTCTCAGACGGCCTACAGAAATTCCCATTCCGTTTTCAAAATCTACATCCAGAGATACCTGGGGACGGTTGTCCTCCTCCAGATACTGAATAAACTGCTTCGGTGCGCTGGGCAGCTCTAATTCCTGAGGAAGTCCCTTAAAGCTTACCAGACGATCAATCAGCTCCTCTTTGGTTGGCTTTTTACGGAATTTTACAAATACGGCAGCTGTATGTCCGTTTAATACAGGAACACGGATGCACTGGCAGGTAATCACCGGCTCAGCAGCCTTGACAATTACGCCGTCCTCAATCTTACCCCAGATTCTCAGAGGCTCCTGCTCGCTCTTTTCTTCCTCGCCGCCAATGTAGGGGATGATATTTCCCTCCATCTCCGGCCAGTCCTGGAAGGTCTTTCCTGCGCCGGAAATTGCCTGGTAGGTTGTAGCTACCACTTCATAGGGTTCAAACTCCTTCCATGCTGTCAAAGCAGGTGCATAGCTCTGAATGGAGCAGTTGGGTTTTACTGCAATGAAGCCTCTGGTGGTACCCAGACGTTTTTTCTGGAATTCAATCACCTGGAAATGCTCCGGGTTAACCTCCGGAACAACCATGGGAACATCTGGAGTCCAGCGGTGTGCGCTGTTATTGGAAACAACGGGAGTCTCTGTCTTTGCATATGCCTCCTCAATAGCCTTAATCTCATCTTTTGACATATCAACGGCGCTGAATACAAAATCTACGCTGGCAGCTACCTTCTCTACCTCGTTGACATTCATAACAACCAGCTTCTTTACTGCCTCAGGCATAGGAGTCGTCATTTTCCAGCGTCCGCCTACTGCCTCCTCGTAGGTCTTTCCGGCAGATCGGGGGCTGGCTGCAACCGTGACTACCTCATACCACGGATGATTCTCCAACAGGGAAATAAATCTCTGGCCTACCATACCAGTAGCGCCTAATACACCGACTTTTAACTTCTTTTCCATAATTGTACACTCCTTATTCTCCTCATATTGCAGTCCCCGGATGCGCCGGCTGTTTCTTATGGCCTGTTCGGAAACCACGGTAAAAACATGTGACCTATACTACTCCTATTTCAGAAAAAAATCAAGAGGAATTCGCGAGAAAAATACATTTGTCTTCACTGCAAGGACATACTCTCTTTCCTAAACACAGTTGTTCGCCATACAAAGACTTTCTTTCATATCTGCTTACAGTCTTACCTTGCTTCCTTTTCCATCCCGCTTTGCTATTTTCAGGCGGTTTAAATGAACCTCTTTCTTTTTATAAGTAATCACCGGATTCTGGCTGACAAAATAAATCTCCTCCAGCGCCTCACCCTCGCTCATACGAATGCCCCGCACACCGCGGGAAGCCTTCTTCATCTCCGGAATCTCCTCCATAGAAAACCGCAGGAACACATCTCCCGTCGTCTGAAGAACCAGATCTGTTTCTGTTCCAACTACCCGGATCACAGCTACCTGATCTCCTTCCTGAAGCTTGGTCGCCACTACCGTCCGGTTATTTGTGATAAATTCCTCAGCAGGCACCTGCTTCATCATACCCATTCTGGTAGCAAACAGAAGCATCTGTCCTGTCAGACGGCCAAAACAGGTAAGAAATACAATCTCCTCCCTGCTTCCGTCATATTTGCTTACGTTATCAATCGGCGTGCCCTTGTCACGAAGCTTGCCGAAAGGAATTTCCATAACCTTTACCTGGTGAAGACTTCCTGTGTTGGTAAAAATACAGATCTTATCTGTATTCAGACAGGGAATCCTGTGCTTGTACTCCTGATCTACCGTTTCCTGATTTCGCTCATAAGTCTGCCGATCCAGGAGCTTGCAGTAGCCAAACCGATCCATAACAAACACAACCTCCTGCACCTCCATCGGCGCCTCCTCATAAACAGCTTCTTTGCCGTCTTCAATCACTGTGCGGCGGGAAACAGCAAACTCTTCCTTAATTTGTTTCAGATCCTCCTGAATCACCTGATTCATGGCATCGCGGCTTTTCAAAATCTTCTCATACCGGGCAATTTTCTTCAGGCATTCCTTATATTCCTTCTCCAGCGCCATGATTTCCAGGCCAATCAGCTTGTAAAGCCGCATTTCCAGAATGGCTGCCGCCTGCTTCTCTGTAAAATGGAGCTGTTTGGCGTCCTCTTCAAAGCCGGGGTGCTTAAACTGAATTCTGGATATGTCTCCATACATCAGACATGCCTTCGCATCCTTCAGATTTTTGGATCCCCTTAAAATGGCAATGATCAGGTCAATCACATTACAGGCCTGAATCAGTCCTTCCCGAATCTCCTTCCGCTCCAGCTCCTTATCCAGAAGAGCCTGGTATTTGCGGGTCGTATTCTCATACTGGAACTCCAGGTAATGATCCAGAATCCCTTTCAAATTCAGAGTCTCCGGTCGTCCATGGGCAATCGCCAGCATATTGACGCCAAAGGTATCTTCCAGCTTCGTTTTTTTATAAAGGATGTTTTTAATTTTGTCAATGTCCGCATCCTTTTTCAGCTCCAGAACAATGCGGATTCCTTCTTTGCTGGACTGGTTGGAAATATCTACCACATCTGTCAGCTTCTTACTTTCCACCAAATCGGCCACGTCCATCAGAAATTTGTTAATGCCCGCGCCAATCATAGTATAGGGAATTTCGCTGATGACTAACTTATCACGATCTGCCTTTCTCCGCCCAAGCTCTACTTCAATTTTTCCGCGGAGCTTGATTTTTCCGACACCTGTTTCATAAATTTCCTTCAGATCCTTTTTGTTTGCAATAATACCCCCGGTAGGAAAATCCGGGCCGGGAAGATATTCCATCATCTGAGCAACATCCATTTGCGGCTGATCAATATAAGCCTGAACCAGCTCTACCACCTCGCCCAAATTGTGAGGCGGAATGCTGGTGCTCATTCCTACGGCAATTCCCTCAGAACCATTGATCAAAAGGTTGGGGACCCGCACCGGAAGAACCTCCGGCTCCTTTTCCGACTCATCGTAGTTGGGAACAAAATTTACGGTCTTGTCCAGATCCTTCAGGTAAACCTCTTCTGCAAATTTCTGAAGCCGCGCCTCTGTATAACGCATGGCTGCTGCACCGTCTCCCTCAATGGAACCGAAATTTCCGTGTCCGTCTACCAGGGCCATACCCTTTTTAAATGCCTGCGACATGACAACCAGTGTATCATAAATGGAACTGTCGCCGTGAGGATGATATTTACCCATGGTATCGCCTACAATACGGGCCGATTTCCGGTGTGGTTTATCATGCCCCAGCTTCAGCTCACTCATATCATAAAGAACCCGGCGCTGAACCGGCTTTAAGCCGTCCCGGGCATCAGGAATGGCCCGCGCAGTAATGACACTCATGGAGTAATTCAGATAGCTGCGCTGCATTTCCTCTGAAAATTCTGTTGTTAATATTTTTTCCGCCATGATCCTTCTCCTTCTTATGCGTCAATTTCCGCTTCTTCTGCGTGGTCGTAAATAAATTTCCGTCTGGGGGGAACGTCACTGCCCATAAGCATTTCCGTTACCTCTGAAGCCATGCGGGCATCCTCAATCTCCACCCGTTTCAGAACCCGGTGCTCCGGATCCAGGGTTGTCTCCCAAAGCTGCTCTGGATCCATCTCACCAAGACCCTTGTACCGCTGCAGGCGGAACTCTCCTGTGTGTGTTTTCCGGTAACGCTCCAGTTCCTTGTCATCATAAAGATACTGCTCCTGCCCTCTGGAAGGAATCACCTTATAGAGCGGCGGCATGGCAATAAACACATGGCCATTATAAATCAGCTCCGGCATAAAACGGTATAAAAAGGTCAAAAGAAGGGTGTCAATGTGGCTGCCGTCCACATCCGCATCCGTCATCAGAATAATTTTATGATACCGAAGTCTGGAAATATCAAAATCATTGCCGTAGCCCTCGGAAAAACCGCAGCCAAAGGCATTGATCATGGTTTTAATCTCCGCATTTGCAAGCACCTTGTCCATAGAAGCCTTCTCCACGTTCAGGATCTTTCCACGGATAGGAAGAATAGCCTGATACATTCTGTTTCTGGCTGTCTTGGCAGAGCCGCCTGCAGAATCTCCCTCAACAATAAAAATTTCACACTTCTCCGCATCCCGGCTTTCACAGTTAGCCAGCTTTCCATTGCTGTCAAACGAAAATCTGGACTTGGTCAGCATATTAGTCTTTGCCTTTTCCTCTGCCTTCCGAATTTTCGCAGATTTTTCAGCACAGGCAATCACCGATTTTAAGACCTCTACATTCCGGTCAAAATAGTGCTGCAGCAAATCTCCCGTAACCGTAAAAACCGCCTTTGTCGCATCGGCGCTGGCCAGCTTGGTCTTCGTCTGTCCCTCGAAAATCGGATCCGGATGCTTCACTGCCACAATGGCTGTCATTCCATTTCTGGTATCTGCGCCGGTAAAGTTGGGATCCTTTTCCTTCAGGATGCCCAGCTCCCTGGCATAGGAATTGATCAGCTGAGTAAATCTTGTTTTAAAACCAACCAGATGGGTACCGCCCTCCTGGGTAAAAATATTGTTGCAAAAGCCCAGAATATTTTCTTCAAAGGTATCTACAAACTGAATCGCAACCTCCACTTCAATCTTATCAATCTCACTTTTAAAATAAATTGGCTCATGAACGGCATTTTTTCCGTTGTTGATTTCCTTTACATAAGAAATAATTCCTTCCGGCTCATGATAAACAACCTCCTCCTCTTCTCCTGGCCTGCGGTTGGCATAGAAAATAGTCAGTCCGGGGTTCAGATAAGAAGTCTCGTGAAGACGGCTTTTCAGCCAGTCTGCCTTAAACCGTGTCTTTTCAAAAATTTCTCCGTCCGGAAGAAAATTAATCTCTGTTCCAGTCTCCTTTGTCCTTCCCAGAGTAGGAAGAAGGCCATTTTCCAGGGAAATTACCGGAATCCCCCTTTCATAGGCATCGTGATGAATATAACCGTTTTTATAAACCTTCACATCCATCCGGGCAGATAAAGCGTTCACCACAGAAGAACCTACGCCATGAAGTCCTCCGCTGGTTTTGTAGGCGTCATTGTCAAATTTACCTCCTGCATGAAGCGTAGAAAGAACAATTCGCTCTGCAGATACACCCTTTTTATGCATTTCAACAGGAATGCCACGACCACTGTCCCTTACGGTGCAGGAACCGTCCGCCTCCAGCGTTACCCAGATCTGGCTGCAGTATCCGGCCAGGTGCTCATCCACCGCATTATCTACGATCTCATAGATCAGATGGTTCAGTCCCTTGGTGCCTACGCCTCCGATATACATGCCGGGCCGCTTGCGGACTGCCTCCAATCCTTCCAGCACGGTAATACTGTCTGCATTATATTGTGTCTTTGCCATGATATTCCTCCATTATTTCCTGTAATCCCATGCTATTATAAACAAAATGTCAGGCAAATTGCAAGCCTTCCTTTAAAAAAAGTTCGAACATATGTTTTATTTTATAAAAATTCCCTGTTCCGTCACAGCACTTTCCTGTAACAGAAAAAACCTGCGGAATCCGAAAGATATCGGATCACGCAGGTTTTTTGATTATAAAACTTTATTTAAGAAGCTGATGGTTCTCTCTTCCTTTGGATGAGAAAAAATTTCCTCTGGAGTTCCTTCCTCCACAATATAACCACCGTCCATGAAGATTACCCGATCGGCAACCTCTCTGGCAAAGCCCATCTCATGGGTTACAACAACCATGGTCATTCCCTCTGCTGCCAGCTGTTTCATAACCTCCAGCACCTCTCCCACCATTTCCGGGTCAAGGGCGCTGGTTGGCTCGTCAAACAGCATAATATCCGGATTCATTGCCAGAGAACGTGCAATAGCTACCCTCTGCTTCTGTCCGCCGGAAAGCTGAGCCGGATAAGCATCCGCTTTATCTGCCAGCCCTACCCGGGAAAGAAGATCTCTGGCCTTTTCCTCTGCTGCCTTCTTATCCATAATCTTTAGCTCAGTAGGAGCCAGCGTAATGTTATCCAAAACAGTCAGATGGGGAAACAGATTAAAATGCTGGAATACCATACCGATGTTTTCCCGAACCTTATTAATATTCACATTCGGATCTGAGATGGGATGGCCGTCTACGATTACCTCGCCTGCTGTAATCTTTTCCAGGCGGTTTAAGCACCGCAGAAAGGTACTCTTTCCAGAACCAGAAGGACCAATGAGGCAGACAACCTCTCCCTCCTTCACCTCCAGGCTGATTCCCTTTAAAACCTCCAGCTTTCCAAAATTCTTTTTTAAATGCGTAACGGAAATTTTACTGTTTTCCATAAGATACCTTCCTTTCTACTATCACTGCAATCCTGGAAAGGATGGTGCAGATCACTAGGTAATACAGGGCAACTGCCACCCAGATAGCCATAACCAGAGAAGCCGAGTTGGCGGCAATAATCTTACCGTTCTGAGTCAGCTCCCGGATTCCGATTATAGAAATCAAGGAGGTATCCTTCATGGAAATAATAAACTGATTGATGATTGAGGGCATCATGGTGCGGAATGCCTGGGGAAGAATGATCTTGCTCATAGCCTTTCCATAAGGAAGTCCCAGACTGCGGGCCGCTTCCATCTGCCCTTTGTCAATGGCTTCAATACCGCCACGGATAATCTCTGCCATATATGCGCCTGCATTGAGACTTAAAGTCACGGCGCCTGCCGTAAAATTCCCACCAATGGCGCCCCAGCTAAAGCCATAAGGACGCAGCACCTGGCTGAGACCATAGAAAATAATCATAGTCTGAACCATCAGAGGGGTACCGCGGATAATGTCAATGTAAATATTGGCAATTACCTTTAAAGGCTTTATGCCGGAAACTTTAAACAAGCCGAAGATTACACCCAGTATCGTAGCAAAAAATAAAGATACTGCCGTAAGCTTCAGGGTTTCGCCCAGTGCAACGTTAAAGGACGGAAAATATTTAATCAGTACGTCTATTACAGCCATTTCATCATCACCTTATTTGTCATTATTTAGAGATATAAGTATTTAAAATCTCATCGTATTTGCCACTGTCCTTGATATTCTTAAGACCAGCGTTGAACATCTCTACCAACTCTGTATTCTGACCCTTCATAACAGCAAAGCCGTAAGAATTGCCGTTTTCCATAGGAAGCGGAAGCTTAAAGGCAACGCCTCTGGAAATCTCATAGCCCAGTACCGGGTAGTCCTCAAAGCAGGCTACGGAGTTGCCGGCTAAAACGTCCTGATACATACTGGAGGAATCCTCAAACTGGTTGATGGTAAAGCCATACTGCTCTGCAATAGACTCTGCAAAGGAGCAGCCCTCAGTACCGATCTTTGCTGCTACTGTTTTATCCTTCAGATCCTCATAAGATGCGATATCGGAATCTGCATTAACTGCCATACCAACGCCGGAATCGTAGTAGGGCTCAGAGAAATCATACTTTTCTTTTCTTTCATCTGTAATAGACATGCCGGCAATCACTGCATCATACTCTCCTGCCTCCATACCGGTACATGCGGCAGAGAAACCTGCTACAACCAGCTCATATTCAAAGCCCTGATCATCAGCAATCGCCTTCAGAATATCCAGGTCAATACCAACCATCTCCCCCTTATCATTCTCAAACTCAAAGGGTGCAAAGGTTGTATCTGTTGCAATTTTGTAAACCTTACCGTCTGCAGCTTCTGTGTCTGCTGCAGCCGTATCTGCCGCTGTGGTATCAGCCGCGGTAGTATCAGCTGCCTTCGTCTCTGCTGCTGTGGTTTCCTTTGTGTTTCCACCACATGCGGTCATGGATGCTGCCATTACAGCTGCCATAGTAAGTGCTAACGCCTTTTTCATCATAATCAATTCCTCCTCGTTTTTTTGTGAAATAAAAAAGAAGCTCGCTCGCGAGCTTCTCCGCCTGCGGCGGGTCGCTTCTGCGACAAAATTCTCTTCCGACGCATGGCGATCCTCGCGGAGCGTTTTTATGTCATAGGACACACTTTCCTATGACATAAAAAAGGACAACGTAAATAAATACGATGTCCCCCTTGACTAATGGCTCGCTCAGCCATTTCTGAAATTCTAGCACAGAAATACATGCAAGTCAAGCAGTTGTTGTTATCACAACTAAAAAGTTGTGATCGTTTTCTGCTCTTCCAAATAAGCCAGAATATCTGCAGCATTCGTATCTGGCTTTACCTTTTCCATTGCCTTTTCAATGATTCCGTTTTCATCAATAAGATAGGTACTGCGCACAACTCCCATAGATACCTTTCCATACAGCTTTTTTTCTTTCCAGACATCATAAGCCTGAATTGCCGTAAGCTCCGGATCTGATAAAAGAAGAAAGGGAAGCTGATACTTGGCCGCAAAGTTGCTGTGAGATTTTACGCTGTCTTTGCTGATTCCTATTACAGCGACTCCCAGTTCTCTGAATTTGTCATAAGCGTCTGCAAAAGCGCACGCCTGTCTGGTACATCCCGGAGTACTGTCCTTCGGATAAAAATACACGACGGTCTTTCTGCCTGCAAAATCAGACAGACTTACCTGATTTCCATCCTTGTCAGACAGCGTAAACTCCGGCGCTTTGGTTCCCGGTGCCAACATAAGCAATTCCTCCTTGCTCTAACATAAACTTTTATGAAAATCATAGGACAACTATCCTCGTTTGTCAATAGACTTTACGCGGTCTGGCGTTCCAGCCCCTTCACCGCCTTTTCCAGCTGCCTCATTGCCTTTTCCAATACCGAACGGGGACATGCTGCATTTAACCGCATATAGCCGCTTAAGCTTCTCCCAAAGGTATCTCCCTCGTTAAGACCAAGTCCTGCCTTTTCAATCATAAACTTCCGAAGTTCCTCATTATTAAGCCCCAGCTTTCTGCAGTCCAGCCACACCAAATAGGTAGCATCTGGAATATTAGGTTTGATCTGCGGAATATGCTCCTGACAGTAATTGCGGATAAATTCAAAGTTTCCATCCAGATACACCAGCAGCTGTTCTAACCACTCCTCTCCTTCTTGAAAAGCTACCTCCATCGCCACAGAACTGAAGGCATTATTGCGATGAATGTCCATAGCAGCCCAGAACTGATCAAACGCTTGTTTCATTTCCAGATCTGGAAACACGGTTGTAGATGCCTGAAGGCCAGCCAGATTAAAAGTTTTCGTTCCAGAAATGCAGCTGATTACCTTTTTTCCGATTTCCTCTGAAACAATGGCTGTAGGCGTATGCTTTTTTCCGTGAAAAATCAAATCAGAATGGATCTCATCGGACACCAGAAGTACATCATTGGCAATACAGATATCTGCCATTTTCTTCAGCTGTTCCCTGGTCCATACAATTCCCAAGGGATTATGCGGACTGCACAGAAGGAACACCTTTGCCTCTTCTGCCTTTTTCTCAAAGTCTTCAAAGTCAATGGACCATACTCCATCCTGCTCCACCAGCTGATTTTCCAAAACCTGACGTCCCAAAGCCTCAGTAATATCGTAAAATTCTGAATACACTGGAGTCTGAATTAAAATCTTGTCTCCGGGCTTGGTGAACACCTGCATAATTCCTGCAAGAGCAGGAACCACGCCCAAGCTCCAGCTTGCAAGCTTCGGCTCAATCGTCCATCCATTCCGCCGCTCCTGCCAAGAGCAGATTGCCTTAAAATAACTGTCTGGACGGGAGGTATAGCCCCAGATGCCTTCTTCTGCCTTTTTCTTCAAAGCATCAATAATAGGCTGTGCCGTTTTAAAATCCATATCCGCTACCCAAAGAGGAATTACATCCATGGTTCCGAATTTTTTCATTCGTTCATCGTATTTAGATGAACGATTGGTACTGCGGTCAATCACCTGATCAAAATCATACTTCATTTTTGCCACCTTCCCCATTCTACTTCAAAATTCTATGCTGGATCACAAAAGCCGGGGGCATATCCCCCGGCCCGTGTTTATTCATCTGCCTGTTTAGGACGGAATCCATGCGCCGTCTGCGCCTACCTGATATCCATCCGGTGTTGTGGTATTTGTAAGCAAATGACCTCTGGTTCCGTCAGAAACCTCATGGAAATAGTACCATTTCCCTTCAATCTGATGCCATCCCGTATACATATGGCCTCTGGTTCCATCTGCTGCGGAATGCAGATAAAACACCTGATCATCCAGCTGCAGCCAACCGCTCGCCATATTGCTGTTCGCATCAAAATAGTACCAGGAATCTACCCCTCCCCAGTGCACCAGCTGCCAGCAGGAGGTTGCAAGATTTCCGTCAAAATAAGTAAAGGTCCAGTTCCCGTCTGGGCGCTGCAGCCAGTATCCGTCAGCTGCATCTGAAATAGTTCCAACCGGCGGTGCAGACTCTGCATAAGCACAAAGCGGTACTGCCACAGTCATCGCTGCTGCTGCCAGCAGGGCTGTGATCATTCTGCGGCCTGCCTTGCTGCGTGTGAAAAGATTTTTTCTCATAAAATCTCCTTTCCTTTGCAGTTTTCCGTCAACTGCATCTCTTGTTCTGAATTATAGCACAAAACTGCAAAAGGAAAAATATCCTCTTTTGCGGAAATTTAAGAAGAAATGTATACACTTTTCACAAAAATAACATCCATTTTATGAAACCAGAGCATTTTTATATTATAGAATGCGCTTTTAAATTAGTGATGTCCACCGCACTCATCTGCATGCTCATGGTTATGGCAGATAGAGCCAGTAGAAATCAGCTCACCCTTTAAATAAGTCTCTACAGCTGCTCTTGCATCTCCCTGAACACCTACAATTACTTCTACGCCGCGTTCATTGAAAATATCCACTGCGCCGCCGCCCATACCGCCGGAAATAATCACCTGAGCCCCATTGTCTGCCAGGAAATTCGGCAAAAAGCCTGGACGATGACCAGGATTGGGGACAGAATTTTCAGAAATAATCTTTCCATCCTCTGTGTCAAAAAAGATAAAGTTCTCACAATGTCCAAAATGTCCTGCTACACTGTTTCCCATAGCTGCTACTGCAATTTTCATATTCCTTACTCCTTTATATTTAATAAATTTGCTGTAACGATTCCAGTGGATACTCCGTCCTGAACAGTTACAGTTTGATAACATTTTGATAGATCTCCTGCAGCGCATTTCTGGCTGGACAGTCGATATCTGCAAGGGTTTTTCCCATATTGATCGCCTCAGAAGCAGACTTATCATATGGGATCTGTCCGACAAACGGAATCTGCTCTTCCTGACAGAACTGCCTGATCTCCTCTGTATGCTCTGGGCTTACATCCCACTTATTGACACAGACTGCCAGCTTTGCCTGCAAATTTTCGGCTGTTTTTACCAGCCTCTTTAAATCACTGATTCCAGAAAAACTTGGTTCTGCCACTACCAGAACCAGATCCATACCGCTGATAGAGGCAATGACTGGGCATCCAATTCCTGGAGAGCCGTCTATCACAGCAAGCTCTGTTTCCGGAGCATGCTTCAGCATCGCCATTTTCACCTCAGTAACCAGCTTCCCCGAATTTCCACGCCCCATTTTCAAAGCGGCTGTGGAAAACACACCATCCTCCAGATACAGCTCTTTTCTTCCCGCCACATCCTTTTCCAGAGTTACTGCCCCTGAAGGACATACATAAGAACAGACGCCGCAGCCTTCACAGGCATATTCATTTACCCGAAACCTGCCTTCACAGGGAATCAGGGCAGAAAAACGGCAGTGGGACTGGCAGGTTCCGCAGCCAGTGCATTTTTTCGGATCAATCACTGCTTTATCTCCTCCCAGAAAGGAAGTCACCTCAGGCTTTCCTCTCCGCTCTGCTACCAGATGAAGGTTGGGGGCATCCACATCACAGTCCGCAATTGCCCTCGTCTGAGAAAAACGAATCAGAGCTGCCGCTGTCGTAGTTTTTCCTGTACCGCCCTTTCCGCTTAATATCAAAAGCCGCTTCATGATACACCTCCCATCTGCTGAATCTGCTCAAGAAGCTCAGAAAACAAATGGTTCATCTCCAGACTGTGGCTAGAAACAATTTGTCCTGTCGCTGCCAGAGCTGCAAGATGGGAATCGTAAGGGATTCTGGCAAGAATCGGAAGTCCCTGCTCCCGACAGAACTGTTCCAGCGGTTCATAAGGAGCATCCTGTTTGTTAATCACAACGCCGCAGGGCTTTCCAAGAAGAGAAACCAGCTCATAAACCATCTGGAAATTATGAAATCCAAAAGCGGTTGGCTCTGCCACAAGAACACAGAAATCCGCATCCATGACACATTCCATCACACTGCAGGCGCTGCCTGGAGGACAGTCTAAAACGGTAAATCCGTCCGCCAGCTTCAGCGCCTCTCGAATAATCGGAATTCCCGAGGCTTCCCCCGGATTTAAAATTCCAGTTACTACCCGAACATTTTTTGCTGTTCCGATTTCCAGAATACCAACTGGCTTTTCTCTTTCTGTAATGGCATTTTCCGGACAAACCAGACTGCAGCCGCCGCAGCTGTGACAGACCTCGGAAAAAACCATCGGTTTTTCTTTGATATACATCAGAGCGTGAAACCGACAGAACTGTACGCACTTTTTACATCCAGTACATCTTTCGGCATCAAAAACAGGAAGAAGCGTGCTTACCTGTGAGGAGGTCACCTGGCCGGGCTGAAAAAACAGACGCCCATTGGGCTCCTCCACATCACAGTCAATATAAACTGCCCGCTCTGCCACTGCTGCAAGATTCACTGCAGTCAGAGTTTTCCCTGCTCCGCCCTTTCCGCTTAAACAGGCAATCTTCACTGTACACCGTGGAAGCCGCCATGAAACTGAGTCAGCTCCTCAAGCCTTCCCTCCTCCAGCGCAGCTAAATCCTCCGCAGCGGCCTTGTTTGCGGATTTATAAATTTTCATACCTGCTTCGTGAAAAACATCAGCAGCATTCTGTCCACAGCGGACGGTAATCAGATCGGTCACCTGATTGTCTACCAGAAACTGGGCAGCCTGAATCCCTGCCCCTCCCTGCGCCTGAGCTGCCGGATTTTCTTCAATAACATCTATTCCATTTTCCCGAAACAAAAAATACGGCGCGCGAGCTAAAACAACGCACACATCCTGTTGATTCTCATCCAGGGGAACTGCTATTTTCATTCCTTCAACCTCCTTAAACAACCTTTGTTCACAGCGGCTGCGGTGTCTCCTGCAGCCTCCGCAGCCGCAGAAATCTTCTTTTCCGTCACAAAGCTGATAATCACCGCCTTCAATTTTCAGCGGCCGCCCGTCTACCAGCGCCTCTGCCAGCTTCTGTCTGGCAGAATTGTAGATCATCTGAACGGTAGTCCTTGCAACCTGCATATAGCTGCTGCACTCCTCCTGAGAAAATCCCTGCCGGTCAATCAGACGGATCGCCTCGTATTCGTCCACCGTAAGAATTACGGCAAAATCACAGGAACTGCTGCCTGCCGGAAAAAACTCCCGAATCTGAGGCATCTGACATACTTTTCTGCATTTCTTTGGTCTTGGCATATGAGCCTCCCTGTATTCCCTGTCGCTGTTCTGTTATATAAATTTATTTATGGCATATGTCATTAACTATTTGGAGTATACCTCTATTTCCGGCATATGTCAATAACTTTCTCTTTTCAGCTGGTGCAAAAGCCGAAGAGGCAGCTCCATCACACATCCTTTCAAAGGATTCACAATCTGGCTGATACGAAGATTTCCCTGCAGGGATAAAAGCATCGCCGCCTGAGCATCCGTCAGTTCAAATCTATAATAGAAAAATGCCGGAAGCACTCTGCCTCCGGCATAACCATATTTTCTTATTTTTCTTCCTTCAGCCCCAAAAACGCCGCCAGATTGCCTCGTTCATTTCCCGTTGTCCGGTGAGAGAACAAAAGCTCCGGATTACAGTGGGTGCAGATATCCGTTGTATGAATATTCTCCTGTTTCACACCTGCCTCCGCAAAAATAATCTCATTGGCCAGCCACAAATCCAGCTGATACTTTTCATTGTCTTTCTGATAGAAAAGCCTGTCATGCCAGGACTCGTCAAATGCCTTCCGGAATTCCTCCACAACCTCACCGCCTACTTCAAAGCAGTCCTGGCAAATGCTTGGGCCAATACAGGCAATTACATCCTCTGGATTGGTGCCATAGCTCTCTCTCATAGCATCCAGAGTTTTCTTTCCCATTCTGTTTACCGTTCCTCTCCATCCGGAATGAGACAAGCCAATAGCCCGGTGAACCGGATCCAGCAGATACAGAGGAACACAGTCTGCATAAAAGGTAACCAGAGTAATTCCCAGAACATTAGTGATAAGGCCGTCTACATCCTGATAATCCCGCGGCCGGACAATCCCTTTTCCCTCGTCCTCTTCCGTCACCTTTCTCACATGAGTAGTATGGGTCTGATAGGACAGAACCATTTTTTCCGGCGCCGTCCCAAGAATTTCTGCCATGCGGCGGTAATTCTCCATCACATGCTCCGGCTCGTCTCCTCTGGTAAAAGAAAAGTTCATAGAAGAAAAAACACCTTTGCTGACACCGCCTATACGGGTAGAAAAGCTATGGCTTACCAGACCGCTTTCCTCTAAAGCAGGAAAAGACAGCCAGACAACACCATTTTTTTCTTTTATATTTAATTGTTCTTTCGCCTGCTTCCGTTTCCATGACACCATAGCAGTAAACCTCCGTCTCCCGATTTTATTAAAACGCATCCCGAATCCAGGATATCTGATCTCCAAGAATACAGATCACATCAAATCTGCACCTTGTCTCCTCTCCATATCCGCAGCTGTACAGATAATATTGAGCAGTGCTGCGGATACGACGCTGTTTGGACGGTGTCACTGCCTCAGCCGGATCTCCCATTGTCCGGCTGGAACGGTATTTTACCTCCACGAAAACAAGCATCGGACCATCCCTTAAAATCAGATCAATTTCTCCCTGACGGCAGTAAAAATTCTGTTTGAGCAGCTTTAGTCCTGCCTTCTGCAGGTAGTCTGCGGCCATCTTCTCATAATGCTGTCCGGTATGGCGCTTATTTTCTGTATTCATCCCAGGCCCTGTCAATCTTCCTGCTTCAGAAGCTTCTTTAAAAAGCTCCTTCTGTGAATGGGACTGGGGCCATATTCCAGAATTGCCGCTCTGTGTGCCGCAGTTCCATATCCTTTATGCTTTTTAAAGCCATATTCCGGAAACAGCGCATCATACTCATCCATCATATGATCCCTGGTTACCTTTGCCATAATACTGGCTGCTGCTATGGACACACTTTTTGCGTCCCCTTTAACAATCGGGATCTGCTGAATTTCCACACCTGGAATCGTCACAGCATCATTCAGCAAAAGCTCTGGCTGTACAGAAAGACCGGCTATAGCCTGACGCATAGCTTCGTAGGTTGCCTGAAGAATATTGATTTCATCAATCACATCCGGCCCTACAATGCCTACATTCCAGGCAATAGCCTTTTCCTGAATTTCAACAAACAGCTCCTCCCGTTTTTTCTCTGACAGCTTTTTTGAGTCATTTAAAAACAGAATTTCACAGTCTTTCGGAAGGATTACTGCTCCGGCCACCACCGGCCCCGCAAGAGGACCGCGTCCGGCCTCATCGATACCGCAGATCCCACTGCAGGCTGCATAGGTATCTTCATATTCCCTCATAGCTGCCAGACGTTCCCGTTCCGCCTGGAGTTTTTCTTCCGTCAGTTTTCGCATGACTCCTCCATTTCCTCTGGGGGAAATTCCAGCGTAATCCTTCCCAGCCGTCCGCTCCTAAAATCGTCAATTACAATCGCTGCTGCCTTTCCGTAATCCGGTTCTCCGCCCTTTAACAGACAGCCTCTCACCTTTGCAATCTGAGAAAGCCATTCCAGCTCTGTCCGGCTTCCAGAAGAAACCTCCTTATCCTCATCCGGCAAATACCGCTGAGGTAAAATCTGCGGATAATAGGTTTCCAAAAAACGAATCAGTTCCATAGCCAGCTCGTCCTTATTTAAAATCTCATCATTAATCGAGCCGATAAAGGCAAGCAAAAGCCCTACTCTCTGATCCTCAAACCGGGGCCAGAGAATTCCTGGAGTATCCAAAAGCTCCAGGGTCTTATTTAAACGAATCCACTGGTTTCCCTTGGTTACACCAGGCTTATTTCCCGTTTTCGTGCAGGCCTTTCCTGCAAAGGAATTAATAAAGGTAGATTTTCCCACATTCGGGATTCCCACAACCATAGCCCGCACAGGACGATTCAGAATTCCCCTGCGGCGATCCCGCTCAATTTTTTCTTTACAGGCCTCCTGAACAACTCCGGTGATCTGCTTTAATCCTGCTCCGCTTCTGGCATTTACCTTTACCACAAAAAATCCTTTTTTCTTAAACCAGGCTGTCCATGCCTCATTCTGCTTTTCACTGGCAAGATCGGATTTATTCAGCAAAATCAGCCGGGCTTTTCCCTTGCCCAGCTCATCAATATCCGGATTCCGGCTTGCCAGAGGTACTCTGGCATCCACCAGCTCAATAATCAGATCAATCAGTTTTATATCTTCCTTCATGGCACGCTTCGCTTTTGTCATGTGCCCAGGATACCACTGTATATTCAAATAAATACCTCCTCTTCCTCGATTTTTATTATTTTTGTCTATCGTTCTTTTTCTCAGTTCTGTTCTGCCGTTTTCTCTTTTCCAAAAAATTTTTTATCCGCAATTTTCTAAGGCGAAGGAATCAGATTCATATCAATCAAAGGAAACAGTCTAAGCCAGACCTTTCCAAGAATCTGCTCCTCTTTCACATTGCCTACATTGGCAAAACGGCTGTCTTCGCTGCTGTCGCGATTATCACCAAGAAGAAAATATTCGCCGTCCCCCAGCTCTATCGGCTTTTCTGCCAGACCAGCCAGAGAAACATGCCCCAGCCCTTCTTCCTGAATCGGCTGTTCATTTACATAGACCGTACCGTCCTGAATCTGAACAACATCACCGGGAACTCCAATCACCCGCTTGACATACAGTTTTTTGTCTTCCCGCTCAAATACTACTACATCCATCCGATCCGGCTTGCCAAAATCATAAACCAGACTGTTTACCAGAACAACATCATCTGAATTCAGCAGCGGCTGCATCGATTGTCCAATTACCGTAACCCGCGTTCCAAAACAGTTCAGGCAAAACCAGGCAAAGGCCAGGGCCACTGCAATATCCACAACCCAGGACGACAGTCTCCGCACCAGGTTCCGTTCATCTCCCTGATAAAATTCCACGCGTAACATCCTTCCTGCTTTTTATCATTTATCGTAACTATTCAGTCCTGACAGTTACCATTTATCCAGAAACAAAACAAAGGGACAATTTTCATTGTCCCCTCATTCACGCAATTATTTTACTAACTCTTTAACCTTAGCAGCCTTACCTACTCTGTCTCTTAAGTAGTTCAGTTTTGCACGTCTTACTTTACCTCTTCTTACAACCTCGATGTTGTCTACAAACGGGGAATGTACAGGCCAGGTCTTCTCAACGCCGATACCGTTGGAGTTCTTACGAACGGTGAAGGTCTCTCTTGCGCCGCCGTTCTGTCTCTTAATAACGGTTCCCTCAAATACCTGAATTCTCTCGCGGTTACCCTCTTTGATCTTGTTGTAGACCTTAACGGTATCACCTACTGCAAACTCCGGTACGGAAGCCTTTAACTGTGCTGCTTCAATGTTCTTAATAATTTCGTTCATTTGTGTGAACCTCCTTCAATATGTTTGATGTTCTATAATGCTTTCAAGGCAACAGAGGACCATCTCTTTTTATTCGTCACAACTTCCTAATCATATCATAGGATTTTATAAAATGCAAGCATAAATTTAACGGTTTTCTGCGGTTTCCGGCAGTTTTTTCAGGCTTTCTCTCCTCTTTTGCTCCACCTGGAGCCTTCTCCTTCCAAGACAAGCTCCACCAGCTGGGGCGGATTGCAGATACGCTTTAAAAAACGGTTTCCCAACCCACTGCTTACAATCAGTTGCTGTCCCTGCTCAATAAAATGTCCTCTGGAATACGGCGGAAACAGACGCAAATCTGGAGAAAGGACAGCTTTCCATTCCCTCTCTGCCGCTGTCAGCCATATCCCCTGTCATAAGCACCATATCTGGCTGGAAGCCTTCTATAGCCTTTATCATCACATTGTGGTTCTTTCCGAACCAGGCTCCGTGAAGATCGGATAAATGTACCATACGGACACCATAAAATTCCGGTGGAATTTTCTCTGAACAGATACTGTAGTGAACCCTTTCAAATAATGGCCTCATTTCCATTCCTCGTCTTTCTGCTTACGATACAGGCGCCTGAAAAACCTTCTCCTCTATCTCAGCTTTTTTTCTTTCCATATCTGTTTCCAGATTTTCCTGGCGACACTTTAACTGCTGGAGTATATTCTGGAGTCTCATTTTAATCGCTGTCATCTGATTTTGTGCCCGGTTAATCTGATCCTGCACCGCCCAGTCAATAAAAATTCCATCAAAAAACAAATCGGCAAACTTTAAAAATCCGTCCGAGCTTACCTCCAGATGTTCCTGAGGAATCTGAACATCTGAAAGCTCCGTCTGAAATCTTCGCAATTCTACCTGAAAACGTTCAATTCCCTCCTGCGCCCGATCCATATGCTCGTGCTTAGCCAAGGTTGTCAGCATTCCTCCTCCAAGCATATCCCAGGTACCCCAGTTTCCCGCACTGGATAAGCTGTCCAGAATTCTGCCTGCTGTAAAAAGAGCTGTATTTCCTGCTGTTACAGCTTCCTGAAGTTCCCGCTGTTGCTGTCTCATCGCAGCCAGCTCCTCTTCCATTTGAAGAATCTGTTCCCCATCCGCTGTTCCGGAAATCCTCATTTCTTCCTGCTTTTCTTTTAAAAGGTGCTTAAACCGCTCTTCACACCGCGAAAGACGACTAACCTCCTGTCTGGCCGTGCACAGATCCCGCTCCACCGCCTCTAGCTCCTGTCTAGCCGCATCATACTTCACTGCCGCCGTATATGCCTCTGCTTTTTCCCGTTCCAACCGCTCCTCCAGGCTCCCCGATACCCGGTAAAACAGATGATACAAACTGCGGCCCTGAAGCTTATCTACGTCATTACTCTCCTTAACCCGCAAAGCATCCAACTGTCTGGCTTTTTCCCGAAGCTCCTGCTGCTGGAATACCAGCTGATCCAGCCTGTTTCTTGCATGCTCCAGCATAGCTGCCTGCTCTCGAAGATGAAACAGCTCCTGATTTCTCTGCATGGCTTTTTCCCGATAAGAAAAATCCCTCATTCCTGTATCCTCTTTCATCGAAGTTCCCCCTTTTCTAAATTTACAGAACGTTCCCATGTAATAAACTATATTTTATCATAGCCGTTTTGGTCTGACTTTGATCTTTCCATAACATTTTTTTAAATTTTCATTACCGTTTTTTCTGCTTTTTGCAGGATATGAAATTTTGTAAATAATAAAAGAACCTCTATTCTGCCTTAGCTCAATAGAAGTTCTCTAATACTGTTTCCTATTATTCTTCTTCCTTTGACTGCCGAATTTCTTCCAATAACTCTTCCAAATACAGCTTCTCCTTTTTGGAAAGATTGGCTCCCTCCAGCAGATCCGGCCGCCGCTCCAGAGTTCTCTTAATGGACTGCTGACGACGCCATGTCTCAATATTTTTATGATGCCCGGAAAGAAGCACCTCTGGCACCCGCATTCCCTCATAAATCTCCGGCCGGGTATATTGAGGATACTCTAAGAGATTATCATGAAAGGATTCAATCTCAGCAGAAGCATCATTATTCAACACTCCCGGAACCAGACGGGAAATGCAGTCAATCATCACCATAGCTGGAAGTTCGCCTCCCGTCAGCACATAATCGCCTACCGAAAGATAATCTGTCACAATCAGCTCCAAAGCCCGTTCATCAATTCCCTCATAATGCCCGCAAAGAAAGACCAGATCATCCTCCTTCGCCAGTTCTTCTGCAATGGACTGATTAAATACTCTTCCCTGAGGAGTCATATAAAGCACCCGGGGACGCTTCCCCAGCTTTTCGCAAAGTGCCTGATATGCATCACACACAGGAGCCGCCTGCATCACCATACCTGCTCCGCCGCCGTAGGGCGCGTCATCTACATGTCCATGTTTTTCTTTTGTATAATCCCGGATATTCACGGCCTCAATAGACAAAAGGCCCTTGTCCACTGCCCGCCCGATAATGCTGGTATTCAGTCCGTCCAGCACCATATCGGGAAATAAGGTCATGATATGATAATTCATGGTTATCCTCCTGTTTTTCTTACAGATCCAAAAGACCGTCCATAATATGCACCGTCATCTCTCCGGCCTCCAGATCCACCTTTAAAATGCACTGCTTAATCGCCGGGAACAGGTACTCTTTTCCATCGTTTCCTTCGATCACATATACATCGTTGGCTCCTGTCTGAAGCACATCCTTCATTACACCAAAGTTCTCACCTTCATCAGTGATAACCTTCAGGCCAATCAGATCCACAATAAAATTCTCATCCGGTCCCAGCTTCACAGCCTGTTCCCGTTTGATCAGCAGATCTTTGCCCTTGTATTTTTCAATCTCATTTATATTATTAAATTCTTTAAATTTTAAAATGACCATATTTTTGAAGAACTTTACACTTTCAATATTCAAAGTTATCTGTTCTCCGCGGCCCAAATCAAGAATTACTGTTTTCAGTTTTTTAAAACGGTTTGCATCATCTGTTGTCGGATATACCTTTACCTCTCCCCGCACTCCGTGAGTGGAAGAAATGACACCGACCCGAAGCATATCATCCATGCTTTTACCTCTTTCACCTCTGATTTTTTTAACAGCCTGTACCTATTGCCGAAGAGAGGCTGTATCAACAGCAATTTCCTATGAACTGAAAAAAGCTGCCGCTGGAAACTCCGACGACAGCCCTTACCGGCTATTGAATATCAACAACAACCTTTTTTTCTTCTTTGGAAGCAGCTGCCTTGACAACAGAACGAATTGCTTTTGCAATACGTCCCTGTTTGCCAATCACCTTGCCCATATCAGAAGGTGCTACCTTCAATTCAATGAAGGTGCCTCCCTCTTTTTCAGTCTCGGTAACAACCACCTCATCCGGATTGTCAACCAATGCCCGCGCAATTACCTCAACTAATTCCTTCATAGCTTATTCACCTCGTCGATTACTGAATACCAGCGGTCTTCAAGAGCTTTGCTACTCTGTCAGTGGGCTGTGCGCCGTTTGCCAGCCATTTCTTGGCTACTTCCTCGTTGAACTTGATGCCGCTCGGCTCCAGGTTCGGATCGTAAGTACCAACCTCCTCGATGAATCTGCCATCTCTCGGAGATCTGGAATCTGCAACAACGATTCTATAGAAAGGTTTCTTCTTAGCACCCATTCTCTTTAATCTCATCTTTACTGCCATGTCATTTCACCTCCTTAAATTGAACTGATATATCAACAAATACAGAATGTCTGCATTGTTACCAAATAATACCCGGACAGTCTTTCTGCTGCCCTCGTCGACTCGCATCAGAATGGCATCTTAAACTTTCCGAGCATTCCACCCAGTCCGCCGCGGCTCTTTTTTCCGCCCATCATACCGGGAAGCTGTTTCATCATCTTTTTCATCTGATCAAACTGCTTAACAAGCCGGTTCACCTCACTGATGTCTACACCAGCGCCTCGGGCAATCCGCTGTTTTCTGGAAGGATTCATAATCCCCGGATTCGTCCGCTCTTCCTTGGTCATGGAAAGAATAATGGCTTCCACCCGATCCATGGCCTTTTCGTCCACTTCCGGCATTCCGCCTTTTATCTGTCCCACACCCGGCATCATACTCATAATACTTCCGATACCGCCCATTTTTTTAATCTGATGCATCTGATCCAGAAAGTCATTGTAGTCAAACTCTGCTTTTCTCAGCTTCTGACCCATCTCTCTGGCCTTTTCTTCATCCAGCTCCATCTCCGCCTTCTCAATCAGGGTCAGAATGTCGCCCATTCCGAGAATACGGGAAGCCATACGGTCGGGATAAAACTGCTCTAAGTCAGAAAGCTTTTCTCCCATACCAATATATAAAATCGGTTTTCCGGTAATCGCCCGAATAGAAAGGGCTGCACCGCCTCTGGTGTCACCATCAAGCTTTGTCAGAATCACACCGTCAATGCCGACTTTATCCTGGAAATTGGAAGCTACATTTACTGCATCCTGACCAGTCATGGCGTCTACCACCAGAATTGTCTGATCCACGGATACTGCGGCTTTGATATTTACCAGCTCCTCCATCATGCTTTCATCTACATGAAGACGGCCGGCAGTATCAAGAATCACCACATTGTAGCCATTTTTTACCGCATGCTCAACTGCGGCCTTTGCAATATTAACCGGATTCTGGTTTTCACCCATGGCAAATACCGGAACCCCCTGTTTTTCACCGTTGATCTGAAGCTGCTGAATTGCTGCCGGACGATATACGTCACAGGCTGCCAGCAAGGGCTTTCTTCCCTTTGCCTTCAGCTTTCCGGCAATCTTTGCGGTCGTGGTGGTTTTACCTGCACCCTGCAGGCCTGCCATCATAATCACCGAAATCTCATTGCCCGGCTTCAGCGCAATCTCTGTTGTTTCAGAGCCCATCAGACGAATCATCTCTTCATTTACAATCTTGATAACCATCTGTCCCGGCTGAAGAGAACCTAATACCTCTTCTCCTACCGCCCGCTCCTGAACAGAGCTGATAAACTGCTTTACTACCTTAAAACTAACATCCGCTTCCAGAAGCGCCATCTTCACTTCCTTCAAAGCGGTCTTTACATCCGCTTCGCTGAGACGGCCCTTGCCCCGCAGATTTTTAAATACGTTCTGCAGCTTTTCAGATAAGCTTTCAAAAGCCATAAATCATCCTCCTGTGGAAAATCTGCACAGACACTGCAGCATCACTGCATCCATGCCCTACAGTTCCAGGATGTTGCTGGAAATCTGTTCGATCTGCGCAATCAGAGACTCATCTTTCGTCTCATGAAACGCTCTGGTTCTTTCCTGGATATCCTCTACCATCTGTCTCGTCTGCTGAAACTTCTGCACCAGATGAAGCTTTTCCTCATATCCGCTTAAAATCTTATCGCATCTCTTGATTAAATCATGAACTCCCTGACGGCTAATTCCCTGCTCCTCGGCAATCTCTCCGAGAGACATATCGTTAAACACTGCATCCTCGTAAACAGTCCGCTGGTGTTCCGTCAGAAGCTCTCCATAAAAATCATACAAGAGACTCTGTTTTATAATGCTTTCCATAACATCACCTTGGTTATCATACATGAAAGTTCAGCAGGTGTCAAGTATTTTTTCTTTACAGCATTGTTTTTCTTTTTAAACATCCCTTACACTCTGATTTTAATGTCATATTCCCGCAGCCAGCAGTCCACCTGAAGCATATATGCCATCATCTGGGGAGCTGCCATCAGCTGTCCGTACCAGGGTCTTCCATAATCAGAAGGCTTTCGCAGAAAACGCATGGTTTTTTCCCGATCCAAAAGCTCTGCCCCCGGACGTTTTGAATCCTCAAGCATTTCCCTCATCCGCTCAGCCAGAATTTCTTCATAATACGGCACATAGGTTTTAGGGTAAGGAGACTTTTTTCTTGTGCGAACCTCCTCCGGCAGGATTCCCTTTGCAATTTCCCTCAAAAGATGTTTTACCTCCCCATTTTTTGCCTTCATTTCCCACGGCACATTCCAGAGATATTCCACAATCCGGTAATCTGCAAAAGGAACCCGGGCTCTAAGCCCTGCCGAGCTGCTGGTTCGGTCCATGCGGTTAAGCAGGGTCTGCATAAACCACTTTAAATTCAGCCATGCCATCTGCCGCTGCCTGAGCTTTTCCGGACTCTCCTCCGGACATTGCGGAACACGTTCCAGGGTTTCTCGGTACCGTTTTTCTACATACTGCTCCATTCCCAGCTCCTGCAGAAAATCCTCTTTCAGAAGAACCTTTCTTGCATCCAGATCTCTAGTCCAGGGGAATGTATCTGCATTCAACATCTCCTTTTTATGAAACCAGGGATACCCCCCAAAGATCTCATCGGCACACTCCCCTGTCATCGCGATCCCGCAATACCTGGCAGTCTGACGGCAGAAATATAATAAAGAAGAATCAATGTCTCCCATCACAGGCAAATCTGCTGCCCTTACAGAATCTTCCAGCAAATCTGCCAGCTGACGGCTGCTGCACTCCAGACAGTGGTGTTGGGAATTCAAAAAATCTGCCATCTGCTCTACATAAGGATGATCCTGGGAGGGCTGAAAAGCATTGGCCTTAAAATATTTCCCATTATCTGTAAAATCAAAAGAGAAGGTATCCAGACGCTGTCCTTTTTCTTCGGCAAGGGAAACGCAGACCGCAGATACCAGGCTGCTGTCCAGTCCTCCGGAAAGAAAAGCGCACAGAGGCTCCTTCGCAACTGCCTGACGTGTGACTGCATCTATCACCAGTTCCCTCACCTTTTCCACGGTTGTATCATAGCTGTCTTCATGAGGACGGCTTTCCAGCCCCCACCATTCCATTTGCCTGCATCCATCCGGCGCAGCAATCATCATTCGTGCCGGCTCCAATTCAAAAATCCCTTTCAGCACACCATTTCCCGGCGTCCGTGCCGGACCAATACTGAAAATCTCGTTAAGGCCCTCCCGATCCACCTCTGGCCGAATTCCCGGACAGGCAAGAAGTCCTTTCAGCCGGGAAGCAAAATACAGCCGGTCTTTCCAGAAGGTATAAAACAAAGGCTTTACTCCAATCCGATCCCGATACAGAAAAACCATTTTTTTGTTAAAATCCACAACAGCCATGGCAAATACCCCATTCAGCTGTTTTACAAATTCCGGGCCATAATGGAGATACATCCGCCCCGCCAGCTCCGCATCCCCATCTGTTTCCAGATCTTCTCCCAGTGCCTTCAGCTCAGTACGCAGTTCCCTGGAATTATAAAATTCCCCGTCCAAAAAAACTGCTGCTCTCCGTTCTAGACTCCGCCATTCCCAGAAGCATTCGTTTGCTTCCGGCTCTTTCCTGGCAGATAAATGGTTTTGTGCCATTCCTCCTGCTGCCACCCCCGTCTGGTTTCCCCATGCTTTTCCTGATAATACAGCACCCCGATCCTGCTGTGCCTGAAATATCTGCCCCAGCACTGCCTCCTGCTCTCCCGTATCCCAGAATCCTCCGTAAAATCCGCCAATCGCTGCCATATGCCCTCTGTCTCCTTTTTTCTGAATTTATAACCATTGTCTTTTTTCCTGTGTTCCCTTCCAAAAGCTTCTGCTTCTTTGGTCATACTACAAAAGTACACATCCCACCAAAAAAACTGCAGCAAATCCAATCAATACCGGCTTGAGATTTTTTCCTGCCAGTTTCAGAGGATCTACATTGCAGATCGCTGCAACCGGGATGAGTCCCCAGGGAATGATGGTTCCGCCTCCTGTAAAAACTGCTGTAATCTGTCCGGCAGCTGCAAGCACTGGAATCGACGTCCCGGAAGCTGTGCCAAAGGTTCTGGCCAGAGCTCCTGTCAGTGGCAGTCCGGAAAATCCCGAGCCATCCAGCCCGGTCAGTCCTCCTGCCAGCATCTGGATCAAAAGAGAGCCGTAACGATTCACAGGCGCATATTCTGCCAGCCAGAGCGCCCAGTCATTCATAAGACCGCTGCTGATCTCCTTTCCCAGCACTGTATTCAGTCCCCCTCCCCCCAGAAAGAAAAAGGCGCCAATCACAATCACTGGTGCAAAAATCTGAATTGCAAAAAGAAAACCATCTGTTACATATCCAGTAATTTTCCCAAAAGAATTTCGACCATAGGCTGCTGCTGAACTAATGCACATGACAAGAAGCGCCGTCCCGGAAACCAAACTGGTTGCATCTGACCCCTTTACATCACAGACTGTCAAAAACACAATATCCGCAAGAAATGCCAATGGTGTGAGAAAAGCCGCTGCTAATGCCGCTCGTCTCTTTTCCTGTTCTATTCCATGAAAATAGCTGCATCTGATTGTTTTTTTCTCTCCAGACTCCGTTTTTCTTTTGATCAGGACGCCCGGATCTGCCATTTCTTCATCACAGTAAATCTGGCCCGATTTTCCTTCTGTAATCTCCTTTTTATACAGAAAAAAAGCTGCCATTGCTGTTACCGCTCCCATAACGAGAAACAGCGGGCCGCCTTCCTGCAGAATGTCCTGCGCAGAAATTCCCGCTGCCTTTGCAGACACAGAAGGGGCCCCCTGTACCACCAGATCATAGCTAAGCGCCATTCCATGCCCAAAAAGATTCATTGCCATAGCCGCCATGAGCGGAGAAAGCCCGACCTTCCCTGCAAAGGGCAGCAGGATTGCCCCTACCAGCGCCACAGACGGCGAAGGCCATAAAAACAAAGAAAACAGAAACATAGAAAGTCCCAGAACCCACCAGGCCATTGTTGGTGTCTTCATAATCCCGGCCATAGGCGCCATCAAAAGTCTGCTGCTTCCCAAATCCGTCAGACATTTGGACAAAGCAGCGACCAGGGCAATCGTTGCAATTACCTCCATAAACTCTCTGGCTGCATAAATAATCGCTGAAAAAACAGTCTGTATTCCTCCGCTTACGGTCCCCAATCCCAAAAATCCCATCAAGAAAAGAAACAGGACACATACCGGCGGAGTCTCAATCCGCAGGATCATTACTGACAAAATCGCAATAACTCCCACAAGATAAACGAAATGAATCGGTGTCAGCAAAACTGCTGTCTCCGGCATTTCCATCACTCTCCCACATCATTCATATCCTATCCTATGCGGCTTTTCCCTGAAATGAGCATGATTTGGCAAACGCTTTCTTTTTCTATCAGAAAACGTGCAAAAACATGGCAAAAATGCGCCAGGGGAAAAATACCTTGAATAAAATGTCGGAAAATGGTATCCTGTTATCATATGACTGAATGGGAGGTTAACATGAATAACAACGAAACTGAAAAAAAACATCATCATGCCCGCGGCAGATTTTCCGGGCGCATCGGTTATGTACTGGCTGTTGCAGGCTCTGCCGTAGGTCTTGGCAATATCTGGCGGTTCCCTTACCTGGCAGCCAAATATGGCGGCGGAATGTTCCTGCTGGTATATTTGCTCTTAATCCTTACCTTCGGCTATGTGCTGATTGTTTCTGAGACTGCCCTGGGACGTATGACCCGCAAAAGCCCTGTAGGCGCTTTTGCCAAATTTGGAAAAAGCTTTTCCTTTCGCTTCGGCGGATGGATCAACGCAGTCATTCCAATGATTATCGTTCCCTATTATTCTGTAATCGGCGGATGGGTTATCAAATACCTGTTTGAATATTTAAAAGGAAATTCTGCAGCTCTGGCAGCAGATGATTATTTTTCCAATTTTATTGCATCCTCCGGCATGGCAGAATTATGGTTCCTTATCTTTTCTGCCCTGGTATTTATCGTTATTCTGGCAGGTGTAAAAAATGGCGTTGAGCTGGTATCCAAAATCATGATGCCTGTTCTGGTTCTTCTGGCAATTTTTGTAGCTGGCTACTCCGTTACCAGACCGGGGGCAATGGAAGGTGTCAAATACTTCCTGATTCCCAACTTTGAGAACTTCTCGCCTATGACAGTTGTAGCAGCCATGGGACAGATGTTCTACTCTCTTTCCATTGCTATGGGTATCCTTTATACCTATGGTTCTTATCTGGGAAAAGATGTGGATATTGAAGCATCTACCAAGCAGGTAGAGATTTTTGATACAGCGATTGCTCTGCTGGCAGGCCTGATGATCATTCCTGCGGTATTCGCCTTCTCCGGCGGTGCTCCGGAGACCCTGCAGGCTGGTCCGTCTCTGATGTTTATCACCCTGCCAAAGGTATTTGCCAGCATGGGCTTTGGAGGAATCGCAGGCTTCACCTTCTTCCTCCTGGTACTGCTTGCAGCCCTTACCAGCGCCATTTCTCTGATGGAAACCAGCGTTTCTACTATTTCAGATGAGCTGGGATGGAACCGAAAGAAAAGCTGTATTATTATGGCCGTGGTTATGCTGTCCATCGGAAGCGCCTCTGCTTTTGGATATGGTATCTGGGATTTCGTAACGATTTTTGGAATGCAGATTCTGGATTTTGTTGACTTTTTAACCAACTCCGTTATGATGCCGATTGCTGCTCTTGCAACCTGCTTCCTGATTCTGAAAGTTGTTGGTCTTCAGACTATCAGCGAGGAAATCGAGCGCTCCTCTAAATTTAAAAGAAAGAAGCTTTATGGCTTCTTTATGAAGTATCTTGCACCGCTTTGCATTACCATTATTCTTTTAAGCTCCATTGCCAATGTACTTGGATGGATTCATATGTAAGCTTTTGCTGTGCTTTCCCCTAACGGGAAAGTCTCAAAAAATGGTCGGTACACCGGTTATTGTAACTGATGTATCGACCGTTTTTTCTGTCAAATATTTCTAAGCTCTGTCTCCACTTACGACATAGGGCATCCATGATGGCTGCCCTTTTCTCCTTCCCGCATCCGGGCCCGTTCTAAGATCATTTCTCCTGCTATGCTGATCGCAATCTCTTCCGGTGTAACAGCCCGAATGGCTGTTCCTATGGGACAATGTACCTGCTGAATTACCGATTCTGCAATTCCAGCTTCACGCAGCTTTCCGTTTACAAATTCTTTTTTATGCTGAGAACCAATCGCCCCCACATAACAGGGCGGATTCTGAAGAACCTGGCGCTCTACCTCATAGTCAAAGCTGTGTCCGTTTGTCATAATCACAACATAATCGGATTCTGACAAAACAAGATGCTCAGAAAGCTTGCGAAAATCACCGCAGATCACTGCCTCTGCTCCTGGGAAAAGCTCCCTGGAGGCATATTCCGAACGATTATCCATAACTGTTACCCGGAATCCCACCGTATTCAGTATGGGAACCAGGGCCTGAGAACAATGACCTCCACCAAAAATCACTGCACGCTCTCCAATAGGAATCGGAAGGAATACCTGACCTTCTCTGCGGCCAAAATCACCGATTCCAGGAAGCTCTTTCTCTCCTTCCACACCGGCCTCTGCAAAGGAAGGCAGTCCGCCTTCCTGATGAAGAACCAGCCAGCCAGGAATCCGCTCCTCCATCTTCGTTAAAAGAAGCTCGGAAAACTCTCCCCAGAAAGAAAGAGAGGAATCAATGTACTGAAACCATACGGTTACATCTCCGCCGCAGACCATGCCGATATTTTCTTTTGCCTTGGGCGTCAGGGAGAAAAATTTCTCACAGGACTGCTTTTCCTCTAGAACCTTTTGTCCAAAGCGGATACACTGAAGCTCCACAGCTCCGCCGCCTACAGTACCGCAAAGCCGTCCTTCTGCCCCCACCAGCATCTGCGCTCCCAGTCCCCTGGGAGAAGAGCCTTCCTGGGAAATAATACTTGCCAAAACCAGATCATGACCTGCAGCTGTCTCCTGACGGATATACTCAAATATTTTTTTCACGATAGTTTTCTCTCCTCTTCCAATTCGTCTGATATTTTCTGAAAATGCTTCTCAAACAGCCTTTGGACAGCTTCCTCTGCCTCTTCCTGAAATGCACTGTAAGAATCCATTATCTGCCTTGCTGCTTCTGTCAGGCGAGAATAACCGCCATGCTTCCCTCCCTGCCCTGTTGCCAAAACCGTTTTTCCTATCTGTTCCTCCATCGTAGATATGAGCCGGCGTCCTTTTGTATAAGATATTCCCATACGCTGACATGCATTCGCCAGAGAACCTTCTGTTTCTGTCAGCTGCAGAAGCTGATGAATACCCGGACCATAAAATACTTTTTCCCGGCGGATTCGCACCTGAACAGATGTCTTCATTTTCCTGACATCATGGCTTTCTGAGAGAGCTTCATAAGATGTCCCTGTGTTTTTGTCAGATAAGATCCCCTTATCCTCTGTTTCTATAATATTGGGACGAATTCCGGAAGCCTCAACCGCTCCCCGTAAGCCTTTTTCTCCCTGATAGGCAAGAAGCCGGGAGAAGCAGCTTTTTCTCAAAAGAATCGGATGCCCGCACCGGCCATGGCAGCTGGGAATACAGACCTCTCCTTCTGCATCCAAAAGCATCCGAACCGTTTTTTCCGAAAACATGGGTACATTTCCATGGGCAACCAGAATTTCTGTACATTGATCCTGCAAATAGCAAACTCCCTGCTGGATACTGTCCAGCATCTCTCCCTCCGATGATGCGGTAAGAAATACTAAATTCATGGACGGCACCAGTTTTTTGGGCCATTCTCTTTCATCTCCCACAACCGCAATCCGCCGAATCCCTGTCATTTGAAGCAGCAGCACCATCCGTTCCAGAGCAGAGATTCTTCCAATCTGCCGCTCTGGAGCAAAAGCGCTTTGATGATCCGTTTTTCCGGTTGCTATAATCAACGCCCCTGTCATGATGGATCATCCTTTTGCATACCCTGGTAAATTCGATTCAGTTCTTCTTCTGTCAAATCTACGTGATAAAACAGCTGGAAGAATTCCTTCACCTCTTCATCAACATTAAAATTCAGGTATTCCGGATAAATCAGGCCGGAAAGCCAGCGAATCCCTACAATACGATTTGGTCCATTGGGACGGTCGATCCAACTGAAGGGAGCATTGGGGGTTCCGTACACTGCTTCTTCCTTCACTGCCTTTAAGGATGCATAATCCGGATTTTCCAGAATGGATTCTGCTGCAGAAGCTCCTGTAATGTCTGCTTTTGGTTCTCCATTTACGATAATCACATCCGGATCCCATGCAAGAAGCTGTTCCGCTGAAATCTGAATCCGTCCGCCTTCTCCCATTTCCAGCTCTGCCACATTGATTCCCTTGACCATTTCAATAATCTGGGCATGAGGAGAGCTTGCCGGTGCGGTTTCCAGAGAATCTTCGCCATTTCCATAGTAAATCCGAACCTTTTCCTCCTCCGGAATGTTCATATTTTCAATATCCTGGAATGTTTTTTCTGCATAAGCTGCCAGCTTTTCAGCCGCTTCCTCTTCACCAAACAGCTCTCCCATAAACCGGTATGCCTCTGGAGCTGCCATCAGATCCCCATCTACCGCCACAACAGGAATTCCTAAGCTTTTCGCCAAAGCGTCACAGTCAGATACCATCTTTTCATTTATAGTTCCTACATTCAGAGCTATGGTTGGCCCTGCTGCTATGACAGCCTCATAATTCACTGCATCTCCCATGCCAAAATTGGGAATGTTATGATACTGTTCCAGAATTACACTCTTTTCTACCTCATTTAACTCATAGTTCCATCCAAGAAGCCGGTCCGGAACCAGGGTATATAAATAAATTGCAGCGGCCGGTCCGGCAGAAAAAACAGATTTGATTTCCGCAGGAACCGTCATCGTTCTCCCTGCCATATCTGTAATCTCACGCTCTTTGGAAGTCTCCGCCAGAGTCTCCTCCTTTGTCTCTTCCTTCGCTGTGGTCTCCTCCTGAGACTGAACTGTAGCTTCCTGCTGCGTCTGTGCAGGCTTTTCTGCCTTTCCACATCCGGTAAGCATACCGGCTGTCATGATTGCTGCAAGAGACAGGGCTAATAACTGTTTTGACTTTTTCATAAGTACCTCCTCTGAACTGATACCTCATTTTTTATTATGCAGGCAAGATGGAATTGACATTCTCCTCCACCTGCGATATACTTTTAAAAGCGAATGGTTTTAAAAAACATATCGGATATATGAAGTATAGCACCTGTATATATATTCGTCAAGACTAAAGAACTGTAAGGAGCAGCTGTTATGAATCTATCTCATCATGAAGTACAGAAAGACACCAGAAAGCGGCGCCATTACCGCCTTCTCCTTCTGGGAATGTTCGGAATTCTGACTGCAATTGTATTTTTTTCCTTCTGGATTGGCTACTATCCCCTTTCTCCCTCCCAGGTTATGACAGCATTTCTGTCACGTTTTGGTTATCAGGGTGAACTTCTGCCCCAGGCAGTTACCATCTTCTGGAACATCCGGCTTCCCAGAATTCTCTCCGCCCTGTTTATCGGCGCATCTCTGTCCGTTGCCGGCTCTGCCTATCAGGGAATGTTCCGCAATCCCCTGGTTTCTCCAGATATTCTGGGCGTCTCCTCTGGCGCCAGTCTGGGAGCCGCTTTTGCTATTTTATGCGGATCTCCCGACTGGCTCATCCAATTGGCTGCCTTTTTGGGAGGTATTGCAGCTGTTGCGGCATCTTATCTGATCAGCCGAAAATCCATGTATTCCCATACGCTGATCCTGGTTCTTACCGGCTCTATGATCATGTCTCTCTGCAACGCCGGAGTGACCATGATCAAATATATTGCAGATCCCAATGATGTGCTTCAGCAAATCACCTTCTGGCTGATGGGAAGCCTTACAAAAACCAACATGAAAGCCTTCCAATGGAGCTTTCTCCCCATGCTGGCCGGACTGTGCTTTATTTTTCTGTTCCGCTGGAGAATCAACCTGCTGACTCTGGACGAGGAAGAGGCCAAAAGCCTGGGCATTAATATCCGGCGTTACCGACTTTTGTTCATTACCGCATCTACCCTTTTAAGCGCTGCGGCAGTCTGCCTGGGCGGTCTGATTGGTTGGGTCGGTCTGATGATTCCCCACCTGGCCCGGGCTTTGGTCGGTGCTGATTATGAGCGACTGATTCCCGCCAGCGCCATACTGGGTGCCGGATATCTGGTGCTTATGGACGATATCGCCCGTTCGATTCTGTCCATGGAGCTTCCTTTGGGTGTTGTAACCAGCATCATGGGAGCGCCGTTTTTTATTTATCTCATCATTCAACGAGGGAGGCATTCACATGCTGCTGGAAATTAACGAGCTTTATGGAGGATACGGACATGGAGACATTGTAAAGGGGGTCACCTTCCATGCAGATCAGGGAGAAATTCTTTGTCTCATAGGCCCTAACGGATGTGGAAAAACCACTTTGTTCCGACTGCTTTTAGGCTCCATCCCCCACTCCTCCGGAACAATCAAAATCAACGGACGCAGTACCCAAGACATGTCCCAGAAGGAGCTGGCCAACCAGATTGCATATATTCCCCAGTATCACTCACCAATCTTTGATTATTCCGTTCTAGATATTGTGATTATGGGACGCGCCTCCCATTTTTCTTCCTTTGATAAGCCCAAAGCGATTGATCGGGAGGCCGCCTTCGATGCTCTGGAAAAGGTTCACGCTATCTCTCTTGCCAACCGAAACTATGCCTCCCTCAGCGGAGGCCAGAGACAGCTGATTTTGATTGCCAGAGCCATCTGCCAGTCCGCCAGTATTTTTATTATGGATGAGCCGGCAGCCAATCTGGATTATGCCAATCACCAGGTTCTTACCGATGTGATTTTTGACCTTGCACAAAAAGGCTATTGTATCATCATGTCAACTCACAGCCCGGAATACCCGTCCTCTGTAAACAGCAGAGTCCTTTTAATGAAAGATGGCCGGGTTGCAGGATTTGGACGCCCGAGAGAAATCATCACACCAGAAAATCTGGAGGCTGCTTATGGGATTGAAATGGATGTTGTCACCATACAGGATCGGTACGGCGTAGAACGGACCGTCTGCCTTCCTGTCAAAAATATTGCGCGGGAGGTTTCGCTATGACCAAAAAAAACAAGGCAAATAAAAATGCGCTTTCTTATTTTATCTCCCTTCATGAACCTCGCCCTACAGACAGCCAGGAGTTTTCTCCTCAAAGATGGGATCAGAGAGCAGAATTCTGGAAAAAGGAGAGGATAAAAAAACGAAAGGGAGATGAAAGGGTCATCAGCGATGTTTCTTATCTGGAGGAAAAGGGGCTTCTCCAAAAGCATTTTGACGTTGCAGATATTGGCTGTGGTCCAGGCCGTTTTGTCGCTGCCTTTGCCCGTCGGGTTCACCGGGCTGTAGGCCTTGATATTTCAGAAAAAATGATCGCTCACGGCATGGAATATTTGAAAGAGGAACAGCTGACCAACGCCAGTCTTCATACCTGTGATTTCCAAAGCCTTGACCTTGATAAAGAGGGCTACCGCAAGGCCTTTGATCTTGTTTTCAGTTCCATGACTCCGGCCCTCCGAGGCATGGATAATCTGAAAAAATCCATGGAAATGAGCCGCGGCTGGTGCTGCCACGTCACACACCTTTCTGGAAGAAACTATCTTAGGGAACAGATTCTCTGGGAACTGTTTGGAAAAAAACCGGTAAGTCCGTGGAATGGGCAAAGTTTTTATGCTCTTTTTAATATTCTTTTCCTGTCTGGCTACAATCCAGAAACTACCTATGAAAGCCGCCGACAGGAAATCTGGGTAACACCGGATGAGGAATACGTGGATTTTCTCATGGAACACATGCTTCCGCAGGAGGAAATCACCAAGGCTCATGCTAAGCAGATAAGAAGCTGGCTTCAAAGGCATCAAAATCAGGAAGGGCAGCTTTTAGAAATCAGCGAAACCACCTATGGAAGACTTTTGTGGGATGTCCGCAATCCGATGGAACGTCCAGATTATCACCCTGTTTCATCTGCATCTTCCTTTCGCCATGTGTTTCTTACCGGGCCAAAGCAGATTGGAAAATCAACGGTGATTCGACAGATATTAAGCAAATTCTCCGGCTCTGTAGGCGGATTTTACACGGTAAAAATGAGCGGATATCTGGATTCTGGCTTCTCTGTCCATCTGTTTTCCCCAAAAGATCCCGTTGTTCCCACAGAAGAGAATTTCCTGTTTGCCTGCGGAAAACCTGACAAAAACTCTGATTTGCGCTTTAATCAGATGGGAAGCAGGATTCTCCGACACAGCGCAGACTGCTCTCTCATTCTCATGGATGAGTTGGGGCCCCATGAAGCCGAGGCAAAAGAATTCCGTCAGGCCGTTTTCGATACCCTTGACGGTCCTGTGCCTGTTCTCGGTGTACTTCAGGCTCCTGCAGATACCTTTTGGCCGGACATTGTCTCCCGCCCTGATGTTCTGATTCTGGAAGTTTCTGAGAAAAACCGCTCGCAGGAAGCTTTGATTCGCAGAATCGAGGCTGAACTGTTACGAAAATAAAGCAGAGGCCCCCCGTTGCCATTACCATCAGAAGCCGAAGAAACAACACGAACAGATACTTCGTAGTATGAAAAAAGAAGCTCCCCCGCGAGCTTCTCCGCTGGTATAAGAAAAGCTGCCGCTTCACGATTCCACGAATCTCGAAAGCGACAGCTTCGTTTGTTTTATTTGCAATAGGTTCCGTACACTTCAATCTGTGTCAGCGCCGGGAACGGTGACGGATCATCAGCCTTAATCAGCTTTCCGAATTTCAGCCAGGTAATGCCGCTCTTCTTCATGGGAATGATATGGGGCTTTACACTCTTTTCCAGGCTTACTGTCTCTTCAGAACCATCTGAGAAGGTAAAAGTTACCTGCTCCCACCAGTTATCATGAGGGAAGTCTGCTCTTGTATACAGAACAATCTCATCAAAATCTACCGGACGTCCAAATTCCAGAGTCAGCTCTGCATCATCCTGCTGGTTGATTCCCCAGGACTCATAAGGCCAGTATCCATGAGACTCGTTTGCCAGCACACCATCAATGGCGTTGCGTGCTGCAAATACAGCCTCGCCTCTCGTCTCTACATTGGCAGATGCGTGAGGATAACAGCCGGGATCTCCGTGCTGATCCATACTGTTTTTCGCCAGATTTCTATATGCATAAATCTCCCGTTCCAAAGCCGGACGCATGGTCAGATAATGACGCTCTCCTGTAAAAGCCTTGGGATTGTAGGAGGTTTTCTTCTCCTCAAAGGGAATAACAAACTCAACCTGGGACTTGGTCAGATATACCAGATCCTCATCCATGGTGTCGTCCAGACGGATTACATAATACTTATCAGTCTCTGCTGCCTCCCATACAATCTTATCGCCCTCTTCATACTGGCCGATCCATGCCAGAATGACTGCTCCCTCAGAAGAAGCAGATGCCTTCTCATTGCCCTCCTGATCCAGCACGCGAATTGTGTTTTTCAGAACTACCTTCTCATCACTCATAGTTACTCCTATCCTTTCCGTTTTTTCCTATTATACCATCAGAAAGGCTTATAGTCAAAGTCTGGAATTGCATTCCATCGTTTTTTTAAATAATGGGCTGCCATTTTCGGCCGTCTGTCCCTGGTAAACAGTCCCTTTTTGTTGCCGTCTGCCCGCATACAGCCCTGAACTGTTGCAAAATCAGCAAATCCCCACACATGCTCTCCAATAAAAAAGCTTCTCTTATCAAATTCTGCATTCTGACGGCGGTAAAACTCCATCTGATACTCTTCACTGAACATTTCTGGAACAGTTTCGTGAATTCCGGCAATCGCATCTGCCCCGTATTCTGTCACCATAACCGGCTTTCCCTGCTTTTCCCAGAAATCCAGCTCCTGATTCCAGGCATAGCAGGCTGCATCCAGATTTCCCGAAAGATTGTACCATCCGTAATACCGGTTAATGCATACCACATCCATAGTCCGTGTTACCAGATCCCGTTCATAATTGTTCTGGCAGCAAACAAAGGTCACCGGACGGTTTTGAGGATCCAGACTGTGTGTATATTCATACAGGGAATGCCAGTATTCGTAAGCTGACTCTGGAAAATGCTCCGTATCCGGCTCATTTCCCATGGACCACATAACCACAGACGGGTGATTTTTATCCCGGCCAACCATTTCCCGAAGTACCTGCTCGTGGTGCTCGCGAATAGGAAAGGTTTCATATGGATTCTGAGCCTCTCCTGCACCAATTCCAACAGCCGGCGTCTCATCAATAATAACAATTCCCTCTCTGTCGCAGAGATCATACATCTCCTCTGCATAGGGATAATGACTGGTTCGGAAAGAATTGGCGTGTAGCCAGTGAATCAGATTAACATCCTTTACATCCAGGCACAGATCCAGTCCTCTTCCATGAAAGGCGGAATCCTCATGCTTGCCAAAGCCCTTAAAATAAAACGGTTTTTCATTAATCAGAAATTTCGTGCCCTCTACTCTGACGGTACGGATACCAAAGGGCTGTTCATAAACATCTTCTCCACAGGAAATCCGGGCCGTATACAGATATGGAATCCCCGGCCACGGCCACCACAGCTTTGCCTGGGGAATTCGAAGCTTGCCTGCACATCCGCATCCCCGGGCCACACAGCTTCTGTTTTCATCAAGAATCTCTATCGCAGTCATTTCAGAAAGCACAGCTTTCTGTTCTCCAGCTCTTCCTTTTACAGAAATATCATATTCCACAATTCCGTCTGCTCCGTCAATAGACGGAACCAGAGTAATATCATCTACATACATTTCCGGTGTTGTATACAAACGAACCGGACGATTGATGCCTGCATAATTAAAAAAGTCAAAATTGGGAATATTCTGCGGCTTTGCCCACAGCTTTGCCGCCTCTACACTGGGAACTCCTGGATTGTCAGAACCGAAAAAAGCAATAGCTCCCTCATTTCCCACAGGAAGGGTTCCATGATGAATCCGGTTGTCCGCAGCCACTGTAAGAACTCCTCTGGTCCCTGCCGGAATCAAATCTGTAATTTCTACCTCAAAGGGCAGAAATCCCCCCTTATGTTCTGCTGCAAGTTTTCCATTGATATACACCTTTGCACGATGTGTCACTGCATCAAAACGCAGAACAAGGCGCTGTCCTTTCAAACTGGCCGGCACAGCAATCGTTCTTTCATAATAAACCCAGCCATAATGATTTCTGTATGCGGGATCCTCCTTTTGATCGTTATAAGATGCAGGAACAGAAATCACCTCTGAATCCTTCAGGCTCTCACAGGCTTCTCCCGGATCCCTGGCATCTCCCAGCTGAAATTTCCAGATTCCTGACAAATCCAGTACAGCCCGCACTTCATTTTCTCTTGGATACAACATAGTTCCACACTCTCCTTTTTCAGACTGCTTCTATTATACCCAAGCCAGTCTGCAGGAAACATGGAAATTCCTATAAGAAATCTGCACTTTCTATGACAGTTTTAAGATACTCCATTCTTCAGGCAGATATCTGACAGGCAGCATTTGTCACAAAAGGGCTTTGTCCGTGCTGTACATACATCTCTGCCATGAAACACCAGCCTGTGACAAAAATCACTTCCCTCCTCCGGGGGAACCAGCTTCCAAAGGGCCATTTCCACCCGCTTCGGATCCTTGATATTGTCTACCAGCCCCATCCGATTGACCAGACGGATGCAGTGAGTATCTGTAACAATCGCCGGCTTCCCAAACACATCTCCCATAATCAGATTGGCGCTTTTCCGTCCAACTCCCGGCAGTCTGAGGAGGGCGTCAAAATCATCCGGCACCCGGCTGTGAAATTCATCCCTCAGCATTTTCATACATCCGCTGATGTCTCTGGCTTTGCTGCGCCCCAGACCGCAGGGCTTTACAATCTCCTCAATCTCTTCCACAGATGCCTCTGCCAGAGCATCAATATCCGGGAATTTTTCATAAAGCTTCGGTACCACTGTATTTACTCTGGCATCTGTACACTGCGCAGCCAGACGCACGCTGACCAGAAGCTTCCATGCTTCCTCATAATCAAGAGTACATCCCGCATCCGGATACTCCTTTTTCAGGCGTTCAATAATTTCCATTGTCCGTTCTTCTTTTGTCATCGCTTCCCTTGTTCCTCCACCCATTCTTTTACAGCATGACCCATTTCCTCTACGGTCATCCCATCTGTTTTTAAAAAATCAACATCCGGCCTTCCTGAAAACCATTTTCGTTTCAACGGCATCAAATGCTTCACATAATATTCAAAAAATTCCCGGGAGCGAGTCTCATCTCCCTCTTTATTTTTGCGAAGCCACTCCTCAGATGCGTCCAGAAATAAAATTCTATGGGGCAGGCAGCCTTTCACCTGTTCCAGCTCCTTTTGTAAAGGAATCTCCACCTCCCAGTCCCATCCCATGGAACGGGGATAGTTCAGCGTGTAAAACACAATCTCCTCTGCCCCAAAATCCATGACGGTACAGGGATAGTCTCTGCAGGCTTCCCACCTTCTCACCTCGTTCAGCAGCCACAGCTTTTGAATTTCCAGATAATCCTCATATTTATTTTTATTCAGTCCCCTTCTCCGAATCTCTTCGATCACGGACCGATTTTCTTCATAGCTTACATGAATCTCCGGAAGACAGGCTTCCAGATATCTGGCAACAGTTGTCTTTCCAGCTGCCATGGAACCCTGAAGCGACAAAAATAATGACATAGAATCCTCCCTGTATTCATATTCCTAAAAAATTTCTTTTGCCCGTGATGCAAGTATACCATATTTAAGCGCTTTTGCGCTAGACATGTCCGCGCAAAAAGAAACAGGCATCTGTCTTTTTTGAACCTGTCCGTTCCGACAAATACCTGTTTCTTTTAAACTCTGTCCCTTTAATATTGGAGCACTGTTCCTGCCAGTACATCCTTCTTTTTATCAAACACAATCACATTTCCATATCCCATACAGCCGTCTGCTTCTTCCAAATCTGTGGGGGAATTCACCTCCTGATGGCAGAAAATAACCACATATTCTGTTCCATGGCAGGAAATTTTTACAGCCTCAGCCATAGAATCCGGATACTGAATTCCCTTCAGAGCGGAGTTGACAGGGATTTTTTCTACCAAAATCGATTCCGGTTTTCCATCCGGCGCAGCATGAATCACTGTCAGCAAAGATGCAAACCCTTCTGCCTGATATTTCACACAAATTCCCTGACGTTTCTCGTACCGGTTATAGTGGCGGGCAATTTTTCCTTCATACAGCTCCGGCTCTGTTCCCGGTGTCAGGAAATAAAAATCGGCTCTTGCCTTGTTTCCCTGAAAAACTGCGCAGTTTTGATTCGATCCTTCCAGGTTCACCTGGCCCCGCTCACTGAAATTCCAGTACTGACGATAGGTATGAGCTCCTCCGGTATACATTTCGTCCATAATCAGATAAATATCCGGTTTTATATAAACAATCTTTCGATTAATAAATACTCCGTCCTCTGCATATCCCAGATGTCCGCCCTGTACATACTCATAAGAATCTGTAAACCGAAACTGTCCCTTTACCGGCTGGCACAGCTTGGAGCATTCCCAGGAATCCTTGCATACTGTAAAAAATTTATCATCGACCGTAATCGTATTATGAGCAGTCGGATCCTTAAACTCAAAACGTCCTGAATCTACCACGTAAGTATAGCGGCCCGCATCCGTCAGCACATCCTCTCCGCCTACACAAAGATCCACATGAAGCTTATCAGAATGGCCGTGTCCTGCTCCCATGGTTCCGCAGTGAAAATGAAGCAGAGAACCGTCCTCTCCCCACTTGTCTCTCAGATAGTAATTTCCACTGTCAGAAAGCGCTCCTGACAGGAAATCCGGTTCCTGAATCTCTATTTCCTGATAGAGTCTGGCGCTTTCGATTCCCAGATCCCATACGCTTTCAAAGTCCAGAACAGGGAAGCCGCCGAACTTCAGCATAGGATCCCGGAACAAAACTGCTGCCGTACTGATATAATCCCGAATATCCATATCATCGCTGTCTCCCATCAGAAGCTGCTTATGATCCGGCTTTTTCCACATCAGATCCGCACAGGCCATTTTGTGAACCGCATTTAAAATGGTGTCGGGAACCTCAATATCATTGCGGGAGGCAAGAATCAGAACATCCTCGTAGCAGTGAAGCACCTCATTGTGATACAGGGGAGACTGCTCCCACTGAACGCCGTCTCCCATAATCTGCATCCGCGCCTCTGCTTCCAGATGCTCCAGGGCAATAGAGGTATAACGCTTTCTTCTCTCCTCATCCGGCATGGCAATTCCGATTTCAAACAGACCGTGATTCTCGATTACTCCCCAGTTGCTCATATAGCGGTAAGGAGAATGCATCTGAATCAGAAATTCTGCGTGTTCCACCAGGCAGCTGTAAAATGCATCTACAACCTCATCTGTTACATAGGGGCTGTCCTTAAAATACCGCATGGCTTTTACCCAGAACTCTCCGCGGATCCCCGTCTCCAAAATCCTCCAGGTTGTTTTTTCCGTTTCCTCCGTCCGTTTCACCCCAGTAATCCAGCTCATCAGAAGTCGGACAAAATGGCGGGCATATTTATCCTCTCCAGTCAGCCAGTAGGCCTGCCCCAGGCAGATAAAAAAGCGGTGACGGTTAAACTGAAACGTAAATTCCGGATCATTTCCCGGCCGGTATTCCCAGTCAACATCTCCCTCTGGATCAAAGATTACCGGCTCCCAGGTTCGTTCCATATCATGTTCCAAATCAAATAAAAAATAATTCCGGCATACCTCATCTGCAACGCGAATAATATGTGCGCAGTCCTCCGGCCAGTATGTTTTGCAGTATTCTGCTACGGCCGCCGGATCGTCAAAGAAAAAATACTCATTTCCCCTGGAAAAAAACTCCTGCTTGGTCATTGTCTGTCTTCTCCTTCATTCTTTTCCTGAAAACGCCTGCTGCTGTCATCCGTCCTGTTTTACCAGTAAATGTTCCAGTCCTTGTGCAGCCTTGTCAAAGCTTCCATATAAAAATAATCTCCCCAGATATTACATTCATCCACCCCGTAATGATTGCAGGTATTGTAGGGGGAATGGTTAGAATAGGTACTGTGAAGCACCAGTCCGTTTGACTGTGACGGATCCTTTACTGCATAATGATCCACCACAGATTTCATCAGCCTTTTTGCAATGGAAATATAGTAAGCCGCCTCCTTAGATGGCAGGTATTTTGCCATTTCCAGCATGCCGCAGGCTGCAATCGATGCAGAAGAAGAGTCTCTGGGCTGATCCTCATTTCCATCGCCAAATTCCAGATCCCAGTAAGGAACCAGATCCTCTGGAAGATGACGGAGAAAATATTCTGTTACTCCTTTAAAAATCGGAATATAGGACTCTCGTTTTGTATATTTATATCCTACCGCTGTTCCGTAAACACCCCAGGCCTGTCCTCTTGCCCAGGCAGAACCGTCGCGGTACCCCTGACAGGTTGCACCGTGATCCGGCGCCCCTGTTTCGCGGTTAAAGAAAAAGGTGTGCCAGGTAGAAAAATCAGGACGGATCACGTTAGCCAGCGCCGTATGAATATGCTTTTCCGCTACCTGACGGTATTTTTCCTCTCCTGTTTCCTCTGTTGCCCAGTAAAGAAGAGGCAGGTTTAGCAGACAGTCAATAATCAGCCGGTAATTATCCGGCGCATTTAAAGGTCCCCATGCCTGAATGAATTCTCCCTTTTCATGGAAACGGGTAATCAGCTCCTCTGCTGCTTTTAAGGCAGCCATTCTTCCCACCTGACTTCCTGTCAGCTTATATCCAGCCACACAGGAGGGAGAATATAAAAATCCCAAATCATGGGTTTCCACATCAATTTTTTCTTCAATCCGATTCAGAAAATCCTTCATCTGAATCTCTCCGGCCTCCTTCAGTGCCGGATTCTTTGTATGCTCATAGGCCAGCCAGATCTCTCCGGTCCAGAAGCCGGTTGTCCAGTCTCTGTTTTCTGTGGGCTGATAAAATCCATTTTCACTGTAAGCCTTCTGAAAGCAGTGAGTAAATTTCGGAAGATTCCGAATCACCTGGGCGGAGGCCGCATCCAGGGCAGCTTCCACCTCGCTGTCTGTTATTTCCGGCTTCTGCTCCAGTTTTTCAAGTGCAATCCAACTCATAATTTAATCTCCTTCTGTTTAACCCTTTACGCCAGAGGCAGCTACGCCTTCTACAAAGTATTTCTGTAAAGACAGGAACACAATCAATACAGGAATCAGACTGAGTACAGAAGCTGCCATAATCAGACCATATTCAGAACCAAACTGGCTGATAAACATACGAAGTCCCAGCTGCAGAGTTTTCTTTGATTCTGTTGTCAGATAAATCAACGGCCCCAGGAAATCATTCCAGGTATTCACAAAGGTGAAAATAGTCAGGGTAGACAGGGCCGGCTTAGAAAGAGGCAGCATTACCCGGTACCAGATCTGGTATTCCGTCATACCGTCAATCCGGGCTGCCTCACAAAGCTCTGTAGGAATTCCCTCGTAAAACTGCTTCATCATAAATACGCCGAAGGCAGAGAAGGCCTGCAGGCAGATAATCGCCAGATGAGTATCAGCCAGTCCAAAGGAACGCATCATCATAAACTGCGGTACCATATATACCTGCCAGGGAACTGCAATGGTTGTAATATATGCTAAAAACAGGGTGTTTTTTCCTTTAAACTGCAGCTTGGCAAAAGCATAGGCCGCAAAGCTGCTGGTCAGCAGCTGAAGGAAGGTTACAATCAAGGTCAGCTTTACGGTATTCAGCACAAATTTTGAGAGGGGGATTTTGTGCCAGATATCCACGTAATTCTGCCATCTGGGATTCTCCGGAATCCACTGTATGGGGAAAATAAATACATCCTTATCAAGCTTAAAGGATGCGGAAAGCATCCAGGCAAAGGGAACCAGCATTACCAGAGCAAGGGCAATCAAAACAACATAGAGGATTACCCGAAAGGCTCTTGTTTTTGTATTTTTGATTTTCATGTTCGGATCCTCCTAGTTTGAATATTTCTTCTCCCCACGGAACTGTACCAGGGTAATGGCCAGAACAATGAGGAACAGTACCATGGCTACTGCACTTGCATAGCCCAGATTCCAGTTACGGAAAGCTTCTTCGTAAATGTGATAAACCAGTACAATCGCTGACTCATTCAGCACACCGGCATTTCCGCCTGCCAGCATGTATACAATATCGTATACCTTGAAACAGTTAATGGTCAGGATAATCGTAACAAAGAAGGTAGTCGGCTGCAGCTGAGGCCAGGTAATGTAGCGGAACCGCTGCCATGCATTGGCGCCGTCTAAGCTGCAGGCCTCATACAGTTCTCCATTGATTCCCTGAAGACCTGCCAGATAAATAACCATATAGTAGCCCATGTTTTTCCAGACAGAGAACATAACAACCGTAAACATAACCCAGTCCTTGTCAGCCGCCCATTTGGGAAGACTTTTTGCCGCCATACCCACATTATACAGAATCATATTGACTGGTCCGCTTTTTGCCGGAGAAAACAGCATATTCCACACTGCTGCAACTGCTACCAGAGAAGCCACATACGGGAAAAAGCTGACAGTACGGAAAAAATTCCGTCCTTTAATATGCTGATTCAGGAGAACTGCCAGACCCAAAGCAGCTGCCAGGGTAAATGGTACTGTTGCAACACAGTAAATAATCGTATTCTTTAAAGATGCCAGGAAACGGGTATTTCCAATCATCATAGCAAAATTATCCAGAGCTGCAAACTGCATCGGGTTATTTCCATCCCATTTAATAAATGCAAGGATAAATGCGAAAATAACCGGTCCAAGAGTAAATACTGCAAATCCGATAAAGTTTGGTGCAATAAAGCTGTAGGCTACCAGATCCCGTTTTGTCTGGCGGCTGAACCGCTCTCCGGTTTTGGCCTGACGAATCTTATCTCTTACCTGATCCACCTTTTTCCCCAGCTTCAGTTTCTTTTTTGGATCCTGCTCCGCCTCTGCCTGCTGCTGCAGCTTTTCAAGCTGCGGCTCTAAAACAGCCAGCCTGCGCTGAACCTCTGCCGGATCCACTGACTTTTTCTGTCTCATAACTATCTGCCTTTCTCTTCCTGCCTATGATTTATATGAGGCAGACGATTTTGTTTATCGCCTGCCTCATATGGATTTTTCTCAAATAATTTTATCAAAAACGAAACCAGAATTACTGCGCCAGAATTGCAGAAATTTTTTCATTCATATCAGCAATTCCTTCATCGATGGTACTGTTTCCGGTCATGATGTTGTCATGAGCCTCGTTTAATACTGTCTCCATCTCAGAGCTCTTGGTGCTTACCGGCATTTCCAGATACAGATTTGCAGTCTGAAGAGCCTCTTTGCTGCCTTCATCTGCCGGGAATCCCTCAATAGAAGCTACCATGTTGGCAATATCATCGGTCATGATTGCCGGAATGGTTCCTGTAGATGCCAGAATATCAGCACCCTCTTCTCCGCATACAAACTTTACAAAATCCCAGGACATATCTTTATCCTTTGCGGTAGTCGGAATAGCCAGAGAAGTAATCGTTGCCAGAGTAGAGCCCGGTTCTACGCCCTCTGCATGAGGATATTTTACCATACCCCAGTTGCCGCAGTCTGTGTATTCACCTGCTTTTACCTTATCAATCAAAGTAGAAATAAACCAGGTTCCCATGTTCATCATTGCTACATTTCCCTGAGAAAATGCACCGGAATAATGAAGATTAGAGGTCTTTAAGGTTGCATAGTCCTGACATACACCGTCCTCCTGCTCTGCCAGAATCATCTCATAATACGGCTTCAGAAAATCATAGTTTCCATCAATAATGCTGTTCTTTCCATCCAGAATACCAAACAACTGAACTGCACTTCTCCAGGTATGATAGTGAGCTCCGTACACCTCCTGACCAGGCATATCGTTGGTAACGCTTCTTGCCAGAGCGTCATACTGCTCAAAGGTCATATCATTGGTCGGATAATCCACTCCTGCTGCATCAAAAATATCTTTATTATAGAATACAACCCAGAAATCGCTTCTAAAAGGAAGCTCATACAGCTTATCTTCTACTTTAATTTGGTCGGTCAGCCCCTTAAATGCGCTTAAATCTACGCCGTCCTTTGCAATATACTCATCCAGCGGCTCCAGAACGCCCTTGTTTACCAGAGTAGTATATCCGGGAACATCTTTTACAGTTACAACATCAAAATCAGAGCCAGATCCGGTCAGCTGTGTAGCAAGAACGGTCTGGTAATCAGAGCTTCCCAGGTCAACCAGTTCAACCTTTACATCCGGATGAGCGCTTTCATAGGCTTCAATTAAGGGCTGGTAATAAACGGTTAAATCCTTATCCCACATAGCCCATTTCAGAATCTTCTGCCCCTCTGCCGGAGCCTCTGTTTCAGCTGCTGCCTCAGTCTCAGCCTTTGTATCTGCTGCAGGTGCTGCCGTGGTTTCTCCTGTCTGAGAACCGCCGCATGCTACCAGACTTCCTGCCATAGCTGCTGCCAGAGAAAGGCTTAAAATACGTTTTTTCATCATAACTTTTCCTCCTGATTCTAATAGCGGCTGCCCTGTGCAGCTCGCATCTGATGGTTCCATTATAGTGAAATCCTCCTGGATTCTGAATGGAATTTTCACCAGAAAAGCTTCATTTTTTACACATCATGTTATTTAATATTATCATATTTTCATGTAATTTTTCACCATTCCTGTATTTTTTTACAATTGTATTCATTTGACAAAGCTAAGACCTGACGATAGAATAAGAGTAATTAACAGAAAGGAATCGTTTTATGAAAAAGCACATATTTCCGCAAACGGTCCGAAACCAGATTATTATCAGTACAGCAGCTATAACCCTTATTATCGCTGCCATTACTGTGACTATCTGCTTTTCTGTATTCCAGTCCTTTCTCCGCAAAGCGGAGATTCAGTCTGCGGAATTCAATATGCAGGTTATTTCCAACAACGTTTCGGCCGACATGGATCACATATTTTCCTTTGTAGACTGGTGCAGCAGCAATACAGACATCAATCATTTTCTGCGGGTCTTTCAGAATCAGGAAAAGATGCCTACTATCTCCTCGGAAGATTTTTCCCTCCGCACCGTAGCCTTAAATACCTATAGCCGGTTAAAGGAGCAGTACAATGATACTCCCTCCTCAGAAAAATACATGTCCCGGGTTCTGATTTCTCCGGAAAACAGAAAGGTATACCTTCAGCTTTCCGATACAAGCGCTACCAATACCTCCTCTGCTGCAGATATTGTCTATGCCGATGAGCATTTTCAGAGGTTTCTCAATGCGCCGGAATACCTGTGGAACGGTTTGCATCCGGATCCTCTTCTGGAATCTGACAGCCCGAAATTCCTTCCCATTGTGCGTCCTATTTATAATCAGTACAATGCGGATCGAATTGGATGGCTCTATCTTACAATTCCGGAAAGACTGCTGACGGATTATATTCATACCCTGCCTTTAGAAGAAGACTCTGCCCTCTATGTTACTATCGGAGAACATACCTACCGTTATAACTGCGGCCAGCTGACAGAGTGTGATTTTTCTTTTCAGATCTTAAAGGATGTCAGCAGTCAAACCTTCCATAAAAGCAATCGCGCTGCTCAGGTACAGTTTCCAGACGGAAGCCGGCGGTACACAGTATCCTGCCCTCTGGGAAATCAGGGATGGACCATTACTCAGGTGCTTTCTGATCAGAGCTATCTGGCCCAGAGAGACGTTTATAATACCATTATTGCGGGGATTGTCGTTGTTATCCTCATATCCGGAGGGCTTCTCTACCTGGTATTAAGCCATCTGATCAATCGTCCTGTGGCCTTGCTTCAGAGCAAAATCGACGCTATTGCTCAGGGAGATTTTTCCAGGGACCCTTCGATTGAATGGAAAAATGAATTCGGAACCATCGGAAAAGGGATTAATCAAATGTCGGAAAATGTAGTTTCTCTGATGGACAAAAAAGTAGAAGATGAAAAGCAGAAAAAGGATCTGGAATATCAGATTCTTCAAAGTCAGATTAACCCGCATTTTCTCTACAATACCTTGAATTCCATCAAATGGATGGCAACCATTCAGGGCGCCGGCGGTATTGCAGAAATGACTACAGCCCTGGCCCGACTGATGAAAAATGTCTCCAAAGGCACAGGCGCCCAGATTCCCTTGAAAGACGAGCTGGCGCTGGTTCAGGATTATTTTCTGATTCAGCAGTATCGATATGGAGGCAGTGTATCTCTGGAATGCCGGATTCCAGATCCCAAGCTGTATCACTGCATGATTCACCGTTTTTCTCTTCAGCCTATTGTAGAGAATGCACTCTTCCACGGCATTGAGCCCAAGGGCTGTGCCGGAAAGATTGTCATTGAGGCATGGGAATCCTCTGCCTCTGACGGCCAGCCACTTCTGAAGGTTTCTGTTACTGACAACGGTATCGGTATGACAGAGGAGACCATGAAAAAAGTGCTGACTGGGGAAGCCGATTCCTCCGCTGAATTTTTCCGCCATGTGGGAATCAATAACGTAAATAAACGAATTCAATATGATTTTGGGGAGGATTTCGGAATCACAATCCAAAGCGAAACCGGAGAAAATTCCTATACTGTCATGACCATAACACTCCCCTATATCACAGATGAAAGGACAACGATATTATGATAAAACTGCTGATTGTTGACGATGAACCTCTGGTACAGATCGGCATAAAATCTATGATAAACTGGGCAGAGCTTGGCATTGAAGTCTGCGGTACTGCCATGAACGGTCAGGCTGCCCTGGATATGATCCGGGAATACGCCCCGGAGCTGGTCATTACCGATATCAAGATGCCGATTATGAACGGCCTGGATTTGGTGAAAGCCTGCAGAGACGAAATCGGCCCCATCCCCCTGTTTCTTGTTCTTACCAGCTATGAAGAATTTGAGCTGGTGAGGAAGGCTCTCTCCTACCAGGTTGTTGATTATCTGGTTAAGCTTGAGCTGGATCCAGACAGCCTCAGACAGGCTGTCGAACGGGCCCTGGAGCGATTAAACCAGCTAAAGGAAAGCGCTGCATACCGTCAGGCTGGCGGACGCCCCCTGCTGCAGAGTTATTCTGATAAATTTTTCATGCGTCTTCTCCACAATCTGTTTGACAGCCGGGAACAGTTTGCCATTCAGGTGCGGGATCTGCGCCTGGATTTTTCCCATCAGTGCTATCTGGCCTGCCACGGTGAAATTCACAGCGGAGTAGCCGCCCAGCTAAGCAGGGAAAAACAGATGAATCTGTATTCCAGCAGCCTGCAGATGATACGGGAAATATTTAATAAATATGCGCCCAGTTATGTTATTTCCCTTGATAAAATCCATTTTGCCGCGGTTTTTCATTTTCCTACGATGGAAAAGGCCGATATTACCGCTGTACAAAACGGTATTTCCAACGCCTGCTCCATGGTACATAATTATTTTAATGTATGGCTTTCCATAGGAATTGGAAGTGCTGTAGACGATCCCTTAAAAATAAGCGGATCCTATCAGGAAGCCCGACAGGCATTCAATCTGGCGGATCAGGAAAATCCTGTTGTTCCTTTTTCCCGGATTACCGATGACACCATGAAAAATGCCTTTAACATTACGGTTTTTAAAAACAGTCTGACACAGGCCTTTGAAGAGTTTGACACAGACGTACTCTACCGCACACTGACGGAAATTACAGAGCTTTTCATCTCCAATCCGCAGAAATATCTTCAGGCTGTAGATGCCGCCTGCAATATTCTGTATCTTGCTCTTTCCCTTCTTCCCGGCAGTGAGGAAACCCTGGAAGAAATTTTTTCCGCCTATCCAGATGGATACCGTTCGATTTACAGGGCAGCCAGCATTATGGAGGTTACGCAATGGCTGAATACCCTTCGGGACGGGCTATGCAGCATTCTGAAAAACAAACGCAAAACCTACAAGGATCATGTTGTCTCTAATGTTCAAAAATATATTGATAATCACATCGAAGACCGGCTGACCCTAAACGATGTCGCGGCTGTATTTGGATTGACTCCCAATTATTTAAGCGCCCTTTTTAAGAAAAGCTGCAGCATCGGATTTACAGAATATATTACTCAGAAAAAAATAAGCCGGGCCAAGGCCCTTCTTCTGGAACAGGATTACAAGATCTACGAGGTGGCAGACCGGCTGGGCTTTGAAAGCGCATTTTATTTCAGCAAAGTATTTAAAAAAGTAGAAGGCGTATCCCCCCGGGACTACATCCAATCCCATACCGCTGCGCCAAGCTACCGTGAATAAAGGAGATTTCTTATGTTTCAGGAACTTGCCAAGACCTATTGTACCACTTTTGTACCCTTTCATCCGGCTGCCCCTGCTGCAGTTCGAACTGCCTGGGAGCACCTGGATCCTTCCATTCTTTCCCTTCTTCTCAAAGATGGAGAACGCTGTTTGAAAGAGCCGTGGCCGACTCTTACTGCCACAGACTATCTTGATTTTACCAGAACCGGAAGAAGATCACTCTTTGAAGGCAAGCTGTTTGCCCGAAGAACCCTTCTCAATTCCATGCTTCTGGCAGAGTGTGCCGAGCATCAGGGACGCTTTCTGGATTCTGTTTTAAATGGAATCTGGTCTATCTGTGAGGAGACCTCCTGGTGTCTTCCTGCCCACAATTCCTATATCCGTGATACACCTCAGCTTCCTCTTCCAGATGCACGGCGCCCGGTAATTGACTTATTCGCCGCGGAGACAGCTGCCATTCTTTCCACAGCCAGATACCTGTTAAAGCAGGAGCTGGATGCAGTCAGTCCTGCTGTTTCTGTCCTTCTTGATAAGGCCCTGTCCGAACGTATCTTTGTTCCTTACCTGAACGAGCATTTCTGGTGGATGGGAGACGGCAAATCTCATATGAATAACTGGACTGTCTGGTGTACCCAGAATATTCTTCTGACTGCCGCACTGTCAGATATCAGTGAGGAAGTTCGCAGAGCTGTTTTTCTTAAGGCATGCGAAAGCCTTGACTATTTTCTTGCAGAATATGGGGAGGATGGCTGCTGTGATGAGGGCGCTCAGTATTTTCACCACGCTGGCCTTTGTCTTTTTGGCTGTATGGAAATCCTCAATGCCATAACAGACGGACATTTCCACGCTTTATATGAGGAGCCGAAGATTAAAAATATTGCCTCCTATATTGTTCAGGTACATGCGGCAGGCCCCTATTATATCAATTTTGCAGACTGCTCTCCGATTGCCGGACAGTGCGGCGCACGAGAATATCTCTTTGGAAAACGCACCGCAAATCCCCGTCTTATGGGACTTGCTGCCGGAGATTTCCGCCAGTCACAGGACCCTCTGCTTAGAGAAGAACACAATCTTTTTTACCGCCTGCAGACGATTTTTTCCGCTCAGGAAATGACGGATTATGTGACAGCTGCTCCAACCACAGGAGATGATATTTATTATCCCAGCACCGGGCTTTTTATCGTCCGTGACAGTCGGTTTTGTCTGGCCGTAAAAGCCGGTGATAATGATGACAGCCATAATCACAATGACACCGGCAGCTTTACTATTTACAGAAACGGGCAGCCTCTCTTTGCTGATATTGGAGTGGAAACCTATCAGAAAAAAACATTTTCGGAAGAGCGTTATTCCATCTGGACCATGCAGTCTCAGTATCACAATCTGCTTTCCTTTGCTGGATGTGACGAATCGGCTGCCATTTCACTTCCTTATGGATATGCAGTGAATTTTGGTTCTGCCAATTCAGAATCCGGCGCTCCCGCCATTGCCGCCATGCAGCACAACGGTCCCCAATATCGGGCAAACGATGTCCGCTGGCAGCTGACCGATACCTTTGGAGAAATTTCCATGGAACTGGCAGACGCTTATCCAGAACAAAGAGTTTCATCTTATGTACGAACCGTTCGCCTGGATAAGGAAAAGGGAATCACCATCACAGATGTAACCAGCTGTGATTCCTTGCAGCCTGTGCTTTCCCTGATTACCAGCGAAGAACCCTTCTGGAAAGGAGAGACCTCTGAGCTTCTGATTCCAAACTCTGGAGCTGCCTCTGTTTTGCCTGAAAGCCAGACTGAGGATTCCCTCTGTGTCTGCAAAATTCAGGGTGCCGCAAAGGTAATAAAAGAGCGGCTGCCCATTACGGACAACCGCCTCAAAACCGCCTGGAAGCAGGATATGTGGAGAACTCTTATTTACCTTCAGTCCAACCAATGCTCCTTAAATATCCGATAGCACCGATTAAACATCATATCCAACCATACGGATGTATGCTTTGATCAGTTCTATAATCTGATCATATTCCAACCTACTGGCATTGATGGGCAGGTCGTAGTTGCTTACGTCCTCCCATTCTCTGCCGGTAAAATATCTGTGGTATTCTCTTCTCTGTCTGGTAATCTTTGTCAGCTTATCCAAGGCTTCCTTGGTATCTGCAAGACCGTCTGCTTCCATGGTTCTGCGAATACAGGTAGCAGTATCTGCATAAACAAAAATTTTAATCAAATCCTCTTTTCCTGCTGTTTCCAGAATATAATCGGCACATCTGCCAATAATCACGCAGGATTCATTTTCTGCCAGTTCCCGAATCACCTCTGACTGAAAACGGAACAGATTATCCGGAGATGTAACATCACCTTCAATTTTGGGATTTCCCGGCAGTGTATGGCGAATTCCTCCTACAATTCGACGCAGAAGATTGTTTCCCGCCTTCTCATCTGCCAATCTGAAATACTGCTCTCCTACTGCACTTTTTTCTGCTGTCAGACTCAAAATTTCATCATCATAAGCCGGAATTCCCAGCTCCTCTGACAGCTTCTTTCCTACAATTTTTCCGCCGCTTCCATACTGACGTTCAATGGTAATCACCAGCTTTTTTTTATCCATAAAGCACCTCCTGAATCCGCTTACAAGTAAGCTTAACACAGCTTTTTCTTTCAAATTTCCCGCCGTCCTGAATAGTTACGTTTTTATTATAACACAAATCAGGAAGGCTGCAAAATTTTTTTACAGTCTTCCTGATATTTTCTGACTATTATCCTGCTCTTGTCAGAATCTTTTTCTGCTTATCTTTCATAAGCAGCAGCATTGGCGCCTGCAGTTCTTCCAAATACAACTGTATCAGTTAAGGCATTTCCACCGAGATGATTGCTTCCATAAATACCGCCGGTTACCTCGCCAGCTGCATACAGTCCCGGGATTACATTGCCTTCTGTATCAATCACCTCTGTGTTAAGGTTGATCTTTACACCGCCCATCGTGTGATGAACCGTAGGAACACGAGCTGCCGCATAGAAAGGAGCATCGTCAATGCCGTTGTTCTTCTGATCATTATCGGTAAACAGAGTACGTCCAAACTCGTCCTCCTGACCTTCCAGATCACCGCCCAGACGATGACGGTTATATTCCTCTACACTTGCTTTGAGGTTTTCAGCCGGAACACCAATCTGTTCTGCCAGTTCTTCCAGTGTATCTGCCTTGTAAGCACGTCCGGCTGCTACCAGAGAATTTACGCTTTCATTAAAGTTGTTTACCTCATCGCCGGTAGGATAGCAGTCACTGTTCATTACAATATACATTGTAGTATCCGGCTGCTCAAATAAAGCAAGCGTCATCTCATCACGGCGTCCGCCTTCGTTTACAAAACGATTGCCTTCTTTATTGACAAAGATACGGCTCTCTACAGAATGCTCAATATTTTCTGACAGGCTTCCTGTCTGGGGATCACCCAGAGGAAGCAGCTGGATATTGCCCATCTGAACCAGTTCTGCGCCGATTTCCTCTGCCATAACAATACCATCTCCGGTAATCGCTGTCGTATTGGTAGATGGAATGGTCTCGTCCAGTGTCGGCCACAGCTTTGTTTCCTCATTGTATTTCTCTCGCATCTCAATATTTCTTCCAAAGCCTCCGGTAGCCAGAACCACACCATTGTTAGCCTTAACGGTCACTTTGTTTCCGGTTTTCCCTTCGCACTCAACACCCACAACAGCGCCATCCTCAACAATCAGGTGTTTTGCTGTCGTTTCGTATTTCATAGTAATTCCTTCATTCTTATCCATATAAGCCTGATAGGTCTTGAAAAATCCGGATCCCTCCGGTTTTACCGGCTTATGCGCGGCTCCCACATACCACCGGTTACAGTAAAGAGTCCTGGCTGGAATTCCATTCCCAGATCCATCAGCCACTCTACACCATCATAGGCTTCATCAACCAGCTTACGAACCAGTTCCGGATCTCCCTGCTTGTCTCCGCCTTCATAGGTCTGCTGATAATGGAAGTCCACGCTGTCTTCTCTGGCAAGATCCTCCTCACTGCCTTCATCTACAGCATTGAGAGCACCGCCGGCACCAATTACAACTACATCTGCTGTCAGCTCCTCATCCTCTGCTGCCGTAACCTCCGGCTTCACAGCCTTAAGTGCTTCCACGTCTCCTCCTGCCTGCTTCACACAGTCTGCCACACCATCTAAAATGGCATTGCTCGTAAGCGTTGCACCAGAAACAGCATCAATACCAAGACCCTGAAGTTCAACAATCTGATTTTCTGTGTTGCTTTGTTGCCTTATTTCTTCCTTACCCCAGCAATTTCCGCACCACAGTTTCATGAATTCCTGTCAGATATGCTATTTCATCCATTGTCTTCCCTTTTCGTTTTAATGAAGTTACTATTCTTCTTTGTTCACTTTTTACACCTTGTTTTTTACCTATTTTCTCACCTCGTTCTCTGCCAATCTTTTCTCCCCGCTTCTGGCCGATTTTTTCGCCTCGCTCCTGGCCTATCTTTTCGCCTCGTTCCTGACCTATCTTCTGACCTATCTTCTGGCCGTTCCTCTCCCCATCCCTGTAAATCTTATCCATCTCTCTGCACATAAACGTCACTCCTTCCTTAGTATTTTTAAATCGATAAACCTGTTGGCGCAGCACGGGATTATACATCTCTTCCGGCGCTTTGCAGTGAAAATCATGCATCAGCCGTCCCAGCGCGGTATCCTCCTGATTTTTGGAATCCACATAAATAATGTGGGCGCAGTCTGGAAAATCCCTGCCGTTTTCCTGGATCTTTCTGCTGATGTGATAAATCGGAAGATGATACCCCAATGCATCTGTTTCCGTAATAAGTATGACATAGCTATTGGGAAGTTTTTGATACGCTTCCCCTGGCTCCAGAAGATTCATATCCAGTAAACCGCTGTGATATCTGGCTCGCTTCGGGGATGCCCCTTCCCGCTTTTGCTGAATCTCCACATTGTAAAGATTGTGTTCCCTGTCCACAGCCACACAGTCCAGGATTGCCGATCTTCCCTGCAAATTTTTATAATCTGCCTGTAGTGTCTGAGAAATGACCGTGAACTACCCATTGTCTAAAGCCAATGGGCTTCCTGCTTCCCAGACCTCGTAACCTACTATCTCCACAGGCGTTAA
>NZ_CAXSLG010000010.1:0-123184 GCF_964238185.1 Lachnoclostridium sp. Marseille-P6806
GAAATGCTTCCGCAAATAATTCGGATAGCGTTTCCATATATGGTAAGTCGTATAACTTTTCATTAGGTTTACAATTTACTCACCGACATTGTAGGTTCAGTTTCTATCATGTAGTGAATATGGTCTTTGTCAGTTTCCATGTATTTGATAATAACTTTGTGCTTTTGACATATCTCATATGAAAACTGCTTTATATCATCTAATACCTGTTGCGAAACCAGTAATTTCTTCCTATATTTGCAGACGAAAATAATGTGGTATTGTAATAAATATTTGTGTCTGTTTTTAGATTTCCATGTTCCCATATCATTAGCATACAATAATTCTCAGCTTTTGGCTACCTTAACCCACCGTCTAAAGCCAGTGGGATTGCGGTAGCCTTATTTCAAAAGACCAGTCAGGCTGTCTCTGACATTTTCCTCCTTCAGCTGGTTCATCTCCTTCCACCAGGCAGTCGCATCTGTCACGTAATACGTAACGCTTTGATCATCCTCTGTGATCTCCATGCGCAGATACATCGTTTCCCCGCTTCTGTCATACTGGAAAATAGCATTTTCAGCATCTGCCTCATGTCTGCTGATCTCCTTTAAAATACTTCTTATCCTGTCTTCCAGAGCCTTCTCCTGCCCCGTATCCTCGCTGGAAATCCCAAGAATTTCAATCAACCGCTCGCTGAAAAAAACTCTCTTATAAAAATAATTTTCCTCATAAATTCCAATGGGGAACCGCCCCTTATCAATCACGGTGGAAAATTTATCCCAGCTCAAACGTAAACTCTTCATCAGCTGATTGATCCGGGCAATCAACTCATCAAATTCCTGAATATCCGTCTGGATTGTCAGATTCTCCAGATTGCCCTCCTCAATCTTTTCCAGCTCCTGAACAACGCTGTCTATATTGTCTGACAGTCGTTTATTCACATACCAGATAATTGCTGCGATCATGGAACTTCCCACTGCAAGCACATAGATCAGCACCAACACAGAAGATACCACAAAGTTCTTCATCATATATCTGGAACGAAAGGTTCTTGCCAGAATATAATCCTCGTAGGCTCTTACATACACACAGTACTTTTTTCCGCCAAACCTGTAGTGATACACAGACAGATTTTTCCCTGATTTTATTTTATCCAAAGCCTCACTTACATCTCTTCCAATCAGCTCGTCTGCCGTAGCTGCCACAATCGTTTCACTCTGAGCGTCAATGATAAGAAAATCTCCATAATTAACAGAAGGCATATTGGCAATCATTCCGCTGAGACTCTTTTTTTCCATTTCCTCAAAAACCCGCCTTGGTTCCATTCCAATCTGGATAATACCGCTTCCGTCCGCCATCCAGACTGCCGCATACTGCATCTGCTTTCCCTCACCCGTATTTGGCGTAATGTCCTGACACAGCTTCAGTGAAGGATCCTGGAGCATTGGCAGGAAAAATGACATCTGCTCACCGGAATCAAAGGAAAGTCCGTAATATTCTGGATGGGTTCCGCCACAAATTTTCCCTTCTCTGGAAAAGTAATGAAGCTCGTCCACATCCAACTTTTTTGCCAGTTCTCTGGTCCGCTCCAGACTGTCCTTTACTTCAGGATTGTACTGCACAAAATAAGCTGCCATATCTGCTGCTCGGATACACCTCTCAGAAAAGTCATTCTTGACTTCCTCCATATCCTTTTCATTGGTCTCAATCAACAGACCTACCTGACGAAACATTTCATTGGCAGATGCCTTCTGATTCTCGTGATGGATATACATCTGAAATCCAATATTAGCAGGGAGAATCAGAAGAATCATGCATAGAATCATGTACTTTGCCAGTCTTGGCAATGCTTCTCTGATACTGTTATTTTTCATATTGCTCTCTCCATGCCTCAAATTCATCTGCTGATATCGGTCTGGAATATACATATCCCTGTATCAAGTCGCAGTCCATCTCTCTCAGTGCATGAACCTGCTCCATATTTTCAATCCCCTCTGCCACCACATTCATGTGAAGGCTGTGAGCCAGCTGGATCACATTGCAGACAATATTTCTGGAACGCTTGCTTTCATTCAGGAAGAAGGTTCTGTCCAGCTTCAGCGTATCCACCTCCAGGGCCTTTAACAGCGACAGGGACGAATAGGCAAATCCGAAATCATCCAGAGCCACAGCTATGCCTATCCTGCGGAATCCGTCCAGTACCTGCTTTACAAATTCAAACTGATGCGATTCCAACAGCGCTGTCTCTGTCAGTTCAATTTCCAGAACTCCATCGGGAATCTGATAGCGCTCTTTGATTTCCTGATACTGTTTCCAGACATCACTGCCTGCATTCCTGATATGGAACCGGGAAAGGTTCACCGAAATATGGGTAACGGTTTTTCCCTGGCTGATCCAGGACTGTATCAGCCTACAGATCTCTTCAAAAATATAAAGATCCAAACTGCAGATTTTTCCATTTCTCTCCAGAACGGGAATAAAATCAGAAGGATAAATCATGCCTTCCCTGGGATGAATCCACCGAACCAGCGCCTCTGCCTCACAGCATTTCTCCTTACCGGCAGATACCTTGGGCTGGAGATATGCATAGAAGTCATGATTTCTCAGAGATTCGTCAAACAGAGCGTTCAAATGGTTTTCTCTGCTGATCTGTTCCGCAATCGCTCCCTGATAAAAGCTGCAGATATGCTTTTCTTCCCCCAGTCTGCTGGCATGCATTGCCTTATTCATGGCCTGACTGATCTCGTTATCATCCTCCATCCTGTAGGCTCCTACAGAAAATTCCAGGCTGTATTTTCCAAAGCGGTTTCGTATTCTGTTATTGATGTCCGCTTCCACTCTGCGAATCCGCTCCTCAATTTCACAATCCGTCGCTTCATCCAGCAGCAAAAAGAAATGATCCATGCTGCTTCGCGCTGCCAGTTCCTGAGGCTTCACCATTTTCTGGAGTTCCTTATAAATAAAAATCAACGTTTTATTTCCGTCCTCCTCGCCCCAGCTTTCGTTAATATACCGGAAATTCTTCACATTCAGATAAACCACAGAATAAGCGCTCTCTTTTTCCTTTTCCAGAAGCTCCCCTGCTGCTCTTAAAAAGCCTTCCCGGTTAAAACCGTCTGTCAGAGAATCCGTATGCAGCATCCGCTCGCTGATTCTGTTGGCCCGGATCTGGCTGTAAATAACAATTCCAAATACCACTGACAGAATCAATGCAAACAGAAAATATAATTTCACCTCTGTCTGCACCTGATTCATCAGAAAATCCGACGGAATCATGGCAACCTGTGTCCATCCTGATTCCCCCAGACGGCATACAGCTACATGAATGCGACTTCCCGAAGGCAGCTTCTCTTCATAAACCGTCTGACTGCATGTCCCCCTGTTTTTCAGCTGTTCCAGCACATAGGAGATTTCCTCGTCTTTAGAAGAAACACCGGAGCCTGCATTAAGGGTAATGACCTCCTGATTTTTTTCATTCATCAGGATGCTGACTGCATACTCCTGATAATCTGCCAGATTAGAAAGTGTCTTCAGCTCCTCATAGTACTGGCTCCCCACAACAACACGCCTGCTCCCTGACTCTCCCGGAATTGGCGCAGAAAACAAAATCCGATCATTTTTTATATAAGATATCTCAGGATTTTTCCAAATCTGCGGATTTTCCTCCATCCACTGTTCAAAAGCAGCCGTCTCTCCTGATTCCGGAAAGGTAGTTCCATCCTCATAAAGAATCACCACATCTGCCAGCTGAAAGGCATTCTGCTTTCTGTCCAGCAGCTCCTCTGTCAGCAAAAATTCCGGCATCCGGCTGAGAGCATCCGCAAATTCCGTTACGAACTCCCTTCCAAATCTCAGACGCTCCAGAATATGCGCGGACAACTGTTCATTGCTTTCCCTGATATATTCTTTTCCGATGCGGCTGACCTTTCTTTCAAACAACACGGTATTTCCTACAAATCCAAAAAGAAGCAGCACTGCACAAACCGCCATCCACAGAACAAATACAACCCTTATTTTTTTTTCCTTCTGTACTCTACTCATCATTTCCCCTGTTAAAAGCAGACTCAAACAGCTTCGGCCACTTACTCGCCTAATTCCTTATTTAATGCTTCCGTTCCCTCAACTGCAAATTTTCCATTCCGAATTACTGCCAGCGTCTTCCCATCTCTGCAGACAGCAGTGATATCTCCCAGCTCAGAATAGGGAATCGTAATATCCGTATGGCATCCATAATATGCCTTGGAGGGATCCTCTTTTCGCATCAGCGATACCTCATTATCCCGCGCAATGATTTCCTTTCCGTCTGGATTGTACACAGCCGAATCCTCGCTCCAGCTGTAACAGGTATCTCCCACTGCAAAGTGGGGGCCCATTTTCTCTGCAATCAGAATCGGAAGCTTTTCCACAATTCCGAACCGTCTGGCCATAGCATAAGCTGCCGTATTCGTTCCAATGGCAAATTCGCCCATTGCCAGCGTGTCATGATTCTTCATAATCTGCTGGCGAATCAGATCCTTTCCTTCCTGGGGATTTTCAAAATTGTCACAGGAATATTCGGTAATTTTTCCTTCTTCAAATCGCATTCTGAGATTCTTAAACTGGAATTCTCCAATATATACATTTTCCACATGAAGAAGTCCCTCTGTTCCTGCCAGAATCGGAGAAGTAAATACTTCCCCTACCGGAATATTCACATCAGCCACACAGTTTTCAAAATTCGTCTGTTTCTGAGGCTCCGTCAGAAGATGAAGAGAAATTTTCAGGTTTGTTTCATTTGCTCCCCTTCCGCTAACGGTCACATACTCCGCCTGATCCAAAACATCGATCAGCTTCTGCTGTACATCCTTATACCATTCATAATCCAGAGTATTGATTCGGATCGTTTCAGAAAAGATCTCCTGGAAATCCTCTCCAATCGCCGGAACAGGAAAGGCAATAATCGTAAAGCTGGTCTCATCTCCGGGAATATACTGATTTACAATGGGCATGGACTCATTGGAATAGGCAATGGTCAGCTCCTGCTGCTTTTCACTTAAAACATAGGCAGCCTCCTTATTCACCGGCTGAAAGCCCTCCTCTCCGAAGGTTTCCACCACAGCTGGGCCTGCATACCAGGATGCCTCTTTTTTATATGTCTCGTAGGCAGTCCTCAGCACAGCCAGCTTTCTCTCCTTAAATGCCTTATCAAAAAAGATAGCCTGATCATATCGGTGATCGTAATCAAACTGGCTGTTGGGAGAGGTACCGTGATAACCGATTCTCCGTCCCGGGGTCTTTGTCACCAGCCATACAGGCGCTCTGTAAATCACCGGCTTTAATCCCATAGCCTCAAACTGCAGGATCGCAGCCCGAATCATCCGTTCAAAGCCCAGCTCATAGCGAATTCCCACCGTCTTTTTGGAAGAAAGCTCCCTTCCGGTCACCTCAAAGCCCTTCCGGTATCCTTCTGTATAAGCATAAGCCATCTGATCAATAGTCTCCTGAGGAAGACTATTTAAAAATTCTGCTACCTGAAGCTCAGTTTCTGAAATGTATTCTCCAAAGCTGTACAGATACCGCAGATCCGACAGATCGCTGTCCATAATCCGATCCCTTGCAAAGGTCAGCTCCGGATCCAGCTGCTCTCTGATACGGTAGGTAAGGGTTACGTCTGTATAATCGCTGAAGAACCAGTACAGAACATCCTTCACATTCCGGATATCCGGAAGCCCTGAAGGATTATGCCCTGCTGCATCGGCAAATTCCCCGTAAAGCTCCAGCAGGGTTTCAAACAGAATGGTAATATCTGTCAGTCTGCACTCATAGGCAAACACAATCGCACCTCTAAACTGCGCATAAAATGCAGACAAAAGAGGCCCCCAGTCTTCTCCCAGCTTTTCTGCCGCATACTCCGGATTGCCGTAGCTTTCCCCGTAATGCTCCGGAAGAATATCCCGGTACAGACTGTCGTTCAACTCCTTTAATTCCTCCAGAGACAGACTCTCCAGCTCATCCCTCAGCTGTCTTCTTGCCAGTTCCTCAATCTGCCCTGCAAAACGGCTCATCTCTGTAAAATAACTGCGAAACGGCTCCGGAATTCTGTTTTCTCCGGGAATCTCCTGAATCCGGTCAGATGCCAAATCATACCGCTCCGTAATCTGCGTATTTTCCTCATTCCATAATTCCTGATAATTCATTCTGTCTTCCTTTCCTGGGAGCACCAGGGCTCCTCATCCCTGCATTCCCATTTCTTTCTGCCTGTCAAAGCTTTTTAACGCTCTATGATTCTTCTGTCATCAGCCTGCAATTCCTGCAATCACCAGCACAATCCAGACAATCAGCAAAACTCCGCTGACTCCCAGACCAATTTTAGCAAAAAGATAATTTTTTTCTCTCTCCATAAAGGAGATCAGCCCATAAAAGCCTCCTATAAAGGAAAAAATCAAACTGCTCAGTCCCCAGGCCGCCACATTTAATCCACCATTTCCCTGGTGAGACACGCTGAGTCCCAGGCTGAAGCCGCAGCAGATAAGAGCTGCCGCAGCAAAGCCCACACTAATAAAGCTTTTTCTGGAAAAGGGCTTTTTTATATAGGAAATCTTTTTCTTAACCTTTGGCAACTTTTTTCCTCCTTATGCGCACCTTCTGAATCATGCGGTTTACAAGATATCCCAGACCGCCTCCCAGAGTGTTCAGCAGCAGATCATCTACATCAAAGCTGCCCACTCTCAGAACCAGCTGAAGGGTTTCCACACTAAGACTCAGAAGAAAGCCTAACAGCACGGTATTATACCATTTGCGGGATCTCCGGCTGACAATCGGAAGAAAAAAACCGCAGGGCATAAATGCAATCACATTTCCAAACACATTCAGCAGAAAGGCCTCCATTCCCAACTGCTTTCTGTAAACGTAAAATCTTCGAATCTCTTTAAACAGCTCCAGATTATAGGCATAATCCCTCTGAGAGGCATCACGGCCCAAAGACTCTGAAAATATTAAAAAGTAAACCAGAAGCGCCAGATAGGCAATAAACAGCACCCATCCCAGCTTCTGATTCCTGGTTGTATTCCTTATCATAAAAATCCTCAGCAATCTATCTCTACCCGCCTGAGCGGAATTATTTTCTCATTCAAATTTCTATCATTTATTCCCTTTTTGGAAAAACAGCAGTTTCTGTCCTTTGCAAAACAGAAACTGCTTTTTCTTAAAACGTAATATCGCCTTTGCGTTTCAGTAAAAGTCCGCCGCAGATAATCGAACCGATTCCTACTGTCAGACCGGTAATCAGCACCACGATTCCAATAACAATGCTGAATGCGCCTGTGCGCTGCATGGTTTTATAAACCTTTTCCATCCTGATTCTCCTCACTTAGCCTGCCAAAAAGCGATTTAATTCTCAGCGCCATACTGCTCGTAGTAAGCGTCGATTGCCTCCTTCAGCTTATCATCAATAATAACTCTTCCCTTATAAGGACGGTTATAGAGATGCTCTACCACCTCACCCATGGTTACAATGGCAGTTGTCTTAAATCCGTATTTTTCTTCGATTTCCTTTAATGCAGATTTGGTTCCCTTGCCCCGCTCCATACGATCAACAGAAACAACCAGTCCCATTACGTCAACATCGCCCTGGGCTTTGATAATCGGCAGAGTCTCCTCAATGGAGGTTCCTGCTGTAGTTACATCCTCAATAATTACGACTTTATCTTTATCCTGAATGGGGCTGCCCAGAAGGATTCCCTTATCGCCGTGATCCTTTACCTCTTTCCGGTTGGAGCAGTACTTAATATCAGCATCGTAAAATTCACTGATTGCCATAGTGGTTGCTACTGTCAGGGGAATTCCCTTGTAGGCCGGTCCAAACAGAACGTCAAAATCCATACCGAAGGTATTCTGGATAGCCTTTGCGTAATATTCGCCAAGACGGCGCAGCTGGGTTCCTGTGCGGTAAAATCCGGTATTTACGAAAAACGGTGTCTTTCTTCCGCTTTTGGTTACAAAATCACCAAATTTCAGAACCTCACAGTCAATCATAAATTCAATAAATTCTTTCTTATATGCTTCCATAATCTTCTCCTTTTATTTTAGTAACAGTTCAGCCATGCGAAGCTTCAAACAGAAAACACTGTTACTTATTTTACGCAGCCAATCAGCTGATTCACATCATCGATCTGATATTTCTTCATGTAATTTTCAATGCCCTCTGCAATCTCTACTGTCGCATAGGGATTGTAGAAATTGGCAGTTCCCACAGAAACAGCCGTAGCGCCTGCCATAAGAAATTCCAGAGCGTCTTCTGCTGTCGCGATTCCTCCCATTCCGATAATCGGAAGCTTCACTGCATTGGCTACCTGGTATACCATACGCACTGCCACCGGCTTCACGGCAGGACCGGACATACCTCCGGTCTTATTGGCTATAGCAAAGGTTCTCCGGTTAATATCAATCTTCATGCCTGTCAGAGTATTGATCAGAGAGAGCACATCTGCGCCGCCGGCCTCAGCCGCCTTTGCCATCACCGTAATATCTGTCACATTGGGACTCAGCTTCATAATCACCGGCTGCTTTGCGTGACGCTTTACCTCTCTGGTAATGGCCTCTACAGCCTTCGGATCCTGACCAAAGGCAATGCCGCCCTCTTTTACATTGGGACAGGAGATATTGATTTCCAGCATATCCACTGGCTCATCTCCCAAGCTCTCCACAACCTCAATATAGTCCTCTGTGGTTTTTCCGCAGACATTGACAATGATCTTGGTATCATACTGCTTCAAAAAAGGAATATCCCGTTTTACAAATACATCAATTCCCGGATTCTGAAGCCCGATAGCATTCAGCATTCCGCCATGTACCTCTGCAATTCTGGGTGTTGGATTCCCCGGCCAGGGCACATTGGCTACCCCCTTGGTTACCACTGCGCCAAGGCGGTTTAAATCTACAAACTCGCTGTACTCTGCGCCGCTTCCAAAGGTTCCGGAAGCTGTCATAACCGGATTTTTCAGTTCCACACCGGCAAGAGTTACCTTTGTGTTCATTACAGTTCCACCTCCTGTGCCAGGAATACGGGACCATCCTTACAGATCCGTTTGTTGTGTACATGGGAATGTTCATCTACCTCTTTGGACTGACATACACAGGCCAGACATGCGCCGATTCCGCAGGCCATCTTCTCTTCCAGAGAAAGCCAGCATTCAATCTCATGCTCTTCTGCATAAGCCTTCAGTGCACGCAGCATGGGGGTTGGTCCGCAGGCAAAGATCACATCTGCCTTCAGGCCATTTTCCCGAATGGCATCCAGCACATTTCCCTTTGTTCCGGCGCTGCCGTCCTCTGTTGCCACATAGACATCGCTGAATTTTTCAAATTCGTCATTTAAAAACAGAACATCGCGATAGCCTAAAACTGCCTGCTTCTCGCAGTCCAGCTGCCTTGCCAGCTCCAGCATGGGAGGAATTCCGATACCTCCGCCAATGAGAAATACTTTCTTGCCGGCAGCCCGCTCCAGCGGGAAGCCATTGCCCAGAGGGCCCATAATTTCAATATCATCCCCAGCCTGATATCCGGAAAACTGGCTGGTTCCTGCACCAACTACCCGGTATACGATCCGGAGCTGGCCCTTTTCTTTATCAACCTGACAAAGGCTGATAGGACGGGGAAGCAGCTTTCCCGTATCCTTTGTATAGACAGAAATAAACTGTCCCGGAACAGCTGCTCCGGCAATCTCATCTGCCTGAATCCACATACTGAAGATATCGTCTGTCAGAGCCTGCTGACTGACTACCTTCGCTGTCATTTTTACTTTTCCCATGAATCTGCCTCTCTCCCTTACAGAACGCTGTTAATATCTGCAACCATATCCAGCACAGCCTGTCTGGAAGCCTCTGCAAAGTGCTCAGCTCCAAAGCGGGCGTACTTCTCCTGCTTGTATGCTGCAATAATGCCGCGGGAAGAGTTTACAATTGCACCCAGTCCATCCTCATTGAAGCAGGGCTTCAGATCCTTTGCAGTACCGCCCTGAGCGCCGTATCCCGGAACCAGGAAATAGGTATTCGGCATCAGCTTTCTTAAAATAGCGCTCATCTCCGGATAAGTTGCTCCCACTACAGCGCCTACATTGCTGTATGCACCATCCATGCAGTCAGCTCCCCACTCTACCACCTTATCAGCTACCAGCTCATAAACCGGGCGGCCGTCAACCAGCTTATCCTGGAACTCTCCGCTGGAAGGATTGGAAGTCTTTACCAGTACAAACAGACCCTTATCCTCTGCCTTGCACACATCCACAAAGGGCTTTACGCCATCGGTTCCCAGATAGGGATTTACCGTCAGGAATTCTGTATTAAAGGCCGTGCACACGCTGTTTCCAACCTTTACCTTGCCCAGGTGAGCTGTTGCATAGGCTGCAGAGGTAGAACCGATATCGCCTCTCTTTGCATCACCGATAACAAGAAGTCCCTTATCCTGGCAATAGCGAACGGTTTTCTCATATACCTTCAATCCTTCAATACCGAACTGCTCATACATGGCAATCTGCGGCTTTACAGAAGGAATCAGATCAAAAGTGTGATCCACAATCTCCTTATTGAAATTCCAGATCGCATCTGCCGCTCCCTCCAGAGTCTCACCGAAGTCTCCGAAAGACTTTTTCAGAATATGCTCCGGAATATAATTTAACATCGGATCCAGTCCTACGCAAATCGGTGCCTTGGTTTTCTGAATTTTCTCAATCAACTGCTGAATCATCATATCCTCCTCATGTGTTCACATATATTCGCTTACTGCGCCCTGTCCCTGAATTATATATTGTAAGAAACCCTCCAAGGGGCAATTCTGACACTGCCGCCAAAGCAGACACTGCAGAGCCTTTCTTCAGACCGCAGATATGCATCTTACCTGTCATTTTATCATATCCGCGAACGGCTTTCAAGCTGTTCACACCGGAATTTCAAAGGCTTCGTCAAATCAGGTTCCTATTTACTTACAAGCCAGTAAACAGGAACTAAATCAGCCCCACTGCCAGAGGAACAGCAATCACTGTCAAAATTCCAGCTACTGCGATGGAAAGGCTACTCATGGCGCCTTCCACTTCTCCCAGCTCCAGCGCCTTTGCTGTTCCAATGGCATGGGCTGAGGTTCCCAGGGCCAGTCCCTTTGCCATAGGATCCTGAATGCCCAAAATACGAAAAACCGTTTCTCCGATAATATTTCCAAAAATTCCGGTAGCAATAATACACACAACGGTAACCGTTACCATTCCTCCTACTTCCTCACTGATTCCCATTCCGATTGCCGTAGTAATCGATTTTGGAAGCAGACTTGCATAGGTTCCATGATCCAGACGAAATACAAGACTCATCGCAAAAATACTGGCTGCACTGGTAAATACACCAGAAATAATTGCTGTCAGAATTGCCGCAAAATGCTTTTTCAGAAGCTCCAGCTGCTTATACAGAGGAATTGCCAGACAGACCGTGGCCGGAGTCAGGAGATAGCTGATGACACTGGCGCTGCTGTTGTAGGTTTTATAATCAATTCCAAAAACGGTCAGAAATCCAATCACAAGGACCACAGAAACAAGAAGCGGATTTAAAATTGCCCACCCCAGCTTTTTCTTCAGCCACACGCCGCAGAGATAAGCCAGTATGCTGATTACGAATCCAAGATATAAAGACTGCTGCAAAAATGTCATTTCTTTTCTCCTCCTTTTTCTTCCTCCGTTTTTTTGCCTGACAGAATCCGCTCTGCCACCATTCCGGTCACTGCCATAACGATCACCGTAGATGCCAGACTGATTACAAACAGAGGAATCAGATTTTCCTTCATATCTGCATAGCTTTCCATCAGTCCCACACAGGCGGGAATAAACATAATTGGCATGGTATCCAGAAGAAAATTTCCCGTAGCCTCCACATCCTCCAGCTTCAAAATACCTCTGCAGAGCAGAAACAGAAGCAGAAAAAGACCGTACACGCCTGCCGGAACAGGAAGCGGCAAAATACCATTCAGCACTTCTCCCGCCAGAGTTATTCCAAAAATAATCAGGCATTCTTTTACGTATTTCATTGACGTTGCTCCTCCTTATTCAGAACTCTTCTTTTGTATAACGTAACTATTCAGAACCGCTTTGCCGGACAAGAAGATGCCCCGTCCTGAATAAGTTCCTGTATAACAAAGATACAGTCACGTATTTTAGCACTGCAATGTGAAAATAACAATCCTATTTCTTGTATTCTTTGTGTTTTTTCTGTATACTGGAATCACTTTGACTGACCAGAAAGGAGCCATTTCCCTATGACATATGTTTCCCGATTTTCCCCTGATTTTTCCACTTTGCAAAAAAAGCTTCCGCTTACAGACATCCAGACAAAAGAAACAAAAAATCTGGTCCTGAACTGCTGCCTCCATGACTCTATCCGCCTTTCCTATCCGGCAGAGCCTCAGGAAAATGCCTGCCACTACCTTCTGTATTCCAGCGAAGGCACCCTCTGCGCAGCTCTGGCTATGGTCCCCTGCGGTGAGACAGTTGTGGAATGCACAGCCTTTACCCTGCCCGCCTTTCGCCGGAAAGGATGCTTTGATGCTTTGCTCAGCCGCGCTCTTGAGGATTTTGAGGAGTATGATATTCTCTTTCCCGTATCCGGAGCCTGTCCGGATACCCTGAATACACTGGAGGCTCTGGGCGCTCAGCTGGATACCACAGAATACCAGATGGAATGGACTCCTCAGACAACAGACAGCACGCAAAATCAGATGCAGCTTCCGTATTCTCAGGAAAAAGCCAACCAGTCAGATACCTTTCTTAACAGTTCGCCCTCCCCTGATGACAGCGAAACCTTATGCTGGAGTTTTCATACCGGTATTTCTGAAAGCCCTTCCTCTGACTGTCCTGTGGGAACCTTTCTTACTACCTGGACCGGGAACGACTGCGTCTGTCTTCACCAGGTAGAGATACTTCCGGCCTTTCGCGGCCAGGGCCTGGGCACTGCCATGATCCGGCTTTTCCTGGATATGGCTGCACAAAAAAATATTTCCCGGGTAATCCTTCAGGTTTCCGCTGACAACCATGCCGCCCTGGCCCTATACAAAAAAACAGGGTTCCGCATTACGGAAGCCCTGTCCTTTTACTTTTACTGATTTATGCAGTTTTGCACCTTCCATGGGAAGCCTATGGTTCCTGAGTGGACTTACAGCTCCAGAACCTTCTTTGCTGCCTCGTCCATCCAGCTTTCCTCCAGGTACTCTACCAGACCCTCGTCCACATGCTTTGCAATCACAGGGTCAATGGGAAGCTTGGCCAGAACCGGAAGCTCATGCTCCTTCGCAATCTCATCAATATGGCTCTCTCCGAATACAGAAATCTTCTTTCCGCAGTCCGGGCACTCCAGATAGCTCATATTTTCTACCAGTCCCAGAATCGGAATGTTCATTTTCTTTGCCATGTTCACAGCCTTTGCAACGATCATGGAAACCAGCTCCTGCGGAGAGGTTACAATCAGAATGCCGTCAACCGGAAGAGACTGGAATACCGTTAAGGGAACGTCACCGGTTCCCGGCGGCATATCTACAAACATATAATCCACATTCTCCCAGAGTGCCTCCTGCCAGAACTGCTTTACTGCGCCTGCAATAACCGGACCTCTCCAGATAACCGGATCTGTATCGTGATCCAGAAGCAGGTTGGCTGACATAATCTCAATGCCTGTCGCTGTGGTTGCCGGAACCATCAGACCATCCGGATTTACGGAAACTCCGTCAACCCCCAGGCCAAACGCCTTCGGAATAGACGGTCCTGTAATATCAGCATCCAGAATCGCTGTATGCTTTCCCATGCTGTTCATTTTTACTGCCATCAGCGCAGTTACCAGAGATTTTCCTACTCCGCCTTTTCCGCTGACAACTCCAATTACTTTTTTGACACTGCTGGCCGGATTTAACGGCTCTAAAAAGCTGGTCTGCTCTGCAGTGCGGCTGCTGCAGTTCTCCCCGCAGGAGCTGCAGTTATGGGTACAATTTTCGCTCATGTAAATACCTCCTAGGTTCTGCCGTCCGCAGTTTGCCCCGGACAGCCCTAAAGGATAGAATACCACAGATTCACAAAAAGGGAAAGCCTAAAACTGCCCTGCCCGCTCAGATTTCCCGTTTTACGGGAAAACCAGAAAAATCCACAGCAAATCTGCTCTTTTCATGTAGCGTAAAAAGGCGTTAAAAATTCTCTAAAATTTAATGATTTGTTCCTTGTCTGAACACAGATATCTGCTATAATGAAGATAGAAAAGCCAAAGAATTTTATTTCTGTGCAAAAATTTTGTGAGGTATTACTGATGAATTTCAATATGAATCCCAACAGCGAGCTGGTTCAATCTGCTGTCAATGTCCCCAACCTTGTTCCTGTTCCCGACGCCCTGATCAGTCAGGCCAGAGAATTTCAAATGGCTATGATGATGTACACCTGCGCTATCCGGGAGGTAAAAACCAAGCTGGAGGTTCTCAACGACGAGCTTTCCGTCCGCAACCAGCGCAACCCCATTGAAGTAATCAAATCCAGGGTGAAAAAGCCTTTAAGTATTGTAGAAAAGCTTCAGCGCCGCAATCTCCCTGTGTCGCTGGAATCCATGATGCAGAATCTGGACGACATTGCGGGAATCCGCGTAGTCTGCTCCTTTGTTGATGATATTTATGCCGTTGCCAATATGCTGGTCAGTCAGGATGACATTACGGTTATTACCATCAAGGATTACATCAAGCATCCCAAGCCCAATGGCTATCGCAGCTATCACCTGATTATTGAGATTCCTGTTTTCTTTTCAGAAGAAAAAAAGAATCTGCGGGTGGAGGTTCAGATCCGCACCATTGCCATGGATTTCTGGGCCAGCCTGGATCACCAGCTGAAGTACAAAAAAGATATTGGTGATGTGTCCGATCAGATCAGTGAGGAGCTTCGCCAGTGTGCGGAAACCATCGCCGCCACAGATCAGCGGATGTTAAACATTCGCCGCAGCATTGAATCCCAGGGCGCATTCTCTGACAAGTACGGAAAAGCCCTGTCCCCCATCCTGGAGACTTGACGCATCTTCACAGACTCTGACAGGAACGCCTCGAATAAAACTCTATAATATGAAAAATTATGAAAAATCAGGAGGGAGACTCTTTTAAGGAGTCCCTCTCCTGATTTTTCTTCCTCCGGACATTTTCAGAGTCCGGAATACGCCGGCCGCCTCCAGCGTTTTTCCGATGGTGTAAAACAGCATGGAATTCACCGGCCACATGACCAAGTTTTTAAATATCCGCATTGGCAAAAGTGCCAGAAATCCTTTTCCGTAAAGCATACTGAGCCACAGGGTTCCCAAAAGAACATTGCACACCAGGCTTACTGTAAATTCTGCTGCCAGAACTCTGGGCAGAGCTATGGGCTTTTTATAAAAAAAGCAGCCATAAAGTACACCGCCAATCATAGCTCCAATGGTAAATCCCGGAAAAAATGCTCCTGTCGGCTTAATTAAAAACTTCAGCACATCCAATGCCCCGCCAAAAAATCCTCCGACAACGGGTCCAAACAGGTAATACACAAACTGATTGCATATGGTGGAAAACCCGATTTTAATGTAGTCCCCGATTGCAATGGTAAAATACCCCAGTACCACAGAAATCGCCCCGAACATGGCTGCGGTGGTGATGGTTCTGACCTGGTGAAATTCATTCCAGGAATCGGTGAACAAAGTTGCTAATTTCTTCATAAAAATTACCTCCTTTGCAGACCTCTCAAACTACAAAGGAGACATATGAGAAGCTTTTTTCTGCACGCTTCTCCGCCCTCTTCGCAGCGGGATGCAGTTTGTGTACCGCAAGAAGAAACTTCTCCTTTTCGTCCTGCCGGCAACTCCCTGTCCGGCTGGCACTTAACGCACACAGACCTACTCTGCTTTTCTTATTATATTTTTGCTGCATTTCCTGCAACGCCCTCATCATATACCGACAGACGCGCCTTGTCAAGTTTTTATTTTCTTCATCACATGAATGTAATAGGGCACCAGCGGAATCAGCGCTGCCATCCAGGCAGCCGGATCTGAGGCACAGGTAGCCATATAGCCCAGTTCCAGACGAACCGTTATCATAACTACCAAAGCTCTGGCCACCAGTTCAAATACCCCGCCCATCATAGGCACAAGGCCATATCCCAGTCCCTGCAGGGCATTCCGGTACAGGAAAATGCTTCCCAGGAAAGGATAACACCATGCCACAGCTGTGAAATAATCCTTTGCGGCCTGAACCACCTCAGTCTGAGCCGGATCCACAAAAATATGTATCATGGGTCCGCCTGCTATCTGAATAAAAGTAAACATGACCACGCTCCAGATCAGAATCATAATCTGGGTGCTGCGGACTCCCTGACGAATCCGCTCCATGTTTCCAGCTCCTCTATTCTGCCCCACATAGGTAGCAATGGTGGCCCCAAAGGATACAAACACAGAAGCAACCAGATTCTGAATTTTTCCGGCTGCAGAAAAGCCTGCGATGTACACAGCACCGAAAATATTGACAGCCCCCTGAACAATGATGGTTCCGATTGCCGTAATGGAAAACTGCAAGCCCATAGGAATTCCGATAGCCAGAAGTCTTCCCATAACCGGAAAATCCTTCCGAAAATCCTCTTTTGATAATTTTAAAAGCTCAAATCTCCGAATCATGTAAATCAGACAGAGAAGAGCAGAAATTCCCTGCGAAATCACGGTTGCCCATGCACAGCCGTCCACGCCCATGTGCAGGCGGACAATAAAGAAAATATCCAGCACCACATTAATGAATGCAGAAACAATCAGAAAATACAGAGGAGAACGGCTGTCACCCAACGCCCTCAGAACTGCAGCAAAAGCATTGTAAGCTCCTGTCACAAACAGACCTGCATAAATGATCCGCATATAAGCCGCCGTATCTCCAATAATATCTGCCGGTGTATTGATCAGTCTCAGAATGGGAACATTCAGCACCAGCAGTCCCCCTGTCATCACCACCACAAAGCCAAAGCACAGTAAAATAGACATGGCGATATAATGGCGCATCTTCCGGTAATCCTTTGCCCCAAAGCTCTGAGCCACCATAATAGCAAAGCCGCTGGTAATGCCGTTAAGCCAGCCGATGACCAGAAAAATCAGAGAGGCGGTGCTTCCAATAGCCGCCAGGGCATTGACGCCGATATAACGGCCAGCCACTATCGAATCAACCAGATTGTAAAACTGCTGAAAAATATTGCCCAGATAGGTAGGAATCATAAACGACAATATCAGCCGCACCGGACTTCCCTTTGTCATATCATTTGTCATAACAGTCTCTTTCCTCCATGAAATCATTTTCTTCCTTCTACTGCGAAGCATTTCTATAACGCGAAAAAAACTTCAAAAAGTTTATCACAGAAAAAAAGAGGAGGCAACTGTCATTTTTCCGGTTTTCTCCCTACATTTCCATTAGAAAACTGCCGTTTTTCTTAAGCCAGTCCCGATATTTTCTGTAATCCGGCATCTCCGCCTCCACAATTCTCCAGAATGCAGCAGAATGATTCATTTCTCTCCGGTGAGCCAGCTCGTGAATTACCACATAATCCAGAACCTCCCTGGGGGCCAGCACCAGCCTCCAGTTAAAATTAAGATTTCCTGCAGTGCTGCAGCTGCCCCACCTTGTTTTCTGATCACGTATGGTAATTCTTTTGTAGGAAACCTGCATCCGCTCTGCATACAGGGCTGTCCGTTCCCCTAACAAAATTCCGGCTTTCTGCCGAAGGCTTTCGCGCTCCTTCTCGGTCAGTTTTTTTTCAGAAAATTTTTTCCGATTAACAGCAATCTCTTCCTGCTTTGTCCGAATCCAGTGTTCTTTTTCTCGTACAAAGTTATCAATTTTTCTGAAACTGCATCGCTTTGGCGCCCGGACAGTCACAGTTCCATCTGTTTCCACCTGAATTACAACCGTTTTTCTTTCCGACCGCAGAATCTGATAGTCCATATTTACTCCTTTTTCTTCCTTTTTTTAATAGAATTCTTCTAAAATTTCTATATTTTTTTAATTTTCCTGTTTTTTAGTTTATTTAGTACAATTGTAGCATAAAACTCCAGTCTTTTTATTGCAAAATTTTTTTTAGTTTTTCTGAAAATTGTTCTTGTTGCGCTTTTTTTGTTTTCCTATATAATATTATATCAGAAAAAAAGGAGGATACCACTTATGCCACAGAGAACGGATATTCATAAGGTACTTATTATTGGGTCCGGCCCTATTATCATTGGTCAGGCCTGTGAGTTTGACTATTCCGGAACTCAGGCCTGCAAGGCTCTGAGAAATCTCGGTTATGAAATTGTGCTGGTTAATTCCAACCCGGCTACCATCATGACCGATCCGGAGACAGCAGATGTTACTTATATTGAGCCCCTGAACGTAGAGCGTCTGGAACAGATTATTGCAAAAGAGCGTCCTGATGCGCTACTTCCCAATCTTGGCGGCCAATCTGGCCTGAATCTGTGTTCAGAATTAAACAAGGCAGGCATTCTGGACAAATACAACGTAAAGGTAATCGGCGTTCAGGTAGACGCCATTGAGCGGGGAGAAGACCGTGTAGAATTTAAAAAAGCCATGAATGAACTGGGCATTGAAATGGCCCGCAGTGAGGTGGCTTACACCGTTGAAGAGGCCCTGGACATTGCAGACAAGCTGGGATACCCGGTTGTACTTCGTCCTGCCTATACCATGGGCGGTGCAGGCGGCGGCCTGGTTTACAACAAAGAGGAGCTGAAAACCGTATGTGCCAGAGGTCTTCAGGCCAGCCTGGTAGGCCAGGTACTGGTAGAGGAGTCTATTCTGGGCTGGGAAGAGCTGGAACTGGAAATTGTCCGCGACTGCGAAGGCAATATGATCACCGTCTGCTTCATTGAAAATATCGATCCCCTGGGTGTACATACCGGCGACTCCTTCTGCTCTGCTCCTATGCTTACCATTTCTGAGGAATGTCAGAAGCGTCTGCAGGAACAGGCTTATAAAATTGTTGACTCCGTACAGGTTATCGGCGGAACCAACGTACAGTTTGCTCATGATCCGGTTTCCGATCGGATTATTGTAATCGAAATTAACCCCCGCACCTCCCGCTCCTCTGCTCTGGCTTCCAAGGCTACCGGCTTCCCCATTGCCCTGGTATCCGCCATGCTGGCTACGGGACTGACCTTAAAGGATATTCCCTGCGGAAAGTACGGAACTCTGGACAAATACGTTCCCGGCGGCGATTATGTTGTAATCAAATTTGCCCGCTGGGCCTTTGAAAAATTCAAAGGCGTTGAAGATCACCTGGGCACTCAGATGCGCGCTGTCGGCGAGGTTATGAGTATTGGTAAAAATTACAAAGAAGCTTTCCAGAAGGCTATCCGAAGCCTGGAGACTGGACGCTATGGCCTGGGTCATGCAAAAGACTTTGATACCAGAACAAAGGACGAGCTGCTTCAGATGCTGATTACTCCTTCCAGTGAACGTCATTTCATTATGTATGAGGCCCTGCGTAAGGGTGCCACTGTCAGCGAGATCCATGAAATTACCAAGGTAAAAGCATGGTTTATTGAGCAGATGAAGGAACTGGTAGAGGAGGAAGAGGCTCTTCTTGCCTGCAAGGGAAGCCTGCCTTCAGATGAGATGCTGACTGCTGCCAAAAAAGACGGTTTCTCTGACAAATATTTAAGCCAGCTGCTTGCAGTTCCGGAGGATTCTATCCGCAATCGCCGGATCGAGCTGGGTGTAGAGGAAGCCTGGGAGGGAATTCATGTAAGCGGAACTGAGGACAGCGCCTACTATTATTCCACCTACAATGCACCGGACAAGAATCCTATTCGCACCGAGAAACCCAAGGTTATGATTCTGGGCGGAGGTCCCAACCGAATCGGACAGGGTATCGAATTTGACTACTGCTGCGTTCACGCTTCCCTGGCCCTGAAAAAGCTTGGCTTTGAGACTATTATCGTAAACTGCAATCCGGAAACAGTTTCTACTGATTACGATACCTCTGACAAGCTGTATTTCGAGCCTCTGACTCTGGAAGACGTTTTAAGTATCTACAAAAAAGAGCAGCCAGTAGGTGTTATCGCTCAGTTTGGTGGTCAGACTCCTCTGAATCTGGCTGCAGATCTGGAGAAAAACGGCGTCCGTATTCTGGGAACCGCTCCTTCTGTCATCGATCTGGCAGAAGACCGTGATCTGTTCCGTGCTATGATGGATAAACTGGAAATCCCCATGCCGGAATCCGGTATGGCTACCACAGTAGAAGAGGCCCTGGAAATTGCTTCCAAAATCGGCTATCCGGTTATGGTTCGTCCTTCCTACGTTCTTGGCGGACGCGGTATGGAAGTCGTATACGATGATGCCAGCATGGTAAACTACATGAAAGCTGCTGTAGGCGTAACCCCAGATCGTCCGATTCTGATTGACCGGTTCTTAAACCATGCAACTGAGTGCGAGGCAGATGCCATCAGTGACGGTACCCATGCTTTTGTACCGGCTGTTATGGAACATATTGAGCTGGCTGGCGTTCACTCCGGTGACTCCGCCTGCATCATTCCTTCCGTTCAGATTTCCAGAGAAAATCTGGAAACCATCAAGGAATATACAAGAAAAATTGCAGAAGAGATGCATGTAAAGGGTCTGATGAATATGCAGTACGCCATCGAAAACGGAAAGGTTTATGTACTGGAAGCAAATCCCCGTGCATCCCGTACCGTTCCGCTGGTATCTAAGGTCTGCAATATCCACATGGTGCCGCTGGCTACCGATATCATTACCTCTGAGCTGACTGGACGTCCCTCTCCTGTCTCTACCTTAAAAGAGCAGGATATTCCTTACTACGGAGTAAAAGAGGCCGTATTCCCATTCAATATGTTCCAGGAGGTTGACCCGATTCTGGGACCGGAAATGCGTTCCACCGGTGAGGTTTTAGGCCTGTCTCCATCTTACGGCGAAGCCTTCTTCAAGGCTCAGGAAGCTACCCAGTCCAGACTTCCGCTGGAAGGAACAGTTTTAATCTCCGTAAACCGCAAGGATAAGGCAGAGGTTGTGGATGTGGCAAGAAGCTTCTATGAGGACGGATTTAACATTGTAGCAACACAGAACACCTATGATCTGATTGCCGCTGCAGGAATCCCGGCCAAAAAGATAAAGAAGCTTCACGAAGGGCGCCCCAATGTTCTGGATATGATTACCAATGGCGACATTCAGCTGATTATCAACTCTCCGATTGGCAAGGACAGCGTCCATGATGACAGCTATCTGAGAAAAGCTGCTATTAAGGCAAAGATTCCTTACATGACCACGATAGCTGCTGCCAAGGCTACTGCAAGCGGTATCAGCTATGTTAAGGCTCACGGACAGGGCGAGGTAAATTCCATTCAGAATCTCCACAGCCAGATTCGTGATAAATAGATAACAGTTCAGCCATGCAACTCTTGTCCTCTGCAAGCGGGCAAGAAGATGCATGGCTGAATCTATTTTCCTAAATCGGAAAAGCTGCTGTTCTTTTATGGGATAATTGTTAACTATTATTTTTAATTTTAGTTGACAATTATCCCTTGTTGTGTTATACCAGTAACCAATGGAGCATTATTTTCCTGTGACAGCTGCAGGTGCTGCACATTCAGCAGGCAGCTGCCTATTCATACCAAAAGAAAGGACACAACCGATTATGAATCAGACCTTATCCAGAAAACCTGTATCTTCACAGGCCTCTCATCTGCGCTTTACTACCAGAGAGCTTGTTTTAGGAGGAATGTTTGCAGCACTTATGGCAGTCATCTCCCAGCTTTCTATTCCTATGCCGAATGGCGTCCCCATTACCATTCAGGTTTTCGGTATCGCCCTCATTGGCATAACCTTAGGCTGGAGACTTGGCTGCCTTTCCGCAGTAATTTATCTGCTGATTGGCGCTGTTGGACTCCCTGTATTTGCCAATTTCGGCGGAGGTGTTTCCCGTCTGGTAAGCCTGACAGGCGGCTATCTCTGGTCTTATCCTCTGATGGCTGCACTCTGCGGAATCCATCCAAACACCGGCAATCAGAAAAAGGATACCGCTCTGATTCTCCTTTCCTCTCTTGCCGGACTGCTTCTCGTTGAGACCATCGGCGGACTTCAGTGGGCAGCACTTTCCGGCGGCTCTATGTCTGTTTCCGCAGTCTTTGCATATGCAGCTGTAGCATTTATTCCCAAGGACATCATTCTGACTGTCCTGGCTGTATTTATCGGTCTTTCCATGAGAAAGGTTCTGAACCGAATCATGAGATAAGGCATTCCCCCTAAAAAAGAACTGGAGTGGCTACCACTCCAGTTCTTCCTGCACATTTGACATCCTTTTAAAGGCTGTCTCAATATATTCTTTTTCGTTATCGATTCCAATAAATCTCCGTCCAAATCGCACAGCTGCCACTCCGGTAGTTCCAGAGCCGCAGAAAGGATCCAGCACCAGATCGCCTCTTTTTGTGGATGACAAAACAATATTCTCCATCAAATACTCCGGCTTCTGTGTGGGATGCTTTCCCACCTTCTTTTCCGAAGGACGCGTTCTGCTTCCCGTCCACACATCCTTCATCTGATGGCCGCCATTTCTCTGCTTCATTAATTCATAATTAAAGGTGTGCTTTGCTTTTTTCTCATTCTTTTTCGCCCAGATAATGGTTTCTGTTGAATGTGTAAAACAGCGGCAGGCCAGATTGGGCGGAGGATTGGTTTTCTGCCAGGTAATACTGTTAATAATTTTAAACCCTTCCTGCTCCATAGCCATACCAATTGAAAAAATATTGTGCATGGTTCCGGAAATCCAGATGGTTCCATTGGGACTTAAACACCGTTTGCACAGCCGGATCCATCGTCTGTTAAACCTGTGGCGGGACTGAAAATCCATTCCCTCATCCCAGGAAGCCTTGTTCACCGATACCAAATGACCGCTTCGGCAGGTCACTCCGTCATTGCTGAGAAAATACGGCGGATCTGCAAAAATCATATCCACTGATTCCGGTACCATCCTCTTTAACAGCTGAAAGCTGTCCCCCAGATACAGCTGTCCAATATCATTTTCAAAATATGGCCCTGTTTTCCCTTTTATCAGTCTTTCCATATTTGTACACCCCGTTTTATCTTCTGTGTTTTTCTTTCTCCAATTACAGCAGAGCAGAACAAGCTGCTCTCTTACTCTCAATTCTATCACGGAATACCAGGGAGTATCAAGTACAGGTTCATCCTACACCAAAATCTGTAATCTCGTAAAGCACCTCCACTGAGGGGTCATCCAGAAGCCAGCGGTATTCCTCCATAAACCAGGCCACCAGCTCCTCATCCCGGCGAATCGGAGTTGTATTATTGTTGTATACATTCACTGTTCCCAGCTTAAAATATTTCTTCAGGCATTCGATATCATATCGAATCATTTCCCTGGTCTGCCCCTTGATTCCCACCATCAAGCAGGGGGAATCGAAATATTCTGCTACTTCTTCCGGTCTGGTAAAATCTGCATGCTTATTCAAACCCCGCTCACGGAAATCATTGTCAAAGGTCTCCACGCCTATCTTAAATACAATCGGAACCGGCATCCTGCGGCGCATCTCTTCCAGGTGATTTCGATACATCCAGTGGGCCTCAAAAAACAGCTTCTGAATCTTCTTTTCCCGGATTACCTTCGCAATCTCGTCCAGGGTTTCCTCCGGCAGTTCAAAACAGCTTCCAGAATTAATTACCTCAAGGACGCCAAACTCTCCCGTCACCTTCTGAAGAACCTGATGATTCAGGGAAACCATAGCCTGCGTATCCCTCCCGTTATCCTCAATATAATCGCAGAATGCACATTTTCCCCAGGCACAGGGAAAACCTCTTAAAAGACAAATTTCTCTCTGATTCTTTCCAATAATTTTGCTATACCGTTCTTCCGGCACGCCCATGACTTTTTCCTCCCTTCCATCGATTCTTTAAATCAGACGGCAGTGCCTGCAAAAGACAGACTGCCGCAAATAAACTGATCAAACGATCCAGATAATCCGTCACAATCTGAACCACAAACACACTGGCCGTCATTCCAAGAGGAGTCTTTGCCAAAAGCTGTACCAGGATTGTAGATCCAGAGGACGTAATTCCTCCAAACAGTACAGCACAAATCAAAGAGCTAATCACAGTTCCCGGAACCGTAATTGCCAACGCCGGCAAAAACAGGTTTTTCTTATTCAGACTGCAGTGGCTTCCTGCCAGACCTGCCATAAAGCCGGTTATCATGCCAACCGGGGCAAAATACAGAGAATATACATCTGTTGTCAGTCCCAAAATCACCCCGCTGACAAGATTGGGTACCATACCAAACACAGGTCCCATCCAGATTCCTACCAGAATCGTTCCAATGCTGTCCAGATACACCGGCAGGCGAAGGGTCAGAGCCAGCTGTCCTCCTGCTACGTTGATACAGGCTGCCATCGCTGCCAGACACAGCTGAAATGCCGTTATTTTTCGATTCATTATATCCAAACTCCTTTCCTTTTTATTTTCCTTCCACAAGACTGTCCAGCAAATCCAGCTTATCCTCTTCCATCCCCAGAATCCGAGAGAAAAACATACGGAAAAACCTCACTGCATCTGTCTGAGTCAATATCAAAGCATTGGCTTCTCTGCGGTAGAATCCCATGGAATCCACTACAGTCTGCCCCATAGAAATTCCTCCTGTCTCCACTGCCATATAGGCCTCAAATCCGCTGCACAGGCTTGGATCTGCAAACCAGGCAACTGCCAGAGGATCGTTAATTACACAGCCAATCAAATGCTCCCACTCCCAGTGAAAATCAAAATAAAACTTTGTAATTGCCTGCACAAACTGACCTGTTTCCGGATTCAGACGCTTCATATATTCCAAAAGATTCGGCGTCAGCACAATCTTTCTCGTCACATCAAGGCCTACCATCACTATTTTCTTTCTCTGACTGGCAGCTGTCTCATAGACAAGAGCTGCCCCATCCGGATCTGCCCAGTAATTATACTCAGCAACAGGTGAACAGTTCCCATGACTTTTGAAGCTTCCTCCCATAGAAACAATCTCTTCTATCATAGAAAAAGCCTCCGGATCTGTCTGAATCAGGTGAGCCAGATTTGTCATAGGTCCCAGAGCAATCACAGAACATCCTGTTTTATCATCGATTCTTTCTCTGATTGTCCGTGAGAGAAATTCCACCGCATTCATATCCTGCTTCACCTCCGGCACCTCAGGCAGCCAGCTCTCGCCCAGACCATCCGCTCCATGGGTATCCAGGGCGCTGACATATTCCCGTTTCAAAGGCTTTTCCGCACCCAGATATATCGGCACATCCAGCCGGTTCATCTGTTTTAACACCTTTCTCGCATTTCCAGCGCCCATTTCCACTGGACTGTTTCCACATACAATCGTAATCCCCTCTACATGGAGCTCCTCCAGAGAAAGTGCCAGCATAATAGCAAGGCTGTCATCAATGCCAGGATCACAGTCAATAATCACATTTCTTCTTTCCATTTTTTCTCCCTCTGCAACAAAAATATGTCTTTTACATTCCCGCACCAGCATCCATTTTTCTTCGCCTGCGGCAGGTCGCTTCTGCGGCAAAATCCGCTTCTGCGGCAAAATTCTCTTTCGCCGTATGGCAATCCCCGAAGAGCGTTTTTGTTTCATAGGACGTAATTTCCTATGACAAAAAAATGCTGCTTTTGTTCCTGCCTGAACCTTCAGACAACAACAAAAACAGCACCCTGACTTTCAGCGTGTATTATTTGATTTGCCTAGTTTTTTATCCTGGGAGGTTCACGAACCAGTCGGCCATCCGGCCATTTTCTATTTTCATGGCTTACCGCTTCCGCATATTTGCTGCTCCACATCACCATGTTCTATTTTCCCTCCGGCGTTGTATCCTTCCCGCCCTCAGCTCCGTCAGTATAACACATTTTCAGCTTCTGCGCAATGGCTTCTGCCTCTTCCATTGTGTTTTTCCAGCCAAATTTTTTTAAATCCACCTTCCAGCCATCTTCTGTCCACAGAACCTCTACCCCCTCGCCAGTGAGAAGCTGTTTTTGCATATCCCAGGTTTCAAAGGCAGCTGCTCCGCTTAATATTCCCTTTGCATTGACTACCCGGTGAACTGGTATATCCTCTCCCGCCAGATCATGCTTCAACCCATAGCCTACCTGTCTGGCATGAGTCGGAGCTCCGCACAGCAGCGCAATCTGCCCATAAGTAGCTACGGTTCCCCGGGGAATCCTGCGGCAGACAATCGCCATTTTCTCATAAAATGTCATTTTCCTAAAAAACTGCGGCGGATTATCCAAACAAAAGCCAGAAAACCCACCGCATTCTCATCCTTTTTTATTTTCTGTTGCTGATTCAGCTGCTGACTTGCTGATTATTTCCAATCCATCATGTAAGCCACTGCCAGCTTTACAGTCTCTACTACGCCGTCTAAATGGGTTCTCTCCATTCCGTGACTGCAATAGCAGGCCATACCAAAGGCTGCGCCTCTCACATTGTTTCCAGCTCTCACAGCTGCATTGGCATCTGTGCCGTACCGGTAGAAAATATCAATGGCATGCTTAATATCATTTGCCTCTGCCTCAGCAATCAGCTTTCCTGTCAGATTTCTGTCATAAGGAGAGAAATTATCCTTTACGCAGATACTTACAGTCCGCTCATTGCCGTCATAATCCGGTCCAATCAGGCCAATATCGATAGCCACAAACTCCTCAACCTCAGGTGGGATATATGCGCCGCCATGGTTGATTTCCTCATAAAACGGGAAGGAAAGAAGGGTGCGGTACTTGGGCTTTAATCCATTCTCTGTCATGTATTTCAGAGCTGCAAACACCGCTGCCACTGCCATTTTATCATCGATAAAACGAGATTTTACATAGCCGTTTTCCGTAATCGTGCAGTGAGGATCAAAAGAAATTACATCTCCATGCCGAATGCCGAGAGCCAGTACATCCTCTCTGGTTTCTACCTTCTCATCCAGGCTGATCATCATAGTATTCTCATCCCGCTCCAGACTTCTTGCATCATCAAATACATGGGTGGAATGAGACTGGCAAACCATCAGACCAGTATAGCTCTTTCCGCTTCTGGTATGAACCGTCATGGTTTCTCCCTCAATACTCTGGAAAGAAACTCCGCCCAGCTGGCGTACCCGCAGGGTTCCGTCCTTCTCAATTTTACGAACCATCAGACCCAGGGTATCCATATGTGCGCCTACCATAACGGTTTTGGAATTATCCTCTCCCTCCAGGGTAATGTAGGGAGTATTCTTTCTGTCATAGGTAACCGGATATCCGAACTTTGCTGCATACTCCTCTACCAGAGGCAAAATCTCATCATAATAGCTGACCGGGCTTGGAACGTTTACGAAATCACGAAAACAGTCTGCAATAAATTGTCTGTCAATCTTAATGTCCATTGTTCTTCTCCATTCAAACTATGAAAGCCTATTTACAAAACTCATCACTGAAGTGGCATGCCACCTTATGTCCGTTTCCAATATCCTTAAGCTCCGGAGACTCCTTAAAGCAGCAGTCCTTCGCATACGCACAGCGAGGTGCAAAACGGCAGCCCGGCTTCGGGTCGATAGGAGAAGTGATCTCGCCCTTCAGCAGGATTCTCTCCTTCTTCTCACGCAGCCTCGGTACTGGAATTGCAGAAAGCAGCGCTTTTGTATACGGATGAACCGGATTCTCAAACAGCTCCTCAGACGGTGCATATTCCACCATTTTGCCCAGGTACATAACCATAATATCATCAGAGAAATAATTTACAACAGAAAGATCGTGGGTAATGAACATATAGGTCAGACCACGCTCTTTCTTTAACCGCTTTAACAGGTTCAAAATCTGTGCCTGAATGGAAACATCCAGGGCAGAAACAGGCTCGTCACAAACGATAAACTTGGGATTCAGTGCCAGAGCTCTGGCAATTCCGATTCTCTGTCTGCGGCCGCCATCCAGCTCGTGAGGATAGGTATTTACAAGACGCTCTGCCAGTCCTACTACCTCCATCAGCTCCAGAACATGCTTCTGCCGCTCCGCTGCTGACTTGTAAATTTTGTGGAGACGCAAGGGCTCTCCGATAATCTCGCTGACGGTTTTTCTCGGGTTCAGAGAAGCAAAGGGATCCTGGAAAATGATCTGCATCTCAGAGCGAAGCTTTCTCATCTCCTCTGTGGAAATCTTTGTAATATCCTTTCCCTCAAACAAAACCTCACCGGAGGTCGGCTCATGAAGCCGCAGGATTGCACGTCCCATGGTAGACTTTCCGCAGCCGGACTCTCCTACTACGCCGAGGATTTTTCCCTTTTCCAGAGTAAAGCTGACATCATCCACCGCATGAAGGACGCCGCCCGGGGTATTAAAATATTTTTTCAGGTTTTTTACCTCTAAAATTGCATTACTCACTGCGCTTTCCTCCTAACACAACTCCTGTGCCTTCCTCATAGGCCAGACAGGCAACGGTATGGGTATCTGACAGCCGTGTTTCCACCGGACGCCTTGTTTTGCACAGCTCTGTGCAGTAAGCACACCGGGGGTGGAAGGGGCATCCGCTGGGCAGATCTGTCGGATCTGGCATCAGACCCGGAATGGGATGCAGCTCCTCTGTGCGGTGTTCAATGTCCGGAAGAGAACCAAACAGGCCCTCTGTGTAGGGATGGCTGGTATTCTCAAAAATATCCTCCAGATTTCCATGCTCTACAATTCGTCCTGCATACATAATGCTGACTTCATCGCAAACCTCAGCCACAATTCCCAGGTCATGGGTAATCATCAGCATGGAGGTATTGTACTGCTCCTTCAGTTTCTGCATCAGATCCAGCACCTGCGCCTGAATGGTTACATCCAGAGCCGTCGTCGGCTCATCAGCAATCAGAAGATCCGGATTGCATACAAGTGCCATAGCAATTACTACACGCTGCTTCATGCCGCCGGAAAACTGATGAGGATACTCTGCCGCACGCTGTCCCGGAATGCCAACCATTTCCAGCATGGCCTTTGCCTTATCCAGAGCCTGCTTTTTATCAATCTTCTTATCGTGAAGCTGAATTTCCTCTGCGATCTGATCGCCTACGGTCATAACCGGATTCAGAGAGGTCATTGGATCCTGGAAAATCATAGAAACATGATTTCCACGGATGGATTCCATCTCATGCTCACTATATTCAAAAACGTTCTTTCCCTGCAGCTTAATGGTTCCTCCGGTGATTTTTCCCGGCGGATTGGGAATCAGGCGCAGAATAGAAAGAGCCGTTGTGGTCTTTCCTGCACCAGTCTCTCCCACCAGACCCAGAGTTTTTCCTCTCTCAATCTTTAAGTCAATGCCATTGACCGCCTCTACAACTCCGTCAGCTGTCTCGTACCGTACAGAAAGATTCTCAATATCAATGGTATAATTTTTCTCGTCCATCATGTACCTCCTACTGTTTTAACCGCGGATCCAGTGCGTCACGCAGTCCGTCACCCAGCAGATTCAGTGCCAGAATGGTAATCACAATGGCAAGGCCGGGGAACAGTGTCAGATGAAGTGCGTCTCTTAAATAGTTTCTTCCGCCGGACAGCATTGCGCCCCACTCCGGAGACGGCGGCTGTACGCCCAGACCAATGAAGCTTAAGGACGCAGTAGACAGGATTGCTCCTGCTACAGACAGGGTTGCCTGAACAATGATCGGAGCCAGACAGTTCGGCAGAATCTCACGGAAAATCGTAGTGGGACTCTTTGCACCAATAGCACGGGATGCCTCTACAAACTCCTGATCCTTAATACTCATAACGGATGCCCGGACAATTCGAGCATATCCCGGAATACCGGAAACACCGATAGCCAGCATTACGTTGATCAGACTGGTTCCCAGAGCTGCCACAATAGTCATGGCCAGCAAAATACTGGGCACTGCCAGGAAAATATCCATGATTCTCATGATCACGTTATCCACTCTGCCGCCATAGTATCCGGCAATTGCTCCAAGAGCTCCGCCCATCAGAAGAGAAATACTTACAGAAATCAGGCCCACAACCAGAGAAACTCTGGAACCATGCACCAGACGGGCAAAAATATCACGGCCAAACTCATCGGTTCCGCACCAATGCTCCATACTGGGTCCCTGAAGACGGTTTTTGATATCCTGGGCAATTACCTTGGTATCGTAATCGGCAATGACATCTGCAAAGATTGCTGTCAGAGCCAGCATTACCAGAATCACAAGGCCTAACATTGCCATTTTATTTTTTCGCAGACGACGCCAGATTTCCAGTGCCATACTGCGCTTTTTCTGTGTTTCTACTGTTCTTTCCACTTGACGTCACCTCCTATTTATATTTCGACTTAATTCTCGGATCAATGTAAGCATACAGAATATCTACCACCAGGTTTACAATACTGAAACAGATACAGAAGATAATAACACATCCCAGTACTGCAGGGGTATCCTTTGCCTTAATGCTGTTTACCAGGTAGGTACCAACACCCGGCCATGAGAATACAGACTCAGTAAGAACTGCACCGCCTAACAGAGAACCAAACTGCAGACCAACTACCGTAACTACCGGAATCAGGGCATTTTTCAGAGCGTGTTTGTAAATAACCACACGGCTGCTGACACCCTTTGCCTTAGCAGTACGAATATAATCCTGACGGACAACCTCCAGCATGGAAGAACGGGTAATTCTTGTAATACTTGCCATACATCCGGTTCCCAGTGTAATAACCGGAAGAACCAGAGATCTCCAGCCTGCATCACCGCCGGAGGGGAACCATTTCAGATGCAGAGAAAATCCGATAATCAGCATCAGGCCCAGCCAGAAGTTCGGGGTTGCAACACCCAGAAGTGCCAGAACCATGCTGACGCTGTCTGTAATGGAATACTGCTTGGTTGCAGAAATAATTCCAATGGGAATGGATAAGGTTACCGCAAACAGCATTCCCCAGAAAGCAAGCTTTAAGGTTGCCGGGAAACGAGCCATTACCTCAGAAAAAACCGGCTGACCAGATTTGTAGGACTCACCCAGATCGCCATGAAGCAGATCTACCATGTAATGATAGTAACGCACCAGTACCGGATCATTCAGTCCTAATTCCTCACGCAGGGCTTCCACCGCCTCCTGAGGAGCCGTCTCACCCAGAATGCTCCGAGCTGTATCACCGGGAGCCAGGGACATAATAAAAAATACCAGGAAAGATACACCAAGAATAACCGGAATCAGCATCAGCAGCCGTTTAAAGACGTATTTGTGCATCTCACACTCTCCTCTCTGTTGTTTTAGTCCTTTATCGCAGGAGAGCACATACCCTCCGGCATGTGCCCTCCCATCTTTCATTCAGCAGCAGAAGCTTTCCGTTCACTATCCGGAAACTCTGCTTTCACTGTCAAACAATTACTCGTAATGAGCGCCGCTTAAAACATGCATGCTGAAAGTAGAAATCTCCACGCCCTGCAGATCCTTGTTTCTTGCAACAAAACCGGTCTGAGAATACAGGGGAACCCAGATAGCATCGTCAGATACGATCTCAGTAATCTTCTTGTAATCCTCGTCAACCTTTGCTGCATCCCGGTTGGTAGCTGCATCGTCAATCAGAGCATCTACTTCCGGATTCTTATAGAATGCACGGTTTCCGCCTGCACCTGCATTTTTGCTCATAAACAGCGGACGGTAGGTGTTATCCGGCTCAGCGTTCTCTGCCCAGCCCTGCATACATGCATCATGCTCACCTTTTCCGGTTCTCTCATAGAAGGTAGAGGACTCCATCTGCTCAATATTCATGGTAATGCCAACCTGCTGCAGGTTTGCCTGAATTGCAGTTGCTGCTCTGGAACGTCCGTCACTGGAAGAAAATACAGTAAAGGTAAATCCATCTGCATAACCAGCCTCAGCCAGAAGCTCTTTTGCCTTCTCCGGATTATACTCGTACTTCACTGCAGTATCCTTTGCACCAATTGCAGCCGGAGCCAGGTATCCGTCAATGGTAGTTCCCTCACCGTTGATTGCAACGATCAGAGCGTCCTCTTTGTTTACTGCATAGTTTACAGCCTGTCTTACCAGCTTGTTGTCAAACGGCGGTTTCGTGGTATTCATAACGACCATCTCATTCTGCGCGCATTCAAACTCATCCAGAATCAGGTTGCTGTTCTCACGGATCTTCTGAGCGTCGTTGGTACCTACATTCAGAAGCACGTCAATCTCACCGTTCTCCAGAGCGATGGTACGGGAGGTCTCTTCGGTAATTGCCTTCAGGATCAGACCCTCGTTCTTTGCTGCTCTTTCCGGATCAAAGTAATTGGGATTCTTCTTCAGCTCTACGCTGGTGCCTGCCATCCAGGAAACAAAGGTGTATGGGCCTGTTCCCATGGGAGCGTCTGCCAGCTTCTTGCCTTCGCTCTCCAGCTTCTCGGTGTAGCTCTTGCAAAGGATTGCTCCGCCTGCATGAGCCAGAGAGGTCAGCAGTGCGTTAGACGGCTGATTCATATGGATAATAAAGGTCAGATCGTCTACAACCTCAACAGTATCGATCATAGCTACCAGATGACCAACCTTTGCAGATGCTTTCTGTCTCTCCAGAGAAAACTTTACATCCTCAGAAGTTAACGGGGTTCCGTCAGAGAACTTAACGCCCTCCTTCAGCTTAAACTGTACGTTCATATCATCCAGGAACTCCCAGCTTTCTGCCAGATCGCCCAGAACCTCACCATCATTCGTAACACGAACCAGGTTATTGTAGATATGACGGGTTGCGTTAGATGAGTTTACATCATTGTTTGCATGAGGATCCAGAGATGTGATGTCAGAGCTCATACCCACACGGATAATGCCATCTTTTCTTGATTCTCCACCAATTGCTGCTGCCTGAGTTGTTGTTCCTGCAGAGCCTGCTGAACCGGTATCTCCGGAGCCGCCGCAGGCTGTCAGCATTGCAGATGCTGCCAGAAGGCATGCAAGAACCATTTTTCCTGTTCTTCTCATTTGATACACTCCTTTTTTATTCTCTTTTTAGCGTGGCATGGGGAAATCCCCGGCCTTTATCTAAAACGCATGGCTTTCATTCAAGCAAGTACCGCGTTCTATTCTGTTTTCATCAGTCCTCCAGCACATAGGCCGCCAGAAGCTTTGCTGTATTCTTCACTCCGTCCATATGGGTACGCTCTATGCCATGGGAAGCAAAGGTTCCCATTCCAAAGGCTCCTGCCTTCAGATTGTGTCCGGCACGGACTGCAGCACTTCCATCGGTTCCATAACGGTAGAATACATCTGCTGCATAATTCAACTGTAAAGCTTCTGCCTTGCGAACCAGGCGATCCGTCAGTTCTCTATCATACGGAGAGAAGTTATCCTTTACACAGATGCTTACCCGGTCTTCTCTTCCGTTGTGATCCGGTCCTATCACAGCAATATCAAGAGCCAGGTACTCACTAACCTCATCCGGCACATAAGCACCGCCATGACCAATCTCCTCATAATGCGGGAATACAAACCATGTATCACAGACCGGTGTCAGATTCTGTTCCTTCATAACTTTTAACAAAGCCAGACTGCATGCTGCACACGCTTTGTTATCGATAAAGCGAGATTTAATAAATCCACTGGGAGTTACAGTAAAATGAGGCTCCAGAGATAAAATATCTCCGTTTTCAATGCCCAATGCCTTAACCTCTTCCTTAGAATGCACATCCTCATCCAGGATCACCATCATCGTATTTTCATTTCTCTCCAGAGTTTTTGCATCGTCATACACATGAACAGAATGGGACTGACAAGCAACCAGACCTGTATAGGTCTTTCCGCTGCGGGTATGAACGGTCACTGTCTCTCCTTCAATATTATTAAAATTAATTCCGCCCAGATTTCTCACGCGAATCATTCCATCTTCGTCAATTCTCTTTACCATCAGTCCCAGAGTATCCAGATGAGCGCCTACACAGACGGTCTTCTCCCTGTTCTTTCCCGGAACCTTAATATAAACAGTATGCTTACGGTCATACGTAACCTCATACCCCAGCTCTGCTGCCAGCTTCTCCATCAGAGGATTGATCTCTTCATAATAGCTGACCGGGCTCGGAGTCTCTATGAGCTTTTCCATCACCTCTGTCAGATACTCCCAATTCCACTGCAGTTCCATCTCTATGTCATCCTTTCTTTCAACTGTCTTTTGCTGCCCTATTTCCACTCTGCCGACATTTATGCCTCTGATAAATTTCACAGAGATTTTTCATAAAATAAACAACAGCAAATTTTAGTATAATACATAAATCCACAAAAATCTACGTTTTTTTAGGATTTTGAACATCTTTTATATATTTGAAGATATTTTTTGTGATTTCTGCTGCAAAAAAATGCGAAACTTTTTCCTTTTCTGCATCGTCTATAGTATGAAAGCTTCAGACGTCTGTATCATTCCAGTTTCCGGCCCTGCTGCTGGAGCTGGTCTATACAGACGCATACATCAGGATGCACAAAAGGAGGCAGTTATGGTTTTCAGCAGTCTTATTTTTCTCTTCGGCTTTTTGCCTGTATTTTTATTCCTTTATTATATTTGTCCCGACAGATGGAAAAATCTCTGCCTGTTTGTGGGCAGCCTGATCTTCTATTTTTATGGAGTCAAGGATCAGCCTCTGTATTTTTTTCTTCTGATTTTGTCCATCTGGGTCAATTACCGGATTGGCATTCTCCTTGGACGGCGCAGAAAAAAAGAAAATCGAAAAAAATGGCTGGCAGCAGGTATTGTGTTCAATCTGTTCTGGCTGTTTTTGTTTAAATATTCCGGTTTTTTTGCAGAAAATCTGAATATTCTGCTGACATACCTTGGACTGGAACTCCTTCTCCCAGTCTGCCGTCTGCCCCTTCCTATTGGAATCAGCTTTTATACCTTTCAGGCGATTTCCTATCTGGCAGACGTTTACCGAAAGGATGCCTCCTACGAGCCTTCCTTTATTGATTACGGAATGTATATTACCATGTTCCCCCAGCTGATTGCCGGTCCTATTGTCACCTACAATTCCATCCGTCAGCAGCTTCACTGCCGTACCTGCAATCTTCCAAATTTTGAAGAAGGACTGCGGCAATTTACTCTGGGACTTGGATTTAAGGTTCTGCTTGCCAATCAGGTGGGGCGGCTCTGGAGTCAGGTAGAAGCCATCGGCTTCGAAAGCATTTCCACTCCCCTGGCATGGATGGGAATCATCGCCTTCAGCCTGCAGATTTACTTTGACTTTTACGGTTATTCTCTGATGGCAAAAGGCCTGGGACAGCTGATGGGCTTTTCCTTGCCTGACAACTTCGCCCATCCCTATCTGTCTCTGTCCATGACTGAATTCTGGCGCAGATGGCATATCACCCTGGGAAGCTGGTTTCGTGATTACATTTACATTCCCCTGGGAGGAAACAGAGCAGGCAGCCTTACCATGATCCGAAACCTGCTGATTGTCTGGCTGCTTACAGGCTTCTGGCATGGAGCCAGCTGGAATTTCCTCCTGTGGGGACTGGCACTGTTTCTGTTGATTTTTATAGAAAAAGCCGGACTGGGGCGGATTTTACATCGGTTCCCCCTTCTGGGACATCTTTATATGATGCTGATTATTCCTCTCAACTGGCTGATTTTTGCAGTTACGGATCTGGGACAGATGAAAATTTACTTTCTCCGTCTTTTCCCCTTTATGACGCCCCACGCAGAGTTTACCTTTTTCTCCGGCGATTATCTGAAATATGGGCAGATTTACCTGGTTTCCCTTATCGCCGGACTGATTTTCATGACCGGACTGCCGGAAAAGCTTTACAGGCGGTACAAAAGCTCCCTTTTCACCGCCGCCCCTCTTCTGGCAGTTTTCTGGGGCTGTGTGTACCTGATGAAGCTGGGTGCAGATGATCCTTTTTTATATTTTAGATTTTAATGGAGATGTACATTATGAGAAAATACTGGTATACCATACTTTTAACCATCAGCCTTTCCGGCGCTGCTGCAGCGCGGATGATTCCGGATTCTGTGGCGGAAGCCGTAGCCGCTGAAATCATCGATATCGGAACCGATCTCCGAATGACTGCAAAGGCATACGCCGATGGAGGACAGACATTGGCCGAAAAGCCTCCTGCTGAACCAGGCGCAGACCAGGAAGCTTCTTCTGAGAGAAATCCGGCAGCTCCGCTCCCAGCTGACAGTTCTGCTTCCAACGACATGGCAGTGTCCGGCTCCGAAAACGTCTCTCCGGCTGCTGAGGAATCCGGCACGGTTTCCTCAGCCACAGAAGTTTCAGGGGACAGCCATCCCTCCGCTCTCCCAGAAATCTCCACACAGAACGCCCTCTCTATCCCGGAAAATCCCGATTTCACCAATGTGCTTTTTATTGGAGACTCCAGGACTGCCGGCCTTTCCGAATATGGAGATCTGGGACAGGCTGAGGTTTTTGCAGATTCCGGAATGAGTGTATTCAACCTGTTTGATTCCCGTATAAAAACAAAAAGCGGGAACAAGCTGACATTAAGGGAAGTTTTGTCTCGAAGGCAATTTCAAACCATTTACCTGATGCTGGGAATCAATGAGTTGGGTTACGAATACAGCAGCATTATCAAAAAATACCAATCTGTAGTAGATACCATTCAGTCTCTTCAGCCGGGGGCAATCCTGGTTCTCCAGGCCAACCTTCATGTTACCGGAAACAAATCAGCCTCAAGCAGTACCTACAACAACGAAAAAATCAACCGCCTCAACAGCGGAATCCAGGCCCTTGCCGAAGAAAACAGCTGCTTCTATCTTGATGTAAATCCGGTATTTGATGATGAAAACGGCAATCTGAAGGCAGATTACTCCACAGATGGTTCCCATGTGCTGGGAAAATACTATTCTGTGTGGGTAGACTGGCTGAAGGAGGCCTCCGAAACAGGTACGGGTATGTAAAGAAGCTGCATTTTTTCAAAAACCGGTTGTCCCTTTCCCAGCTCTGATTTATACTGGACTTATCTGTAACCGGGTTTCGTTTTCTTTCAGGAGGCGCTTATGCAGCTTACTTATTTGCACATTCATAACTTCAAATCCATCCGCGACATGGAAATTACCGACATTGACAGTGCTCTGATTCTGGTAGGAAAAAACAACACAGGAAAGACCTCCGTTCTGGATGCCATCTGCGCTGTCTGCGGCTATTATCCTGTCCAGGAATCTGATTTTAACGAAAAGCTTCAGGCCATCCGCATTGAAGCATCGATTTCCATTGACGAAGAAGATTTGAAGCTGTTTCACTATATGGGGATTGTCAGCCAGTACCGCAGATATGAGGTCTGGCTCAGAACCTTTTACGAACGCTTCCCCTCCTATTCTCAGGAAAATCGGGAGCTGACCTTTACCTTTCATGTAAACCGGGACGGAAAAATCCGCTATGAGGACGGATTCCGGAAAAATAACCCTTATATTCCCATGCTCCTTCCCCGGATTTACCGCATCACCGCAGAACGGGATCTGGAGCTTCTGCAGAACGATCTGCTGATGTTTCAGGAAAATGTCCAGCTGAAAAAACTGCGATCCGGCTCCTGTCTCTTTGAACAGGCCAAGCAGTGCAATCACTGCTTTCAATGCCTGGGATTAATTTACCAGAAAAAACCAGAAGAGCTGACTGCGGCAGAAACGGCCCGTCTTCTGGAATCGAAAATTTATCAGCTGAATCTCAGTGATTTTTCCGAAAAGCTCAATCACAATTTCCGAAAAAACGGAGGATTTGAGGAGATTCATTTTACCTTGAATTATGATATCGATCAGCTTTTCTCCCTGGAGGTCTCCTCCTTTAACCCACAGACCAGGACCGTGAAACCAGTGGAGCTTATGGGAAAAGGCATGAGAAGCATCTACATGCTGTCTCTTCTGGAAACCTACATTACCGAACCCGGACGAATCCCCAGCTTGATTGTCGTAGAGGATCCGGAGATTTTCCTTCATCCGCAACTTCAGAAAATCTGCAGTGAGATCCTGTACCGCCTTTCCAAAAAGAATCAGGTAATATTTAAAACCCACTCTCCGGATCTCCTGTTTAACTTTACCAAACGTCAGATCCGTCAGATGGTTCTGGACGAGGACCGATATTCCATCATACGCCCCAAAACCGATCTGGGACAGATTCTGGACGATCTGGGCTATGGCGCCAACGATCTCATGAACGTCCGCTTTGTATTCATCGTAGAAGGAAAGCAGGATAAATCCCGTCTCCCCCTGCTGCTGGAACACTATTATTCAGAAATCCACGACAGCCAGGGACGGCTTGCCCGGATTTCCATTCTCACCACCAACAGCTGTACCAACATTCGAACCTATGCCAATTTAAAATACATGAATCAGGTATATATTCGGGATCAGTTTCTCATGATCCGAGATGGCGACGGCAAGGATCCGGAAGAGCTGGCTTCCCAGCTGTGCCGTTACTACGATGAGCGGAATCTGGAAGATGTGGATCAGCTGCCCAGAGTCACACGGCGAAATGTACTGATTTTAAAATATTATTCCTTTGAAAATTATTTTCTGAATCCGAAAATTATGGCTGCTCTTGGCATTGTAGAGTCCGAAGAAATGTTTTATTCTGTACTGTACGAAAAATGGAATGAGTATCTGTATCGGCTCCGCAGCGGCCAGCAGCTAGTGCAGGTTCTTGGCCGGAATTTCACCTCTCCAGAAGACATAAAAGAGCACCTGGAAGAAATTAAAATATATCTTAGGGGCCACAATCTTTATGATATTTTTTATGGCCCCTTTAAAGACAGAGAGCAGGAAATCCTAAAAAACTATATCAAAATAGCTCCCCGCGATGACTTCCGTGATATTCTGGATGCAATCGATCAGTTTCCCTATTTTGACAGCCGAAGGGTTTGAAAATAAGTGCGGCAGAGCGCCCATCCTGCCTCAATTCTCATTCCACACATGAACCCGCCGCTCATTTACAAACATCCCCTGATACCGTTCTACCTGGAACTTTTTCATAAACCAGTCACATTTGCACAGGAAAAGATAATAAATATTAAGCCCACATCCATGAAGCGCTTCAAAATTCCCCTGGCCTTTGGAAAGAATCACATCGGCTACTTCAATGGTAGCTGATGCTTCCGGGGAAATCCGTGATAAAATGGTTCCTGCTGCATTATCTCCATTTCCGATTACCTCTGCTTCCCCGGTAAGGCCCGTAAATACCGCATCCTCTACTGTAGCATCGTTGATCACCTGGGCCCCACGGACAATAGCCGTTATCTTCAGCTGAGGATACTGTTCCTTGAGTATGCGGATAACCAGCTTGTCCAGCACAATCTCTCCACAATTATCCAGAAGATAAACAAGGCGTTCTGCCCCTTCCAGTTCCCTGATAAAATGCCTGTACTCCTCCTCATCAATCGAATCCTTCTCCCGATCCAGAAGGGATAAAAATTCCTCCGGCCTTACATCACTGACTGCAGAAAAATCAATATAATTTCCGATTCTTGCATACCTCATAGCGGTGTAAAGAGGATCTTTTGCACTCCTGATTTTTCCCTCAATCTCCGACTCCATATCCATAACGAGACGATTATAGGACTCCTTTATGGGGCCGTAATCCTCCGGAGCGCCAAAGTATTTTTCATAGACCTCTCCAATCCTGGCCGCCAGCCAGGGCGCGCAGGCATCGTCCTTACTCTCCGCAGTCAAACGCATCAGTTCCTTTATATACCTTGCTTTTTTATCCTCATCCCTGTACTCCCGCAGCTTTCTTTCCTGCGCAGACAACAGGCACATCATGCAGGCTGCATACAATTTCATCTTTCTTTTCCCCCTTTTAATCCCAGGTTTTCCACACATCCGGCTGGTATCCCAGCGTTGATTTCTTTCCGTTTCTGACAACAGGAGTTTTTATCACCTGCGGATTTTCCAGAACTTTTTCCAGCTTATCTTCATCAGCAAGGTACCGAATCAGAGCAAGGGTATCATGATCCTTTCCCTCCCACTGAATCATATTTTCCAGTCCGCCATTTCCCTGGGCAACAGAAAGAAACTCTCCCTTACTCATGCCCTTTTCCTTCATATCAATAAACTGATACCGGATTCCTCTCTCTTTAAAAAAACGCTCTGCCTTCTTTGTGTCATTGCACTTTTTTGTTCCAAAAATCTGTATATTCATCTCTTTTTCCTTTCTCATCTCCTTCAGGCTGCTGCTGTGTGTTCGGAACCAGAATCAGCTCACAAGTCGCTTCCTGAAATCTTTCCCTGATTTCCTTATTTACGTAAGTCAATGCAGAAGATAAGATCTCCACCTTCAGACTCTCCTCTTCAATATGAAAATAAACTGCCACCCACACATGACGTCCTGTTTTTGTAATATCAAAAAAGACCGGTTCAAAACCATACTTCTCCATGATCGGGGTGCAGATGGCCTTCACATCATCGGTAAATTCCTGTTCCGGGGAAAACAGAAAAACATCCTTCATTGCTCCCCATAAAACCTTGATACTTTCTGGAAGCATACATACCATAACAAATACTGCCACCAGCTGGTCAAAATACGGAGAAATAAATCCAAGCGGCGTCCTTTCCAGATACCGGGATGCAAAAAATGCAAGAGACATTCCCATACTATAAGCAATATCCAGCTTCCATCCCAAAAGCTCTGCCTGTATGGTTGGCGACGACAAACTGCGGTTCATCCTTTTCATCACCAGAAAAATCAAAACACTGGCAACGCCAAGACAAAACTGAAACAGAGAAACCTGCGCCGTATCAACAGGATTACCTCCTGACAAAGCAGAATCCAGTACCTCTGCAGATACGCCCATGGTTACAGACAGCATCATAACACCTTTAATAATTACAAAAATCGATTCCACCTGGAAATATCCATAAGGATGCTTCTCCGATACTGGCTTATGAAATAATGGCGTCAAAAACAAAAGAAGCGCAATAAATACCAGCTCCGATGCATCGTATACAGCATCCGTCAATGCGGACTGAGAGTGGCTGTATATAGAAAAAATATACTCCACTGCGGCAAACAAAAGCCCTGAAAAAAACGATAGCCGCAAAATCTGTTTCTCTCTCTTTTCTGCTATCATAAAATCCTCTGCTCATTCATTTGAAGTATGATAAAACCTGTTTCCTTCACATACTCTCAAAATTCTTTCCTAAAACATTTCTTTTTTTAACTATTTTTAATTTTAACTTTTCATATGGTAAATGTCAATTTTTTATATTACTTGTGCGGAACATGGTTATCGCATTTATCTAATCTGCCCAGCTTCTTCCCATTTACCTTCTGTTATTGTTCTGCAGTCACATTCTCCATGGATTCCTGAATCTGCCTCACATAATCCACTCCGCAGCCACAGATTTGTGCAATCTTCTCTACCGAAAGGCTCAATGCCAAAGCAGATTGTATTACTGAGCTGATTGCTTCAGACATCTCTCCGTCTCTATCTACATTATGTGCTTCCAGCACGCCCAGATTCCAGATACCTTCCGTATCGATGATAAAAATAAGAATAGCTGTGAATGAATTACAATCAATCCTTTTTTATCCCACAAAAAGAACTGCCCCATATTTTGCAGATTATACCTTTTTCTTCCCAAAATGCAAAATCGCTACCTGATTTTGTGCAGAATCCAACCCTTTCCAGCCCAAAATGCAAAATCCACCCTCGACTTTGTGTAGGATCCAGCCTTCTCCCCCAATCTTGATACCAAAAAAGGCCGACCTCTTCAGTCAGCCTTCCATTTATATCACTCATTTTTTCCAATAATCTGGTAACCCTTCAAAGTAAGCAGCCGCATACTCCTTGTCCTTCTCAATCCGTTCCTTCAACTCTTTCAGAGAAGCAAATTTCTGCTCCGGACGCTCAAAATTAAGAAGCTGAACCTCGATCTCTTTTCCATACAGATTTTCTTCCAGCCCCATAATAAAGGTTTCCACCCCTACCGGACTTTCTCCTGCAATCGTAGGTTTTTTTCCAATGTTAGTCACACCGCGGTACAGTCTCCCATCCACCAGCACCTGAGATACATATACACCAAAGGGCGGCAGATGCTTTTCCGGCGGCGGAAGAATATTGGCAGTGGGAAAGCCCAGGACTGTACCGCCGATATGATTGCCGTGAACCACAACGCCGTGAATGGCATAGGGCTCTCCCAGAAGCTCATTGGCCTTTTCTATATTGCCCAGATCCAGTTCTTCCCGCACATAGGTGCTGCTGATATCCCGGTGATCATCCTGCTCTTTTTCAATAATCACGGCTTCAAATCCACAGGACTTTGACATTTCCTTCAAAAGCTGCACATTACCTTTTCCCTTGTATCCAAAGCTGCAGTCTGTTCCCACAACAACTGCTTTTGCATGCATCTGTCTGACCAGAACCTCTGATACAAAATCTTCCGGCTGCATGTGGGCTGTCTCCTGATCAAATGGATATTCCACCAGGTAATCAATGCCCACTTTAGCCATTTTGTTCCGCCGTTCCTGATTGGTCGTAATCACCGTCTGAATCTGCCCGCGCATCACGCCAGAAGGAGCCATGTCAAAGGTAAATACAGCTGCCTTCAATCCCTGTCTCTCTTTAAAACAAAGCATTTCCCGAAGAAGCTTCTGATGTCCCTTGTGGCGTCCGTCAAATTTTCCGATGGTTACTGCCGTAGGCTCTTCAATCTGAAACTCCCTGGTTCCGGTGATTACGCGCATGTTTATTTTCCTCCCAGAAATATTTTTTGCGGGCGGTACCGCTGCTTTTCTTCTTCGTACTGGTAAAGCCCAATAAACTGGTCTTCACTGTCATACACTCGGACAGTCAAACAGCTGTCGTTTCCTTTGCAAGCCTCCTCCTCAGAGCAAGACTCTGTTCCGGCACAAGCCTCTGCCCCAGCGCAAACGCCGCTTTCCACTGTGAAAATCGTTTCATCCGCCCGAAATGGATTTCCGTTATGTACCAGCTTATCGCCCTCTCCCCGCTTCATGCAGAATTTTGGATAATCCAGAAATACAGAATCAACCGGAAGCACATGCTCTTCAACCCGTCCTTCATCCCGCAGAGCCTCAATCTGAGACAGAGTCAAACTATCCTCCAGACAGAAACGGTCTACTCGTGTGCGGAGAAGAGACTCCATACATCCGCCGCAGCCCAGCTTTCTTCCTATATCATAGCACAGGGTTCTGATATAGGTTCCCTTGCTGCAGGATACATGAAAGGTTACCCGGGGCAAATCAATTTTTTCTATCTGAATGTCCAGAATCTCCACCGGACGGGCCTGTCTTTCGATTTCCTTTCCGGCACGGGCCAGCTCATACAGTTTTTTGCCGTTGACCTTTAAAGCTGAATACATGGGGGGCACCTGCATATAAATCCCCAGAAAGCTCAGAATCGCCTGACGCACCTGTTCTTCTGTTACAGAAGCCGCCGCCTCAGGATTCTCCGCCAGAACAGCTCCTGTCGTATCCTGAGTATCTGTCTCCTTTCCCAGAAGAAGCACTGCCCGGTAAGATTTTGTCTTATCTGTCAGCATATCACAAAGTCTGGTTCCCTTTCCCAGACAGACGGGAAGTACCCCCTCCGCCTCTGGATCCAGGGTACCAGTATGTCCAATTTTCTTCATTCGCAAAATACCTCTCATTTTTGCAACAACATCATGAGAGGTATAGCCTTTTTCTTTATATACGTTAATAATGCCGTCCACTACGCTTCATACTCCTTCATCTGTCTGTCAATATGCCCGGACAGATTGTTGATGACATCATGTACGCTTCCGCTCATCGTACATCCGGCAGCTCTCACATGACCGCCGCCGCCGAAATAGGCAGCAACCTTGCTGACATCCACATAGTTATTGGAGCGCATGCTGACCTTGTACACATGATTTTCCGTTTCGTGAAGGAAAATTGCAACCTCCACGCCTTCCGTTACCCGCATCTGATCCACAATTCCGTCCAAATCGGAGCTTTCTACTCCATAGAATTCCATATCCTTGCGGCGAACCACGCTGAATATGCATTTTCCCTCCCGGAAGGTCACGCTTTCCAGAAGTGCACGGCCCAGGATCTGATTCTGCACATAGGTTTTCCGGTAAAAGCTTTCATCAATAATTCTGGAAAACGGAATGCCGCGGCTCATCATATCTCCGGCAGCTTCCATGGTTTTTGCCGTAGTGTTGCTGTTTTTAAATACATTGGTATCGTGAATAATTCCTGTATAGATACAGGCCGCTGCTGCTGTGCTGATTTTATCTTTTTCCAGGAAGCCATAAACAACCTCACAGGTGGAGCTGGCGTCCGGCAAGACCACATTTTCCTCGCAGTATCCTCTGTTTGTAATGTGGTGATCCAGACAGATACTGTGGGCTGCCGTATCAAGATAACGGACAAATGCACCCAGCCTCTCTTTGTCAGCGCTGTCCAGGCAGATACATAAATCGTAGATAACATCCTCTGCCGGGTTCTGGCTGATCTGATCAAAATAATCAAGATAACTGAATTTTACCGGCGGTTTCTCCAGATAAACCTGAACGTTTTTTTCTGGATACTGCTCCTTTAAATAGTTGCATACCGCCAGACAGGAGCCGATACAGTCGCCGTCGGGACGAATATGTCCCAGAACGGCGATCGTCTTTGCTTCTTCTACCATCTGCAGCAATCTGTTCCTCTGCATGATCCTCACCCTTTCCATCAATCCTGCACCATCTGTCTTTCTTTACGATGCCATCAATCTTTCAAGTCTCTGGTTACCTCGTCAATGAGCCTTGACATATTTACGCCATGCTCAATGGACTGATCCAGCACAAAGCTGATTTCCGGTGTATTCCGCAGGTTCACACGGCGGGCAAGCTCGCGGCGGATATAGCCCACCGCGCTTTTCAGACCTGTAATCGCCTCTTTTGCCCGTTCCTCGTCTCCAAGGACACTGATGTATGCCTTGCAGTATTTCAGATCCGGTGTCACCTCCACTGCAACAACGCTGGTCATGGCGCCGTTTACCCGGGGATCCTTGATTTCCAGACGGATAATTTCACTTAACTCCCTCTGTACTTCCATATTGATTCTTGTATTTTTAATGCTGTTTTTTCTCATATTTCTTTCCTTCCTGATGTCAGGCGGCATTGGCCGGCCACACGCCCGGAATGAAGCTTAGCGGGGCACCTCAACCATCATGTATGCCTCTACCATATCATCTTCCTGAATATCGTTAAACTTCTCGAATACAAGTCCGCACTCATAGCCGGTTGCTACTTCCTTCACGTCATCCTTAAACCGCTTCAGAGATGCCAGGCCGCCATCGAAGATCTGCTCGCCGTCGCGGGTAATGCGGCAGGAACAGCCTCTCTGGAACTTTCCGTCCATAACATATGCGCCTGCAATAGTACCTACTCCGGATGCCTTGAAAGTCTGACGAACCACTGCGTGACCAATTACCTTTTCCTCGAAAACCGGATCCAGCATACCCTTCATAGCAGCCTCTACATCCTCGATTGCCTGGTAAATTACACGGTACAGACGGAGATCTACTTTTTCTCGCTCTGCAATGGATTTGGCTGTTGCGTCAGGACGCACGTTGAAACCGATAATAATTGCATTGGATGCAGATGCCAAGGAAACGTCGGACTCGTTGATTGCGCCTACGCCGCCATGAATAACCTTTACTACAACCTCTTCGTTGGACAGCTTCACAAGACTCTGCTTTACTGCCTCTACAGAACCCTGTACGTCAGCCTTGATAATCAGCGGCAGTTCTTTTACATTACCTGCCTTAATCTGACTGAACAGATCATCCAGGGACAGCTTGGATTTGGTATCCTCAAGCAGCTTGTTCTTACTTTCTGCAATGAAAGTCTCTGCATAGGAACGTGCTTCTTTCTCGTTTTCTGTAGACATCAGCACATCTCCTGCACCCGGAACGTCGTTCAGTCCCAGGATCTCAACTGGCATGGACGGACCTGCCTCTTTTACGCGGCGTCCCTTATCATCCATCATCGCACGAACCTTACCATAGCAAGGACCTGCTGTTACATTATCTCCAACCCGTAGGGTACCCTTCTGTACCAGAATGGTTGCTACCGGTCCTTTTCCTTTATCCAGCTCTGCCTCAATTACAAGACCTCTTGCCTTGCGGTTGGGGTTCGCCTTTAACTCCTTCACCTCTGCTGCCAGAAGAATCATTTCCAAAAGCTCCGGAATTCCTTCTTTTGTATGAGCAGAAACAGGAACAAAAATGGTGCTGCCGCCCCAGTCCTCGGGAATCAGCTCATACTCAGACAGCTCCTGCTTTACTCTGTCTACATTGGCGCTGGGCTTATCGATCTTGTTGATTGCAACAATAATCTCTACCTCTGCTGCCTTTGCATGGTTAATCGCCTCAATGGTCTGAGGCATAACACCGTCGTCAGCAGCAACAACCAGAATAGCAATATCCGTAGACTGAGCGCCGCGCATACGCATAGCAGTAAATGCCTCATGTCCCGGTGTATCCAGGAATGTAATCTGCTGTCCCCGTACATCTACAGTATAAGCACCGATGTGCTGGGTAATACCGCCTGCCTCTCTGGAGGTTACATTACTCTGTCTGATTGCATCCAGAAGAGAGGTTTTACCGTGGTCAACATGGCCCATAACGCAGACAACCGGCGGTCTGGAAACCATATCCTCCTCGTTTTCCTCATCCTCCTTCAAAAGCTCGGCAATTACGTCTACCTTTTCTTCCTTCTCACAGAGAACCTCATACTCCATGGCAATCTCTTCTGCCTTTTCAAAATCGATCTCAGAGTTTAAGGTTACAATCTGTCCCTGCAAAAACAGCTTCTTTACAATTGCAGAGGGCTGCAGCTTCATCTTTTCAGCAAGCTCCTTAATGGTCAGAGACTCAGGAATGGTAATCATCTTAATGGTTTCTTCCACCTTCTCTGCCACTGGCTTCTGAGGCATAATAAATGGATGCTTAGAAACCTTTCCGCCCTTGCGTCCTGCTCCGTCCTCCATATTTCTTGTTTTATCATAACGATCGTTTTTGTGGGCATTCTTTACCTGACGGTTGCTGCTGGGCTTAGTCTGAATCGGTGTATCGTAATTCTTTGCACCGCCGTCTCTCTGGCCCTGACGGCCGGAACCGCTGCGGTTTCCTCCAAAGCCGCCCTGACCCTGACTTCTTCCGTCTCTGTTTCCTCCGAAGCTGCCCTGGCCGCCGCGATTGTCGCGATTGCCGCCAAAGCCGCCCTGGCCACGGTTATCACGATTGCCGCCAAAACCACCCTGGCCCTGGCTTCTTCCGTCCCGGTTTCCTCCAAAGCCGCCCTGGCCGCGATTGTCGCGGTTGCCGCCAAAACCGCCCTGGCCCTGGCTTCTTCCGTCTCTGTTTCCCCCAAAGCCGCCCTGGCCGCGATTGTCGCGGTTATCACGATTGCCATTAAAGCCACCCTGACCACGGTTATCACGACTGCCGCTGAAGCCGCCCTGGCCACGGTTATCACGGTTTCCATTAAAGCCGCCTTGACCACGATTGTCGCGGTTATCGCGATTGCCGTTAAAGCTGCCCTGGCCGCGATTGTCGCGGTTATCACGATTGCCGCTGAAGCCGCCCTGACCACGATTATCACGGTTATCACGATTGCCATTAAAGCCGCCCTGACCGCGATTGTCGCGGTTATCACGATTGCCATTAAAGCCGCCCTGACTGCGATTGTCACGGCTGCCGCTAAAGCCGCCCTGATTTCTTACCTCACGTCCTGCTGTCTGATTCTGAGCCGGTGCTGCTGTCTGAGAAGCAGCCGGTGCTGCCGGAGCTGCCGCCTCCCGTACAGGAGTCTGGCCTGCCGGAGCGCTGCTCTGCTGCGGCTGACTCTGCGGACGCGCTGCAGTGCTCTGCTGAGAACGCTGCTGGTTCTGAGGGCGCTGAGTCGGACGCTGCTGGGAGTTCTGCGGACGATATACAGCCGCCAATTTCTTTTTCGGTGAATCTCCCTCTGCCTTCTTATCTCCGGCGCCATCAAATGCCTTTTTTACCATACCTACCTGTGCATCGGTAATATTGGAGGAATGGGATTTTACATCCTGATTCTCTTTCTGAAGCACATCCAACACCTCCTTACTTGTTTTTCCTATCTCTTTTGCCAGTTCATTTACTCTCACACTCACTACCTCCGATCATATTCATTTGTTTCACGATTGCCTTTGCCAGCCCTTCCTCTACCACAGCAAGAGATGCCCGCATCTCCTTTCCCATGGCATGGCCCAGCTCATCTTTTCCGCCGAAATAGCAGATTGGAACTTTATAGTAAGTACACATATTGGTGAACATTTTTTTCGTATTGTCAGATGCCTCTTCCGATACAATCACCAGATGGGCAGTGCCGCCCTTTACCGCTTTTTCCGTAGAAAACTCTCCGCTGGCTGTTTTCCCGGCCTTGGTTGCAAGGCCAATCAGATTTAAAATCTTCTGTCGGTTATCCAAGCTGCTCCATCTCCTTTTCCAGTGTCTCATATACCTCTTTCGGAATCGCCATCTTAAAAGAGCGCTCCAGACCCCTGCCCTTTACCGCCTTGCGGAAGCACTCCATACAGGGACATAGGTAAGCTCCCCGTCCGTTTTTTCTGCCGGTGGTATCCAGCGTAAAGCTTCCTTCCGGAGTCTTCAAAATCCGAATCATCTCTTTTTTGTTTTTCATTTCCCCACAGCCGACACACTGCCGCTGGGGAACCTTCTTTGCACTTACCAAATTCTCACATCCTATCTGCTTTTCATCCACATTCTGTTGTAACGATTCAGGACGGCAGGAGATCTGTCAAAAAAATCCATGTCAAGCTTGCTTGTAAGCGGATTTTCCATCCAGTTCTCACATTGGAGGAATCTCCGACGCTTCTTGTTCGGCTTTGCCGGACAAGAAGATGCCCCGTCCTGAGTAGTTACATTCTGTTACGGTTTATTCGGAAACCTCGGCTGAATATTCGTCAGTAGCGGAAACCTCGAAATCTGCATCAAGGTTGTCATATACGCCCTCTTCCTGATAATCAATGCCCATCTCCTCGAACAGTCCCATCTCACGGGCCTGTGTCTCGCTCTTGATATCAATCTTGTATCCGGTCAGTCTTGCTGCCAGTCTTGCATTCTGGCCCTCTTTACCGATTGCCAGAGAAAGCTGATAATCCGGAACAATTACCTGAGCCTCTCTTGATTCCTCATCTGCCACAACGCAGATTACCTTTGCAGGGCTCAGCGCATTCTCAATCAGGAATGCCGGATTTTCATCCCAGATAATAATATCGATCTTCTCGCCTCTCAGCTCATTAACAATGGAGTTGACTCTTGCACCGTTCATACCGACACATGCGCCAACCGGATCCACGTTCGGATCATTGGACCAGACAGCAATCTTGGTTCTGGAGCCTGCCTCACGGGCAATAGCCTTAATTTCAACCGTACCGTCCTTTACCTCTGTTACCTCTTCCTCAAACAGACGTTTTACCAGATCCGGATGAGTTCTGGAAACAGAAATACGCGGTCCCTTGGGAGTATCCTTTACCTCCAGCACAAATACCTTAATGCGCTCAGTCGGCTTAAATACCTCACCCTTCACCTGCTCTGCCTCGTTTAAAATAGCGTCTACGCGGCCCAGGTTAATGCTTACATTGCGGCCCAGATAACGCTGCACAATACCGGTTACCACATCCTTCTCCTTGCGGTACCATTCGTTAAACTGCATGCTGCGCTCTTCCTCACGGATTTTCTGCAGAATCACATTCTTTGCATTCTGGGTGGCAATACGGCCAAAGGACTTGGACTCAATGGGGAAATGAACCACATCACCCAGATTGTACTTGGGGCTCTTCATCTTGGCCTCAGCCAGACTGATCTGCATCACCGGATCTTCTACCTCTTCCACTACTTCTTTTTCTGCATAAACAGAAAAATCACCTGTCTGCGGATTGATGTTGACCTTAACATTGTCAGCCTTTCCGAAATGGTTCTTGCAGGCAGTCAGAAGAGAGTTCTCAATGGCCTCCAGCAGTGTTTCCTTGCTGATATTTTTTTCTTTTTCCAGCAAATCCAGTGCTTCAATTAATTCCTTATTCATGGTTTATCCTCCTAAAATCCAATACGCTTCTGCTATCGTTCACAGGACGTATTCTCCTGTAAAATCAGAAATCAAGCGCCAGACGAATCAGCGCGATGTCTCCCCGTTCAAATGTTTCCTGGTTTCCATCTTCTGTCTCAATAGTTACGGTATCCTTGTCATAAGACTTCAGGACGCCCTCAAATTCCTTCTGCTTATTGCGTGCCTTGTACAGGCGAATCTCCACCTGTTCTCCCAGACTCCGCTCAAAGTCCTTATCCTTCTTCAGGGGTCTGCCCAGTCCCGGAGAGCTGACCTCCAGAATGTAGCTGTCCTCAATAAAGTCCTCTTTATCCAGCCAGTCACTGAGCACACGGCTGATTACCTCACAGTCATCTACGGTAATTCCGCCTTCTTTGTCAATGTAGGCTCTCAGGTACCAGTTTCCCGCTTCCTTTACATATTCTACATCTACCAGCTCAAACTGATGCTCTTCAAGAAGCGGCAGCAGAAACTGCTCTGTTCTGGATTCATAAGTTTCTTTTCTGGTCATGATTTCACCTCTCTTCCTTCTGCTGCAGACCATATTATGTATCTCCTGAAACTTCTGATACATAAAAGTGAGAGTGGACATCTGCCCACTCTCTATTAGTCACTCTATCATGTTATCATATGTAGTATAACACTACAATATGTGAAATGCAAGGGGTTTCTTCGCTTTCCAGTACAAAATGCCCTCTTTATCCTTCCGTTCCAGAAAGCCCTCCCCATATAGATACTCCAGGCAGGAGAAAGTTTTTACCCAGATCTGGGTACAGGACATAAAATGCTGGTAATCTGGCGGTCCCTGACTTCTTCCATAAGCTCTCACACCCACATCTCTGGTAGTCAGAAAACCTCCGTCCTCCTCTAACACCCGCTTCATAATGGAACATTTATCCATATATCCCTGAACAACCCGGTCTACCTCTTTTCCAATATCCCGGATCTGTCCGCCATGAGCCGGCAGAAAGAGACAGTCCGCATAAAAATGCTTCAGCTGTTCCAGGCTACTGAGGTAACTGCGCAGCATTCCCCAGTCCTTGTACTGGGTACAGACAATAGGAACAATATCTGTCATAATCTGATCCCCACAGAAAAGAAGCTTATGTTCCTCATCATAAAGTCCGCACTGACCGTTGGTATGCCCCCGCAGAGGAACCACCTGAAAATGAAATTTCCCGTAATGAAGCACCGTTCCCGGCGGTGTAGGAACAAAATCAAAATCCTCTGTTTTTCCTATACTCTCATAGGTTCTGTCTGTATACTCCATAATCGTCCTAAACAGCTCCGGCGTATATTCCTCCGTCACCCCCACCGTTCTGAGGCTGGCAATCCGTGTAGCCTCATCAGCGAGATAACAGTGGCGCAGATCTGCTCTCTTTTTTGTCTCATCTGGATTCATCAGAATCCGAGCGCCCTTTGCCGCATAATACTGCACAAGCCCGCTGTGATCCGGATGGTCATGGGTAATAAAAATATCCAGTTCCCGACAGGAAATATCCAGACGTTCCAGCATCTTATCTATGATCTCCCTGTCCTGAGGGGTATCCATAGAGGTATCCACCATCAGACTTCGAATAGGTTGCTTTACTATAAAAAGATTGCGGGGAACATATCTCTGTCCCGGATACCGGATGGTATGTTCGTATATATTTTCAAAAACCTCTTCCATATACACTTTCCCTCCTCCCTTCTCTACGTCTATTTTAAAGACGTACTATGAGAATGTCAAATAATTTCTTTATAGAAGGAGAACCCAGTGTCCCCCATCCTGAAGCTGTCATAAACTGTAGTATGCGGTATCTACTGTCTGAAACTTATGAATAGGAGGCAATCCATATGAAACCAAAGCTTGAAGCCTGCAGCGTCAGTTATTCCTACCACACCATGGAAGGAGAAACTCCGGCGCTTTCTAATATTTCTTTTTTTATAAATCCCGGAGAATTTCTCGCTGTAGTGGGCCCGTCCGGATGCGGCAAATCTACTCTGCTCTCTCTTTTAAGCGGTCTGCTCCAGCCTGAGGAGGGAAGCATTCTCATTGACGGTATTCCCATCCGCGACTCCCCCGCTACCATCGGATACATGTTTCAAAAGGATCATCTGTTTGAATGGCGCACCATCTATGGAAATGTATCTCTCGGACTGGAGATCCAAAAAAAGCAAAGCAGCACCGCCCAAAAAGAGCTGAAAGAAATGCTTCACTCCTATGGTTTAGGCGGCTTTGAACAATCCCGCCCATCTGAGCTTTCCGGCGGTATGCGCCAACGGGCCGCTTTGATTCGAACCCTGGCCCTGAAACCAGAGCTTCTGCTTCTGGACGAACCTTTTTCCGCTCTGGACTATCAGACCCGGCTGTCTGTTTGTGACGATATCAGCGCCATTATCCGGGACACACAAAAAACAGCCTTGCTGATTACCCATGATCTTTCCGAAGCAATCAGTATGGCTGACCGGATTCTGGTTCTTTCCCGCCGTCCTGGAAAAGTAAAAGCTGTTTTTCCAATTTCTTTTCCAGAAAAATATGACACTCCCCTAAAACGGAGAAATGCACCGGAATTTTCGGGATATTTCCACCAAGTGTGGAAAGAACTGATTTCATAAATGTAACTGTTCAGGATGAGGCGTTTTCTTGTACTGCTTTGCCGAACAAGAAGCATTGGAGATTCCTCTGATGTGAAATCTGCAATCTCCACAAAGCATTTTTATTTCATATGACATAATTTCCTATAATAAAAAGCCAGACTGGAATAAAAACATATCCAGTCTGGCCTTCTTATTCCACGCTTTCCTATTCCCGCGCTTTCATCATAAAGGTCCACGGAGATTCCAGAATCACTGTTCCCTCCTGATTTACCAGCTTTGTCATAACCTTCAGGATTCCCTTGCCCGGTTTGGAGCTGTGTCTGGCCTCGGTCGGAACCATTTCCAGATGTACTGTGTCTCCGATACACAAAGGAGCCAGATATTTTGCTGTCAACTCCAGAAATGCAATCGTCGTTCCCTCATAAATGCCAGACTGATTGGATAAACCTGTAGCAATAATCAGTCCCAATGCCCCATGAGCAACCCGCTTACCGAACATATTGTTTTTTGCAAACTCATCATCCATGTGCAAAGGATTAAAATCACCGGAGAGACCTGCAAAATTTGCAACATCTGCTTCTGTAATGGTTCTTCCCACAGTTTCATATAATTTACCGATTTCAAATTCTTCCAGATACAGTCCTCTGCCTTCGTATGCCATATGTATCATCCTCTCTTTCTTTTTGAATAAACTCCTCACCGCCTAAAGCTAATGGAATTGTATCAGCCTTATTTCAACGGAATTTTGCAGGGCGCTTCTCTTTAAAGGATGCAAACCCCTCCTGCTGATCCGGTGTTCCAAAGCAGGCAGCCATATACCCCAGCTCAATATTTCTTCCTACATCAATGTCCATGCTTGCGCCGGCTGTCATGGCAGCCTTAGCCATAGCAATGGCAGATGCAGAATTATCTGCAATCTGCTTTGCCATCTCATACACCCTGTTCATCAGCGCTTCCCCGGCTACAACCTCATTCAGAATTCCCAGCTTCAGCGCATCCTCCGCTGTCAGCATTTTTCCTGTAAAAACAATCTCCTTAGCCTTATTCATGCCTACACATTTGGGAAGGCGCTGGGTACCCTGAAAGCCCGGAGTAATCCCCAGCGTTACCTCAGGAAGCCGAAGCTTTGCCCGTTCGCTGGCGATTCGGATATCGGTACAGAGCAAAAACTCCATGCCGCCGCCGAATGCGTATCCATTTACTGCAGCAATAGTCGGCTTTTTCAGCTGCTCGATTTTCCGAAAAACGTCTCCGCCCTTTTGGGAATATTCTATAATGTCATAGCTGTTTTTGCTGTCCATTTCATGAATATCTGCGCCGGAAATAAAGGATTTTCCCTCTCCGGTAAAAACAACCACCCGAACGCTGTCATCTGATGCAACCTCATCTGCTGCCCCATTCAAATCCTCCAGCATCTGGCTATTTATGGCGTTTAATGCCTCCGGCCGGTGAAAAGTAATGGTTGCAATCCCATCTTTCCTGTCAAGTAAAACTGTCTGATATGACATAACCAATTCACCTCTTATTCTTTACACGCTCTCAGCCTCTGTCTTTATTATACATTAAAAGATGTAAGTTTGTCCTGTTAATACAATATATAACAGCATCAAAATAACTGTAATAATCGGTGCAACACAGAATACAAAAGCACAAGGCATATAAGAATTCTTATGGTTATTTCCTGTGTAACTAATTACAGATACAACCAGTCCGCAGTGAGGCAGAGAATCCAGTGTCAGAGCTGCAATTGAGGTACAGCGTGCCAGAGCTGCCAGGTTTACATGATTTGCGTTTACTGCCAGATCTCCGATAAAGTTTTCAATCACAACCGGCATAGCCAGACCAATACCGCCCGTACCGGAACCAGTAACACCAGCCAAACCTCCAACTGTAATAACAGATGCTACAACCGGATTGCTTACTGCTCCTACCAGAATACCACACAGAGGAGCGTAAGCCGGAACTGCCTGTACTACAGAACCAAAACCAACGATTGCTGCTGTATTAAACAGAGAAGACACACCGCCCATAGCGCCGTCGCTCATCATTCCCCAGAACTTGCTTAAATCAAAGCTGCGGAAGAAGCAGATAACAGCTACCAAAATACCTACCAGAAGAGATACCGGAACAGCCAGCTTCACTACGTTCAGAACAACAATCAGAACTACCATGGGAAGTGCAGCTACCATCCAGGACGGACGGCGGGATGCATCCTTTGCCTCTTTTTCAGCCATAATTTTCCGATCGGCCTCTGTCAACTCATAATGCTCTCCATTTTTGTGGCAGCGCTTTGTGTAGTAAAATACAAAGCCAACGACCAGAACCATTTCAAATACTGCAAACAGAATACCAGGCACCAGCCAGGAAGAGGGACTTACGCCCAGAGCTGTTGCCGGCAGCAGGTTATGAGCCTGCGGGGATCCGGGGAACCATCCAGAAGAGGTTCCTGCTCCTGCAAAATAATACAGAGGAAGCAGACGTCTCGGAATATCAGCCTCTTTAAACAGAGACAGCATCAGCGGATACATTGCAAAGAATGCTACAAATACAGAAACGCCTCCGTAGGTCAGAACCCAGCCCACTAACAGGATCGCCGGAATAACCGCCTTTGCGCCCAGTTTTCCTACGATTGCCTCAGCAATGGCATCTGCAGCGCCGGAATTATCAAACAGCTTTCCAAAAATCGCACCTAAAACAAAGATACAGAAGTTCTTGGTAAAATAACCGCCCAGACCACTTACATAGGAGCCTTCTGCACCTGTCATACCGTTAATTAGATAGTTTACCATTCCAGTGTCTGCGCCTGCTCCGGTAAAAAGAGCTGCAGTCAGCAGACAGAACATAGAAGCAAGCACTGCTGAATAGAAAACAGGCACGCCCTTAAATACCAGGAAAATAACCAGTGTAATACTTAATAAAATTAAAAAGATTCCCATACTCTTACTGTCCCTTTCTCTCTTTCATCATGGATTCCAATCCCATCAGTGTCTCTGAAAATAACCGTGCATCCATAAGCGGTACCTCAGCCGGAATCACTGGTTCAAATTCCATATATGGAAGAATATCCTTTTCAATACTGATTCCCGGAGCCACCTCAGCCAGCTCCATCCCCTGATCGGTTACCCGGAATACGCAGCGGTCTGTAATAAACAGCACCTTCTGTTGATGCTTCCGGCTGAATTCAGCACTGAATGTAATCTGCTCTACTGATTTTTTGAATTTTACTTTTTTTCCTTCCTGAAGAATCACCAGCTTTCCGTCCTCGATGGTTTCCTTCAGTCCGCCTGCTGTCATGGTTCCACAGAAAAGAACAGTCTGAGTTGACTGAGAAATGTCCACCAGACCTCCACAGCCGGCAATCTTTTTTCCAAAACGGCTTACATTCACATTTCCTGCTCCATCTACCTCTGCAAAGCCCAGACAAGTCAGCTCCAGGTTGCCGCCGTTGTAATAATCAAACTGAGAAGTCATGGGAAGCGCCGCCCAGGCATTGACTGCACATCCAAAATCCTGGCCGCCTGTAGGCACACCTCCTACTAGACCGCTCTCGATGGTCAGTGTCAGTTGATCTCCTACACCTTCCTCAGTCGCCACTGCTGCCACGCCCTCCGGGATACCGATTCCCAGGTTCACTACAGAATTAGGAAGCAGTTCCATAGCCGCTCTTCTGGCAATCACCTTTCTCTCATCAAAGGGAATAGATGCAAAATTAACTCCATCCAACTTATAATGGCCGGACAAAACGGGATTATAATAAGAACCTGGTGTCTGACGATGATTTTCCAGCGGATTCTCACTAACTACAACGGCATCTACCAAATTTCCAGGAATCACCACGCTGCTTCTGTCAATAGAAGCGCCGGATACATAATTTTTCACCTGGACAATTACCTTACCGCCCATAGCCTTTACTGCCATTGCCACATCCAAAGCATCCACGGGAGCACCCTCCTCTTCCATGGTAATGTTTCCATGCTCATCGGCAGTTGTACCGCGGATCAAACCAATATCCAGCTTCGGAACCTTGTACAGAAGGAATTCCTCACCCAGAATATCCACCAGCTCTACAAGATTTTCGGATGCTGCATCATTCAGTCTTCCCCCCTGAAGTCGGGGATCACAGAAGGTATTTAACCCGATTCTGGTGATTTCTCCCGGCTTTCCTGCTGCAGCTGCCCGGAACATATGGGCAATTACACCCTGGGGGAAGTTGTAGGCTGCCACTTTATTTTCATTGGTCAGATCCATCATCCTAGAATTGTTTGCGAAATGTCCTGTAATATATCGGGTAATCAATCCCTCGTAGGTCATGTCGTAAATTCCCTGATCCTTGTTGTTACCATTTCCTGCTGCATGCATAATCGTCAAATTACACGGATGTCCTGTTTCCTGATACCTTTTTGCGATTTCCAAATACAGCTCTCTCGGCGTAGCCATCAGCATAAATCCTGATACTGCAACTCCTGCTCCGTCCGGAATCAAATCCAGAGCATCCTGAATGCTCATTCTTTTGTCCATATGCAAACCCTCCTGAATTGTTTTGCAGAATCCTCTTCTGCCTATTCAATTATTTATCAAGCAAGAATCGTGCCAATTCTCTTTTTTCGATTTTCCAAAGGAATATGATATGTTTTTAACAATATTCTTATCTTCGATGCATAACTGCATCATTTTTCATGTGCATAACTGCATCATTGATACAAAAATGCAGCATTGTTGCATTTACACATCTTCAATGATATAATCGTTTTTAAGAAGCCAACACCGGAAATCCAGCGAATTTCTGCAAATCAGATAAAATAAGGAGCTGTCAATCTATGAAAAAAGAATCTGTTCTCAACAGTACCCACAATTTATATAAAACAATCATCAACGCTTCCTATGACTGTTTCTGTGTCACTGACAGTACGGGACATTATATCGTAGCAAATCAGGCTACGTTAGACAGCATGCAGCTGAAAGAAGAGGAAGTTCTGGGGAAAACCCCCTATGATCTAATGTTTGATAATGTGTACAATCACTCCACCATTCTGGAGGCCATTAAAACTAAAAAACCGGTTACTGATCTGGTCAATGTCAGAGGAGTCCAGCGCCTTTCCACCAGTGTTCCCTATTTTGACCAGGACGGAAACCTGGAATATGTAATCACCAACAACCGTTCCGATATCGTTATGGACGAATTTGCACGCCTTCTTGCCTATGAACAGGAGCAGCACGCCCATTATAAAAATATTACCAACTACCTCTGCAGCTCTACGGAAACAAAAATGATCTGCACTAGTCCGCAGATGCACGCTCTCCGCTGGGAGTGCTCCACCATTGCCTCCACCAACAGTCCTGTCATGTTATTTGGTGAGTCTGGTGTGGGAAAGGAACTGGTTTCAAAATTTATCCACTCAGAAAGCCCTCGAAGCAGCCAGCCCTTTATTCCTGTCAACTGTTCCGCAATTCCTCCGGAACTATTTGAATCAGAGTTTTTCGGTTATCGCCCCGGGGCATTTACCGGCGCCAGCTCCAAGGGAAAAACAGGGCTTCTGCAGATGGCGGATCACGGCACTCTTTTTCTGGACGAGTTAGGCGAGCTTCCTCTGCTGATGCAGTCCAAGCTTCTGCGTTTTATTGAAAGCGGGGAATTTTATCCGGTAGGAAGCAGCAAAACAGAAAAGGTTGATGTGCGTATTATTACCGCCACCAACCGTAATCTTCTTGAAATGGTTCAGGAAAAAACCTTCCGCAGTGATTTATATTACCGGCTTCATGTTCTCCCCATTCATATTCCGGCTCTCCGCGACAGACCGGATGATATTGAAGCCATTTCTCTTTATTTTGTAGATCATTATAATCAAAAGTATTATAAACGCACCTACCTGTCTGAGAAAAATATGGAATTTCTTCTGCATTATTCCTGGCCGGGCAATGTGCGGGAGTTACGCAATGTCATCGAACGTGCAGTTTTGATCTCTCCCCCAGACAGACGGGAGCTTCCTCTTGAGCAGATGTTTTCCCCGGATCCCTTCTTTTCTGGCACTGCAGAACAGACTTCCCTCAGCAGCGGCATTCCCATGCCCTCCCTGGAGCTTTCTCTTCAGGATGCCCTAGATCAATTTGAACAGCAGTATATTCAGGCTGTCATTGACAAAAACAAGGGACAGCTCAGCGAAGCCGCCCGCTCTCTGGGAATTCACAGAACGACGCTTTACCGGAAACAGCAAAAAAAGAAAATCCCCACATCTCTGTGAGAATTTTCTTCTTTTCTGAATTGCTTTTATACACTTGATCCATAAATCAGATTCGGCAGGAAGAGAACCAGCTTCGGGAAGAATACACAGATAGCCAGGGTTGCCATAATGGCAACAAATAGTGGTATGGAGTATTTCGTCGTCTCCTCCACCGAGCAGTCCATAATATTCGAACAGGTATACAAGGCTACGCCAACCGGCGGTGTGGAACATCCCATCGTAACAATGGTCATCATAATAATACCAAAATGTACCGGATCAATTCCGTACTGAGTAATAATCGGAATCAGAATCGGAGTTACAATCAAGGTAATAACCGTTGTCTCCATGAACATACCGAAAACAGTCAGCATAATCAAAATCAGCAGAAGCAGAACATACTTATTACTGGTCAGACCTACCAGCATAGTAGTCAGGGTCTTCGGCAGCTGGTCAAATACAACACCATAGCTGAAGATTCCGGAAAATGCAAGAATCATGGTAATAACAGACAAGTCTTTTACACTATCGATCACGCATTTTTTAAATTTTTCCAGCGTCAGCTCCTTGTAGATGAATGCGCCTACTACCAGTGCATAGAATACAGCAAAGGCGCCGGACTCAGAAGGAGTCATAACACCAAAACGGATCAGCACGATCAGAAGAATCGGGAATAACAGAGCCCAGATACTGTCAATACATGCCTTGAAAATAACGGACGGAGAAGATGGCTTTTCATGATCCGGCTTGTAGCCATGATGGCGTGCAGACCAAGAAGTTGCAATCATCATAAAGATACACATGATAATTCCAGGAAGGAAACCTGCCACAAACAGACGTCCGATAGATACCTCTCCTACCGTTCCGTACAGGATAAGTCCCATAGATGGGGGAATAGTTGCTACAATCAGTCCAGACAGACAGTTAATAGCAGCTGCCCAGCCTGGAGCATATCCTCTCTTTGTCATTTCCGGTCCCAGAATACGACACTCCATAGCCGCATCTGCTACAGCCGAACCGGAAACACCTCCCATCAGGGTGGATAAAACAACAGATACCTGACCGATTGATCCATACATATGACCAGTCAGTACGTTAGCCAGTTTTACCAGACGTGAGGTAATACCGGTGTTGTTCATCAGGTTTCCTGCAAAGATAAACAGCGGAATTGCCAGCATGGTAAAGGACTGAGTCGTTGACAAAGATTTCTGTACCAGGATTGTCCAGGGAATCTCCGGACGCATAACAAAGAATGCAAAGCCTGAAACTGCAATAGCAAATGCTACAGGCATTCCAAGAAATAAGAGTACTAAAAAGAATCCGATTGCACTTAACATTAATTAGCCCCCCATTCTTTTCTTTTAATATCACCGATGGTTTTTCCGATTGCGCTGAAGAACATCAGCAGGGAACCAACGGGAACTGCCAAGGTACACCATGCATAGCTCATTTTCATGGTATTAAAGGTTCTGTTCCAGCTCTGGGATACCAGAATAAAGCCGTAAACAATCAGTACCAGCAAAAACAGAAGCATCATCACATCAAACACCAGTGTCAGAACCTTCTGAATCGCCTTCGGGAATTTATTTACCAGCATATCGATCCGAATCAGGCTTCCGCTCTTAATAATAATATCAGAGCCAATAAAGGTCAGCCATGCAAAGGCCAGAAGAGACACGTCCTGTGCCCAGTTCACCGGCATTCCAATGGTTCTTGCCACTGCTGACCAGAATACCAGCACTGCTATCATACACAGCATAACGCCGGCACAAAGCTCTTCCACTCTTAAAATCATATCTGAAATCTTTTTCATTTGAAAGCTTCCTTTCCGTATATCTCATGGAAATATTCGGGACAGGCTGATTTTTGCCTGTCCCGGACTGTCATCTGTTCCATAAGGCTTCGTAAAGCCCTTTATCAGCTTTCCTTAGTTGGTTTTGCCGATCTCCTTGTAAAGCTGCTCTCTTAACTCGGTGTAGCCCAGCTTGTCATAAATCGGATCTACCGCTTCCTTGAAAGGAGCTACATCCGGCTCAATAACAGTTACACCAGCCTCTACCATCTTCTTCTCAGCATCTTCAATCTCTGCCATAACATCAGCAGCGGTGGTCTTACCCATCTCAGTAGCAGTCTCAACTAACAAAGTCTGCAGATCCTCCGGAAGGCTCTCAAACCAACTCTGTCCGCAAACCAGACCCTGCATCAGCTGGAAGTGATTAGTCTTGGACTGATATTTACATACCTCATAAATTCTGGACGGATAGCTGGATGTATTCTGTACCTCGCAGCCTTCCAGTGCCTTGGACTGAATTCCGTTGTAAACCTCACCCCAGGACATGGAAATCGGAGTTGCACCCATAGCCTGAATGGTCTCGGTACATACCTCCTGGCCAATGGTACGGATTCTCTGGCCGCCTAAATCTGCCGGAGTATTGATGGGCTTATTAGTCATAAACTGACGGGGACCATCATAGAAGGTGAAGGACAGAATCTTTACACCATGATCCTTAGACAGAGTATCGCACCAGCCCTTAAAGGTATCAGTCTGTGTTACTTTATAACACTCATCATAGTTATCTGCAAAATATCCCATCATCAGGATGGAGAAATCCTTAACATACTGTCCCATACGGGAAGCATCTGTATTTACTGCTACGTTTGCACCCTGGATTGCCTGCTCCAGAACATCCTCATCGCTTCCTAACTGACCAGCCGGAAATACGGTTACTTTCAGTCTTCCGCCGGATTTCTCATTCAGCTCGTCAGCCAGCTTCTGATAGTTTCTTGTAATCAGAGCCTGCTCAGTCTGTGAGGTGGAAATCTTCAGCTCGTACACCTTGTCACTGGAACCTGCATCACCAGAATTTCCTGCCGGCTGCGCATTTCCCATACCCGGCATACCACTGCACGCTGTCAGTGCCATCATTGCTGCTGCCAGAACGCCTGCTACAATTGCTCTTTTTTTCATGTCTTTTCCCCTTTTCATTGTATTCGTTTGCTTTTCCCGTAAGCTAAACGTTTATATATGTTACAATATAAATATAATCGTTTACATACAAAAAATCAAGCTGATATTTTTAACAGTTTTTTAGCGAAATTTTTATGAATTCTTCACAAATTTTCATTTTTACAAAACACAAGACATGGATTTTCCTTTTGACTTTACCAACTGTTGCTGATACAATGAACATATAATTATCGGGAAAGTCTGGATATATTTTTTCCATTCCCAGAAAGGAGACAGAAGTACTTTATGGCAACCATCAAAGATGTGGCAAAAAAAAGCGGTTTTTCTGTATGTACCGTTTCCCGCGCCCTTTCCGGAAAAGGTTACCTGAAGGAGGAAACCCACCAGAAAATTATGGACGCTGTAAAGGAACTGGACTACCGCCCCAATACCCTGGCTGTCAACTTGAAAACAGGACGTCGGCAAACACTGGCGCTGATTCTCCCCTCTCTGACTAATATCTATTATGCAAAGCTGGAACAGTATATGGAGGCCTATGCTTCCCAAAAAGGCTATCTTCTTTATCTGAGCAATACGGAATATAATCTCGAAAAGGAAAAACAGATTCTCGACAATCTGATTGGTATGGACATTGCCGGAGTGATTATCTGTACCACCTCGGGAGAACATGAACATATAAAAAAGCTGAATACCTTTCATATTCCCTATATCTGTCTGAATCGGAATTTCGAGGATGATCCTGACCATTGTCTCCGGATAAACAACCGCACAGCAGCCTTTGAGGCTGTTGATTATATGATTCGTCTGGGACATACTAACTTTGGCGGTCTTTTCCAGAGCTTTGACAATGGTACTTATCAAGAACGCTATGCTGGCATGATGGACGCCCTGGCTCTTCACGGTCTTTCCTGTGAGCCAAATAATCTTCTGTTTGACATCAATCCAGAGGATATGGGCGCTACTCCCAACCGGATTCTTCAGATGCTTCAAAGACCGAATCGACCGGAAGCTATTTTTTCCTGCAACGACATGACCGCATTTAACGTATACCGGGCCGCCTACATTCTTGGCCTGCGGATTCCGGAAAATCTTTCCGTTTTCGGCTACGATGATTGCACAATGGCAAACTTTGTTACACCGCCTCTATCCACAGTCTCGGTTCCTGTAAAGAAGCTCTCCAGGATTGCCGTTGATTTTATTCATCACTATATTGAAACTGGAGAATTACAGGAGCTTCCTGTTTTGAAGGCTTCTCTGGTGATCCGAAGCTCTGTAAAAGACAAAACGATTGAATAAAAACCTTGTGTTCCCTGCTCATTCTGTGACGTAAAAACAGCCCTGTCTCTTCGGCATATCCAATGCCTGAAAAAACAGAGCTGTTTTGTTTTACCATCTTATGCTGCTCCGTATACCAAATTTGGAAGAAGCAGGATTAAATCCGGGAAGAATACAGCGATTGCCAAAGTTGCAAAAATAGCAATATACAGCGGAATCGCGTATTTCGTGGTTTCCTCTACAGAACAATTCATAATATTTGAGCAGGTATAAAGAGCTACTCCTACCGGCGGTGTGGAACATCCCATAGTAACAACTGTCATCATAATGATTCCAAAGTGTACTGGATCAATTCCGTACTGACTAATAACAGGAATCAAAATCGGAGTTACAATCAGAGTAATTACGGTTGTTTCCATAAACATACCAAATACTGTCAGCATAATAATAATCAAAAGAATCAACACATATTTATTGCTGGTCAATCCAATCAGCATAGTTGCCAGAGTTTTTGGAAGCTGATCAAATACAACACCGTAGCTGAAGATTCCGGAAAATGCCAGAATCATGGTAATCACAGACAGATCCTTTACACTGTCAATAACACATTTTTTGAAACTCTCCAGTGTCAATTCCTTGTAAATAAACGCACCTACAATCAGAGCGTAAAATACAGCAAAAGCGCCGGATTCGGAAGGTGTCATAACGCCAAAACGAATCAGTACAATCAGAAGAATCGGGAACAACAGAGCCCAAATACTTTCCACACAGCATTTTACAATTTCATGGAAGGAAGAGGGTTTCTTGTGATCCGGCTGATAGCCAAGATGTCTTGCTGACCAAGACGTTGCAATCATCATAAAGATACACATGATAATTCCCGGGACAAAACCAGCTACAAACAAACGTCCAATGGATACCTCACCTACAGTTCCATAAAGAATCAAGCCCATAGACGGAGGAATGGTTGCTACAATCAGGCCTGTCAGGCAATTGACTGCTGCTGCCCATCCAGGAGCATATCCTCTCTTGGTCATCTCCGGTCCCAGAATTCGGCACTCCATAGCCGCATCTGCAACAGCCGAGCCAGATACACCGCCCATCAGAGTGGAAAGTACAACGGATACCTGACCAATGGAGCCATACATATGACCAGTCAGAACATTAGCCAGCTTAATCAGACGGGTCGTAATTCCTGTATTATTCATCAGGTTTCCTGCAAAAATAAACAGCGGAATAGCCAGCATGGTAAAGGACTGAGTGGTTGACAGAGATTTCTGTACCAGAATCGTCCACGGAATTTCAGGACGCATCACAAAAAAAGCAAAACCTGAAACTGCAATGGCAAATGCCACCGGCATTCCCAAAAACAGAAGAATTAAGAAAAAACCAATAGCACTTAACATTATTTATTCCTCCATTCTCCAACTGGTCTGCGAATATCCCCTATCAGTTTTCCTATAATGGTAAAAATCATCAAAAAAGAACCAATCGGAACGGCCAGCGTACACCAGGCATAACTCATTTTCAAGGTATTAAAGGTTCTGTTCCAGCTCTGAGATACCAACATAAATCCATATACAATAAGAATCAGCAAAAATAACACCATCATTACATCAAAAATCAGGGTCAGAATTTTCTGCACGGAAGCTGGAAGCTTATCTGCCAGCATATCAATCCGAATCAGGCTTCCACTTTTTGCAATAATATCTGAGCCAATAAAGGTCAGCCATGCAAAGGCAAGCAGTGATACATCCTGTGCCCAGTTCACCGGCATTCCTATGGTTCTTGCCACTGCTGACAAAAATACCAGAACGGAAATCAGAATCAGCATGCCTCCTGCCAGTATCTCCTCAATTTTCAATATCTTCTCAGAAATCTTTTTCATATCATTTCCTCATTCCAAAATGTTTCAAAATCATTTCTCTGTCACTGTATTCAGTTAATTGGTTTTTCCAATTTCCTTATACAGCTGCTCTCTTAACTCGGTATATCCCAGCTTATCATAAATCGGATCTACCGCTGCCTTAAAGGGTGCCGGATCCGGTTCCGTTACAGTAACGCCTGCCTCAATCATCTTTTTCTCTGCTTCTTCTACCTCGGTCATAACATTGGCCGCTGTTTCCTTACCAATTTCATTGGATGTCTCAACCAGAAGAGTCTGCAGATCTTCCGGAAGACTTTCAAACCAATTCTGTCCGCATACCAGTCCCTGCATCAGCTGGAAGTGGTTTGTCTTAGCCTGATACTTGCATACCTCATAAATTCTGGACGGATAGCTTGAGGTATTCTGTACCTCACAGCCCTCCAGCGCTTTGGACTGAATTCCGTTATAAACCTCACCCCAGGACATAGAAATGGGGGTTGCTCCCATTGCCTGGATTGTCTCAGTACATACCTCCTGACCAATGGTTCGGATTCTCATACCATTTAAATCCTCAGGAGTTTTGATTTCCTTGTTCGTCATAAACTGGCGGGGACCGTCATAAAAAGCAAAGGAAAGAATCTTGATACCGTGATCCTTTGACAGAGTCTCACACCACCCTTTAAAGGTATCTGTCTGAGTAACCTTATAACATTCATCATAATTATCTGCAAAATAACCCATCATCAGAATGGAAAAATCCTTTACATACTGCCCCATACGGGATGCATCCGTATTAACTGCCACATTAGCACCCTGAATAGCCTGCTCCAATACATCCTCATCACTTCCCAACTGTCCTGCCGGAAAAACCGTTACTTTCAGCCTTCCACCAGAGCGTTCATTTAGTTCATCTGCCAGCTTCTGATAATTTCTGGTAATCAGAGACTGTTCTGTCTGTGAGGTGGATATCTTCAGCTCATATACCTTATCCTGCCCCTCTCCCGTGCTGCTTCCTTCACCAGCTGCCGGCTGTGCGTTTCCCATTCCCGGCATACCGCTGCATGCGCTGAGCATTGTCATTGCCACTGCAAGAACCCCTGCTAAAACATGTTTTCTTTTCATACCAATACCTCTCCTTCTCTGAATAGTTACGAAAATTTTGATGCTATACAAAATATAAACGTTTACATATTTGAAGTCAAGAAAAGAGAGTCAGTCTTAGCGTATTTTTAGCGTTTTATAAACGTTTTCTTAGCGCTATTTCTGCTCTCTTTACTTATTCTTTCTATTTTCAGTTTTCCGTTATTCTTCCATATTCTTTCCTGGATATACAATCACAAGCTCTGTTTCCTCCTCTGGAAGAATATTCCACTGCTTCACTGCCGCCGCAATAGCAAAGCTGTCTCCCTGTTTCAGGCGAATCTGCTGTCCTTCCTGCTCTAAAATGCAAGAACCACTGCATACCACTCCAAGTGTAAACTTTTCATTGTGGGTAATTGCAGAGGGCTTCCATGCCTCCACCTTGTCCACAAAAAAGCAGGACGTCAATGTCTCTCCTACCAAGCGCTGACGCTCATAGGAGTCTGTTTTTGCCAAAATTTCCGGCTTAATCCGGCAGCGATCCACAATTTCCTCTTTAGAATATTCTGTATAATCAAAAATGTCAAGGCAAAAATCCAGCCCTCGGCCCATAAACCGCGCTTCCTCCGGAACTACAATCCCTTCCCGTGAAAATTCGCAGCGCACCACCAGATCCGATGGCTCCATAATTTCCAGCATGGTAATTCCCTCTCCGATTGCGTGAGGCATTCCTCCTGGAATATACCATACCTCTCCCGGCTTTACCGGAATCTTCTCAAAACAGGCATCCATTTTTTCCATATTCTGAGCTTCTACAATTGCTTTCCAGTCCTCCCGGGTCGGTGCATGCTGAAATCCCAGGCGAATATAGGGATCAATTCCCTCCCTCACCTTTAAAATATAATAGCATTCCAGTTTTCCGTAGGGCTTTCCCATTACCTCATTCGCAAACTGGGTTGTGGGATGAACCTGTACATGAAGGCGCATAGCTGAATCCAGAATTTTCAAAAGAAAGCTCAGCTGCCAGGTTCCATCTTTGTGAATGCTGTCTCCCAGATAATATTTTCTGGATCTATCTACCAGATCTCGCAGGAAAAATTCTCCATCTTCTGTCTCTACCTTTGCAAGACCTTCCTTATCCACTGGTTCCATCCCTGGATTTACTGCTTCTACCATAGATCCAACCCATTCCTCTGGCTGGTCATTATCACGGCACACACTCTCTCCGTGGAGACGATCAATCCCTGCTCCTCCCAGATAATTGCGGCGCACCCGGTTTCTTGGCAGCTTCATCAGTCCGTAATTCATAGTCTTTTCTCCTTTATCTGTCATTTATATGCTTCTTCATTTGCAGTTATGGGTATTTCCCATACATTTTATATACAGCCATTTCATTCCAACATCTGTGCTTTCCGCTTCCGGTCTTCTCATTTCATGGCCTGAACTCTCTGGATTACACTCCGAAACCTGGAACCATACTTTTCATAAACCGGCTTCATAGCCTCTCTCCACGCCTCCGGATCCTCCACTTCTGTAATCTCTACGCCCATCCATTCCAGATTTTTGTAGGCCTGTTCATCCGCCTGTTCAATCTCTTTTTTATTATATTCCTGGGTCAGCTCTGCTGCCGTTAACAGTACATACCTCTGATCCTCTGTTAAATTTTCCCAGGTCACCTGGCTTGCCAGAATCACGCCTGGAGCATAGGTATGACAATCCTTTACATAATAAGGAGCTACCTCATAAAATCGATTATAGTAATAGCTGATCGGAGGGTTTTCTGCTCCCTCAACACTTCCAGATTCCAAAGCCGTATACAGCTCTGCATAGGAAATAGGAACCGCCTCCGCCCCAAGAGCAGCCACCGTATCCTCCATCAGATCAGAAATCTGCATTCTAATTTTCCGGTTTTTCATATCCTCCAGTCTTCTTACAGGAGAATCTGTCGTTAAAAAATTTCTCGCCCCTTCATCCAGATATGCAAGCCCAATCATTCCGGTATTGTGGTTCTGGATATCCTCCAGAATTTCCTTTCCAAGGTTACTTCTGCACACTTTCCAGAAATGCTCCCTATCCCGGAAAATATAAGGCAGCGCCAGAGCTGAAATCATCAGATCCCCACACTCTGCCAGCGAGGCGCTGTTTCCCCTATATAGATCCAGCGCGCCCATTTTCATCGCCTCATAGCACTGGGCATCATCTCCCATCTGGCCTGACGGATAAATTTCTACAGTTATCCGCCCTCCGCTCAGTTCTTCCACCCGCCCTGCAAAATACTTGGCAGAATCTGTCATAATATGGCCTTCCTGATTGACCTCCCCATAACAGAGAACCAGCTCAGGCTCTGTTATTCTCTGCTTTTCCTTATGCTCTCCCTGTAATACTGACCCACATCCCGTCTGCCCAAACGCTCCTGCCAGAGAAACTATTGCCACAAACAGAGACAGCCTCAGAGTTCCTTTCATCCGCTTTTCCTCCGTTTTGGTCACACCCTCTGGATTTTCATTTCTGAAAAATAATCTGCGTGGTATTTCAGATTCTCACCGCTGAAATTCAGCTGCCCCAGCTTTTCAAACCGAGCCACAGCCTCCTTGGTTTTCACCCGAATTCCCGGCATCTGATTAATATTCCGAATAATCGTCATCAAACTTCTTCCGAAATTCAGTTTCACTGCCAGATCCTGATACATCAAATGCCTTTCCAGTTCTTCTATCAGCTCTGTTAAAAGCTCTTCTCCATCCTCCCGTTCCTCTGCAGCTAGGGCAGTGCTGATTTTCTCCTCCAGTTGGCAGATCTGTTTCATTCCTTCTGTTCTCTCCATAAAGGATTGGTGTACATCATCTCCATAATAATCACGAATATAGGAAGCTGCCTCCTCGTAGGCCTCCGGCAGCTCCTCTGGACTGCTGCATGTTCCGCTGACTCCGCAGGCTACTGGAATCTGTCTTTCCCCTGCCAGATAATCTCTTGCTCTCCTAGTACAGCCAGTCAGCTCTGTAAATGCATCTTCCTGCTCCGAATACAAAAGAATAGCCATCTGATCCATCCAAATGCTGTTAAGCACCTTTACTCCTGCCATATGAAAATAATTTTTCAGAACCTCCTGCGAAAACCCTCCCATGGACACAAGTGCCGGACTGGAAATCAGAACCACTTTCATCCACCCCTCGCCAACTTCCCACAAAGCCAAACGACGTTTCATAGATTCTGCTTCCATTCTCCGGAAAAACAGATTCCACAACAGATCTTTTTCCAAATCCCGATAAAAATCAAAATCATTCGAATCCTGTTCTATTCCGGAATAAGATAGAAGATCCAGAGAATCTTCTCGCTCTCTGGATCGGGAAATTACTTTGTCCAGAGTTTCGCGCAGTTCCGAATCCAGATAAGGCTTCAGAAGATAATCCGTCACTCCCAGCTTCAAAGCCTGCTTAGCAAATGAAAAATCACTGTAAGCAGAAATCACCACCATCTGAATATCTGGATACTTCTTTCGAATCTGATCTGCCGCCTCCAGCCCATTCATTCTGGGCATTTTTATATCCAGAAGAACAATATGAGGCTTACACCGCTCCAGCTTTTCCATCAGATCAACTCCATCTACAGCCGTATCCACAATCTCCAGAAGACCCGGATAGCTTTCCTGGATTATCCGCTCCAGATATTCCCGCTCATATTGTTCATCGTCCGCCAATATCACTCGCAGCATACGTCTTCCTCCTGTCTCTTTCGTCTGTCGTCCTCTGTTCTATACAGCTTCATAGTTATTTTTGTAATTCCGTCTATCCGTTCAATCTGAAGAACATCCTTTTTCCTGTAAAACAGCTCCAGCCGCTCTCTCACATTATTCAATCCAATAGAAGTTCTGGAAATCACGGCCTGCCCAGATTCCTTTCCGTTATTTTGCCTCTGCTCCGGCGTTCCCTCCTTATTCTCTGGCAGCCATTCCCCATGTTCTGGAAAACCTACTCCATTATCTGCCACAACAACCTCCATATAATCCGGCTTTTCTGTAATCAGAATATCCACTTTTCCTCCGCGTACCCGATCCTTCAAACCGTGCTGGATACTATTTTCCACCAGCGGCTGAATAGTCAGAGGAGGGATCTGAAAGGCATTCTCCAGAAAGGACTTTCTTACATCCAGGCAAAATGTAATTCTGCCCTTCAAATGAAGCTTCTGAATATATAGATATGCCTGCAAAAGTTCAATTTCATCATCTAATGGAATAGAAGTTGTCTTAATCTCAATACTGCTGCGCAGAATTTTAGAGATAGCCTTAACCAGTTGAATAGATGTGTCTCTCTCGCCCAGCTGAATACTCCGTATAACTAGACTCAACGTATTAAAAAGAAAATGGGGATTCATCTGCATCTGCAGTTCCCGGATCTTTGCCTCCGCCAGCCGTTCTTTCATCTGGTGCGTTTCATTCAGCTCTGTAATCATATTCCGGATCGTATGCTTCATCTGATCAAAAGCACTGGAAACCTGATTGAGTTCTGCAAAACTTGTCTTTTCAATATCCCCTGCCTCAAAATTCCCGCTGGTAATTTCCTGAGCGGCCTTGGTCAAATTTTCAATTGAATACATAACTCGCCGATTCATATAGTAATTCAGCAAAAGACTGAACAGACATCCTCCGATCAAAACCAGATTCAACACAATATTCACAGAATTTACATGGCGGCTGAAATCACCAAAGGTTGCATTTAGATACTCCAAATACCGGCTTACCAGCTGATTCAGACACCGATCTGTAGTCAGATCCACCGCAGCCAGATCCTCCAAAATTCCCGGATTATACTGTTTTCCTGGCTGAATATAAGATTCTGCCATTTCAAACCGATAGTCCATCACCTGACAGAGAATCCGGTACAGCATTTTGCATTCCCGATCTCTTTGCATTTGTCCTTCCAGCTTTTCCAGCCCCTTTTCCAATCGAATACTGGAATCATAGTACTGTTGAAGGGCCCCTTCATCATGGCTCTTGCTATAAAGGATAAAATTGGTCTTCCTGTCATTATTAATTGTAAACAGTTCATTCACTTCCTGATAGTCTTGAAGAAGTCTTTGGTAAGTGCTGTAAGTTGCAGTATATACTAATATATTAACTACAATAAACATACTGGTCAGCAAAATAACAACCAGATGATTCTGTCGAATTACTCTGCGAATGGATTTCATATGGCGATTTTCCCCCTGCACTCTGTAAGTACTCCATGCTCCAAAGCTTATCGTCTGTCCCTTTCATAGCAATCAATTGCTTTCTATTATACATGATTTTGATCCCATGTACAACTGCAACCTTTTCCTCCTCACATACCCGCACTATCAACTTCTCATCTTGCCCGCTTTTCCAGCCATCCAATTCCCTTATACAAGACAGTAGAAAACAGGCACAGCAAAACGATGGACGTCATGACCAGATCCAGCTGAAAGACCTGACTCCCATAAATAATCAAATATCCCAGCCCTTTTTGCGCCGCCAGAAACTCTCCGATAATAACGCCCACCAGACAAAGCCCGATGTTGACCTTCATGTTGCTGATCAACATGGGAACCGAACCCGGCAGCAGTACCTTTGAAAGCACGTCTCGGCGGCTTCCCCCAAGGGAATAAATCAGCTTGATCTTTTCTGGATCTACGCTTTGAAATCCTGTGTGAAGGGTCAAAATAGAGCCAAATAATGCAACGGAAACAGCTGCTGCCACAATGGTATACACATGATTGCCAAGCCAGACAATCAGCATGGGAGCCAGGGCTGACTTGGGAAGGCTGTTCAGCATAACCAGATATGGCTCCAGAATCTCCGATGCACTGCGGCTGAACCAGAGAGCCACCGCTGCCGCCGTCCCTGCTGCTGTCACAATCAGAAAGCTTACCAGAGTTTCCATCAGAGTAATTCCAATATGTCCAAAGATACTTTTATCCCGTACCATTCTCCAGAAACACAAGAGAACTCTGGACGGTGAACTGAAAATGAAAGCATCCATCATTCCCAGCCTCGTACAGAGTTCCCACATGGCAAGCAGAAGTACCAGCAGCATCATGCGCCAGACCGCTACCTTTTTCTTATGCATTTGTTCGCGTTCAATAAATTCCTGCTGGGCTTTTGTCGGCCCTGTTATATTCTGATATTCCATAGGATTCCTCCTCATAAAGCAGATGCATCACTGATACTTCTACTATATGCGGACATTTCCCAGTTGGTCCGGCAGACTGCAGCCAATCTAATTGCTTAAAAATCCCTTTCCAATAATCTCACTGGAATTAGAAATCAGAATAAATGCCGTCGGCTCTGTCTTTCGGATAAAATTTCGAAGGCGTACTGCCTGCCCCCGCTTCATGGTTGTCATAATCACGGTCTTGCTGTGGTGAGTAAAGGCGCCCTCTGCCTTATAAACCGTAGCGCTTCTGTGAAGCTCATGGATAATAAAATGACAGATAGGATCTGGATCATCACAAATAATATTAAAGCATTTGCACTGGTTGATGTTCTCGATTACACCGTCAATAGCCAGAGATTTCGCCATCAATCCTACCGTAGAATACAGTCCCGTTGTGGGACCGATTACAAAAAATGCCATCAGCACCGATGCCACATCCACCAGAAACAGAGCGCTTCCAATATTCAAACTGGAATGACTTTTCAGTATCATGGCAATAATGTCAGTTCCGCCGCTGGATGCTCCGATATTAAACAGAATCGCAGACCCTACTGCCGGCAAAAAAATGGCAAATACCAGTTCCAGCATAGGCTCATAAGTCAAAGGAGAATGCATGGGATAAATCCGCGCCAGCGCAGACAGGCTGACTGACATCAGCATACTTGCATACACGGTCTTAAGCCCTACATCCCGTCCCAAAAACAGAAAACCGATTACCAGAAGCCCGGTATTTACAATAAATGTAAAATCACTGGCTGACCATTGGGTAATCTTGCTGATTACCGTGGAAAAACCGGTCACACCTCCAAATGCAAAATTGTTGGGAAATTTGAAAAAATAAATTCCCACTACCATAATCCAGATACTAATTGTAATCAGTCCATACTCCGCCAGCTTCCGCGCAATCGGATTTTCAATTTGCTTGATAGCCATACCTTCCCCTTTGCAGCCCCTTTGCTGCTTATATTCTTTTCATATTCACAATCCCTGTGTAAACGCCGCTTAAACGGTCGTCCAGCAGACGCCCTGTCTGCCAGACACGACTATACCGCGTTCTGCCTGAAATATCAAACATCAATCTGGTTGGAAAAGGTACAATTATTTTACTGTAGCTTTTTCTTTACATACATAGATAATCTAAGTATAATTTTTATATGCCTAGATTATCTATATATAAAAAAGGAGCTATGCTTATGGATAAACGATATATGGCTATCGGTACCTCCATGCTGGTATTAAAGCTGCTGGAAGAGGAACCTCTGTATGGCTATCAGATGATCCGGCTGATGGAACAGCGCAGCCGAAATGTCTTTCAGCTAAAAGAAGGAACGCTCTATCCCATTCTTCACACCCTGGAACAACAGGGCGCTGTCACCAGCTTTCAGCAGACTGCAGACACCGGCAAGATCCGCAAATATTATGCCATTACCCCGCATGGAAAAAAGCTTCTGAAAGAAAAGACTCAGGAGTGGAAAACTTATGAAGCTGCTGTCAATCAGGTTCTGGAGCATGTAGTGATAGGGGGTGTGTGATTTGGAAAAGAAACCTGCTGAAAATTCTGTTTCCCGGTTTCTGGATGAAGTTACCGACCAGATTGCCTGGAAACCGCTCCATCCTTCCATTCGCCGGGAGCTGGAGGAGCATATTGAAGATCTGGCAGACGAATTAAAAAACGAAGGCATTGAATCAGAGAAAGCCTTCCAGCAGGCTGTCCGTCAAATGGGGGATCCGATCATCACTGGAACTGAGCTGAATGCTGTTCACCAAATTCGCAGAACTCCTGTACTCACAGTCCTGTCACTTCTGCTTCTCCTTGCAGGATTTGTCCTAGCCGGATTTATGAATTGGACACCGGAGCAAAATTCCGGTGGATATCTGTACTATCTTCCAGGCACAGCCCTTCTGCTTCTGACTGTATGGAAGGGGTATCCTTTTTTATCCGCCATTGGAAACCCCTCTCCTTTGGAATAGGAATTCTGTACCTGTTTTTCCTTGTCCTGAACTGCCTTTCCCGTTTCGGTCATTTTTCCTGGGCCTGGAAAATCAGCCACCTGGCAGGCACCTTTTTCCCTGTGCTTTTTCTTCCCGTACTGTTTTCCTTTTTGTTTTACCGATTCAGAAAAAGCAGGAAACGTACCATCCGAACCGGACTGCTGCTTGCTGCCGCCTGGGGTATTTTTTCCATTTTCTTTTTGCCCGGATACCGTTGGAGCGCAGCCGCTGTCGCCCTTCTCAGCCTTATCTTCACCATGGGCTTATGGTATTTAATATGGTTTTAGTAGGCTTTATTCTCTCAGCCTACCGCTATGATCTGGTAACGGCAGAACCGGCGGAATGTACCTCCACGGTTTCCCTATAAAAAGTCTGAGGGGCCGCATTTGCGGCCCCCCTTTTGACTTGTCATTTTCGAATCACGAATGGCAATCATATATTGTTATTTGATCTTTTCTTTTTACAGCTATGCCTCTTACTTGCCCAGCTTCCAGATATCCCGATTGTACTCGGCGATCGTCCGGTCAGAAGAGAAGAATCCGGCCTTGCTGATATTTACCAGCATCTTTTTGGCCCAGCTCATCCGATCCTCGTAATCGGCATAAGCCTTTTCTCTTGCCTCAGCGTAGCTTCTGTAATCCAGAAGTGTCATAAACCAGTCCTTATTCAGCAGTTCCTTGTAAAGCCGTTCCAGATTTTCCTTATGTCCAATCTTCATCATTTCCTTGCCTATGATAAAGTCCACGGCCTCTTTGATGTCCGCATCCTTCTCATAATACTCTCTGGAAACATAATCAGCCTTGGCATAATGGTCAATTACTGTCTCACTGGACTCACCGAAAATATAAATATTGTCTTTTCCAACCAGCTCTGCAATCTCCACATTGGCTCCATCCATGGTGCCCAGGGTAACTGCGCCATTTAACATAAACTTCATATTGCCGGTTCCGCTGGCTTCCTTGGATGCCAGAGAAATCTGCTCAGAAATATCGCAGGCCGGAATCAGCTTTTCTGCCTTGGTTACATTGTAGTTTTCAATCATAACCACCTTCAGCCACGGGCTGACCTTCGGATCCTCGTTCACCAGCTTCTGAAGACAGAGAATCAGATGAATAATATCCTTCGCAATCACATAGGCCGGAGCCGCCTTGGCACCGAAAATCACGGTAATCGGTCTTGCCGGCTTTTTGCCCCGCTTAATCTCCAGATATTTGTGAATCACATACAGCGCATTCATCTGCTGGCGCTTGTACTCGTGAAGACGCTTAATCTGAATATCATAGATGGAATTTTCATCAATGTCCACATTCTGGGTTTCTTTTAAATATGCTTTTAAAGCAAGCTTATTCTGATGCTTGATTTCCAGAAGCTGCTTTAAAGTTTCCTCGTCAGAGCAGGCTGTCATAAGCTCCAGAAGAGCCGCATCCTTTTTGTACTGATTGCCAATACGGTCTGTAATCAGATCTGCCAGCGGATGGTTGCAGTGAAGCAGCCACCGGCGGAAGGTAATTCCGTTAGTCTTATTGTTGAATTTCTCCGGATACAGCTGATAAAAAGCATTCAGCTCACTGTTCTTTAAAATCTCTGTATGCAGGTATGCCACTCCATTAACAGAAAATCCATAGTGGATATCCATATGAGCCATATGCACGACATCGTTTTTATCAATAATCGCCACAGCCTCGTCCTGGTATTTTCTGCGGATCCGATCATCTAAAATTTCAATAATCGGAACCAGCTGAGGAACTACTTCCTTCAAATAAGAAATAGGCCACTTCTCCAGGGCTTCTGCCAGGATCGTGTGATTGGTGTAGGCGCAGGTCTTTTTCACAATCTCCACTGCCTCATCAAACGCAATGCCGCGCCCGGTCAGGAGACGAATCAGCTCTGGAATTACCATAGACGGATGGGTATCATTGATCTGAATCACTGCATAATCAGGAAGATCGTGGAGGGTGCTTCCCTTTCTTTCACATTCGTCCAGAATATACTGAGCGCCGCTGCTGACCATAAAATACTGCTGATAAATTCGAAGCTTACGGCCTTCCTCATCGCTGTCGTCAGGATATAAAAACAGCGTCAGGTTTTTGGCAATATTTTCCTTATCAAAATCAATTCCATCCTTTACCAGACCTTCGTCTACAGTATCCAGATCAAACAGGTGAAGCATATTGGTGCGGTTTTTGTAGCCGGTTACTGCAATATCATAAAGACGGGACTGAACCGTAAAGCCGCCAAAAGAAACAGGATACGTTGTCTCTCTCTTTAACAGCCAGGTTTTCTCTTCTATCCAGGGATTGGGAACCGCTTTCTGCAGTTCCTCTTCAAATTCCTGTCGAAACAGTCCCAGGTGATAATTCAGACCGATTCCATCGCCGTTTAATCCAAGACTTGCCATAGAATCCAGGAAGCAGGCTGCCAAACGGCCCAACCCGCCGTTTCCAAGGGAAGGCTCCGGCTCCACTTCCTCAATCTGACCGATATCCTTTCCTGCTGCTGCCAGAATCTCCCGGATCTCATCATACCAGCCCAGATTAATCAGGTTATTCGAAAGCAGTTTTCCAATCAGAAATTCTGCTGAAATATAATATACTTTTTTCTTTCCTGTCTCTGCTGTGCGGGCACAGGCCTCCTGCTGCACCATAGTTAAAAGCGCCTCGTAAAGCTCCCTGTTTGTACAGTTCTCAATGGGCTTTCCACAGGCAGAAACAAGTTTTTCAGATAAGTTCATGTTTCAATCCCCCCTCTTGCTTTTCTATCTTTTTTGTTCTCTTTTTCACCATATCTATTGTAATCGCAGATGAATCCATCCGTCAATATGGCTTTCGCACAGAATCACAGGGTTTTCCCGGCATTTCCACAGCAGGCTTCTACAAATTTAGCCAAAATTTTTCTGCTTTCCCCGCTTTTCCGGAAGGAAAATTCCGGATGCCACTGAACAGCTGCCACAAACCGTTTTCCCGGCATTTCTACTGCTTCAATCAAACCATCCGGCCCCACAGCCGCAGCTTCAAGAACTGGAGCCAGCTTCTGGATGCCCTGATGATGGCAGCTGTTTACTCCTATCTCCTGCTGATCAAGAATACTTTCCAGGAAGGATTCCGGAAGAATCCTGACCTTGTGCGCTTCCCCATCATAAGGCGGCTTCATTCTGTGATTCACCTGATTTTCTTCTCCTGTTCCGGATGCAGGATATTCTGTTTCCAGATCCTGATACAGAGTTCCGCCCAAATATCCATTGAGGAACTGCAGTCCCCGGCAAATGCCAAATACCGGCTTGTCCAGTTTTAAAGCCTCCTGAAGCAGAAGCTTCTCCATCTGATCTCTCTGCTGGCAAAGGGTTCCGCACACCTCCCGTTTTTCTTCTCCGTAAACAGCCGGATCTACATCATGGCCTCCGGTAAGTACAAATCCGTCCAGCTGCTCTGCCAGCTGACTGACCGCTCCCTCCTCTGCAGTAAGCGGCATCATCACCGGAATTGCTCCGGCCTCTTCCAGGGCAATCATATATCCAGGAAGCATCCAGTAACTGTCCTTAAATTCATCATACAGGGGAACCAGACCGATAAGAGGACGTTTTCTGTTTCCAGGTTCCTCTGCTTCCTTCTGCTGTGTCCTATTTCTATTATTCTCTGTCATTTTCCTCATTCCTCCTCTGCGGCTGTCTCTTCCGCCTCTTCCTGAAAGTTTTCCCTCACAATAGGATATTCTGGCTCCCAATGCCAGACCTTTGCCTCGCTCCCTCCGTCCTTTATCATCTGCATGATCTGATCCACACAGGGATTCTCCGGCTCTGCCCTCATCCAGAGAGCATAGGCCCGCCGCCGGATCACTGTTTCTTTTTCTATCCTGTTTCCGGCACAGTAATCATAATACACATCCGTATAAAGCTCTGCCATAAGCTTCTTTAAATCATCTGGAACCAGAGAAATCTTTTTCTCTGTCTGAGTACGAATAATCTCTTTAAAAAAAGACTCAGACCATTCCTCGTAGTTTTCCACTTCAGGAAGCCATCCCTCCAGATTCAGCTGATTTGTTTCAAAATGCATTCCTCCCAAATCATCCCAGGACAACATACCATAGTGGTTTGGCGACAGGGAAACGGCCCCAAGAACAATCTCAGAAATTCCATATTCCTGCTGCTCTCCCGGCTCCGGCTGATGCTTTTTCACTCTCTGGACATGAAGATGACCGCTGACATAGAGAGGAACCTGATATTTCTCAAAAAGTGCCGTTATCTCCTGATAATTTTCCATTGTACAGTCATCCGTATACAGGCGGCTTTCCCAAAGCAGATTATGATGTCCGATAGGAAGAACCTGAATTCCGTGTTCCTGGGCCACCTGAAGATGAACCTCCAGCCACTTTAGAGTTTCCGGCTTCAAACGTCCGTTTACATGATTCCCGTCCTCATACTGACAGGTGTCCAGCATCAAAAGCCAGTGCCAGGGATCCACCGGATACACATAACTTAAAGAAGCCGGATCTCGGTTCGGGGACTGATCATATCCAAAAGAATGATAAATTTCATAAAAGTCATCCCCTGAGGTAAGATACTCTGCTGTCTCGTTCTTCTCTCCAAAATATACTGCTGCATTGTGATTCTGGATATCGTGATTTCCCGGAATCACCACCACAGGAACTCCTCCGTCCTGGATCTCCTTCAGTTTTTTTGCCAGCTCCAAATGATTTTCCTTTTCTCCATTCAGAGTAATATCGCCAGAAAGCACCAGAGCCGACGGCTTTTCCTCAAGCGCTCTGGCTGCCAAAGCATCCAGAAGCTGTTCGCTGTACTGATGAGCCTTCCCGTCATCCGACTTCACCATGTTCCAGAAGGCCTTCCCATCATCGTGAGTGGAGGCGCTCATATAGTGAAGATCCGACACCAGCATCAGTCTCGGCGGTTCGTAGGGCGGCGGTGTTTCGTCCAGAATTTCCATCTGTCCCCCGGGCTTATTTGTCCCTGCCGGTCTTCCTGAAACCTCCAGCCCTTCTTCCGAACCTGTTTCAGTGGGCTGTTCCCCTTCTGTTTCTCCGGTCAGAGTTTCCTCCACGGAAGTCTCCGTCTGTTCCGGATACTCCGATTCCTGTACAGATGGCTTTCCCGGCTCCACAGGGCTGTTTAGCCGTCCCAGAAGCCATACAATACCGGCACAGGCAGCCAGAAGCGCCATATAAAAAAAGAGAATGATTAATTTTTTCTGTCTCATTGTTCTGTCCTGTACTCCATTTTTTCATTAACCGGGACATCATACCACAAATCTGAAAAAAAAGAAAGAATGTACGGAACAATCACGTTTTCCATGCCTGCCCCATACATTCCTTGTTTCCTTACCTTTTGCTCCCTGCAGAAAAACTTCGTTTTTTCAGAAAATTCTCTGTTTCCTTCTGGATTTTTCCTTGTTCTCTTCAGAAAATATTTTCTTTTCTTCAGAAACTCCTTATCCCCTGTCAGAAATCCTTCTCATCAAAAGCGGCTTCGCCGTCATCAGACTGCATCATTCACACAGATTGCCCCATAAGGACGAATGCTCATCCGGTAAGCGCAGCCTTCTCCCAGCGCCTTTTCCATATATGCAACATACTCATCCACAATCTCATTGGGAAGCATTGCCATAATAACGCCGGCAAATCCGCCGCCGTGAATTCTGCAGGCTCCCTTCTTCTTTTTCTCAATAAACAGCTCAGTCAAAGCCAGAGCAACGGAAATTCCCTGTTCCTGGTAATCACTGTTTGTATAGCAGTTCTGCAGCCACTTCCAGGAAGAATTGCCGGAAGCTGTAATATTGCTCAGGAAGTCCTCAAACCGGCCCTCCTTCAAAGCTGCCACCTCAGCGTCTACCCGGCGGTTTTCCTCAAAGAAGTGCAGAGCCCGCATCACAGACCGGTCACCGGCAAATTCCCGAACTGCTTTCAGGTTGTCAATGACCTGCTCCTCTGTAATCTCTGCGCACACCTCTTTGCCAAAATACTCTGCTACCTTCTTCATCTCAGACGGAACTGCGGAATAATCTGCGCTCAAATCTGCATGTCCCTTTCCTGTCTGTACAATAATAAGGCTGTGATCTCTGGATGCAAAATCAAAATCGATCTTCTCTACCGCCGGAGTTGACGGATTGGCAAAATCAATCGTAATCAGTCCGCCTACCGCACAGGCCATCTGATCCAGAAGGCCGGAAGCCTTATCCCAGTATACATTCTCTGCATATTTTCCTACATGTGCATAGGCAACCGTATCCATCCTGCCATCATTGAAGAATCGATTCAGCATAGAGCACAGCAGCATCTCAAAGGAAGCAGAGGAGCTGACCCCTGCAGAGCTGATTACATTGCTTGTAATATACGCATCAAATCCACCTATCTGAAATCCTTTCTCCTGAAATCCCTTCAGAAGTCCCTTAACCAGATCCACAGTTCCTGCCTTTTTGGGGCTGGGCTCCAGATCGTTCAGATCAATAGTAAATTCCTGCTGAAAGGTCTCGCTGATAATGTTTACCTTAGAGGAATCATTCTTTGCCGCAACGCCTACACAGTCCAGGTTAATGCTTCCGGCAAGAACCTTGCCGTGATTGTGATCCGTGTGATTTCCACTGATCTCCGTCCGTCCCGGGGAACTGAACATCAGAATATCACGATCTCCAAAGGTTTTCTGGAATTTACCGATCATATCCCGGTAACGCCCTGTGTTTTCTGCCGCCTCTCTTCCATAAAGCTTCTCCATCAACGCTGCTGCCTGCGGAGAATCAAGCAACTGCAAGGTTTCTGCTGCTTTCATTTTTATACCCTCCAAACTTATATTTTTTCTAACCGTTCGCCCCTGCATCTTCTTGCCCGCCTGCAATGCATTTCCCTGTCTGAATCTTCACAAGGCTGAACGGTTGTCATTTTTTAGAACTGTCCAAAGTATAACACACCTTCCCGGGTCGGTACAATACAATATTCTTTGATTTCCTGCGGAATTTCATGTTCCTGAACCAGAGGCTCAAAACAGGAAGCCGCATCCCTTCTGTTTTTCCTTTCCTGTCCTGGGTAATCCTAGTAAAAGATTGAATTTGATTATATTTATCGAACATGATATATTGTAGGTGCAAAGATGACAAACAAGAATTTTTCTGTAACTAGTCAGAACAGCGTGGGAACTGGCAGAAAATTCATGTCAGGCTTGCTTGTAAGCGGATTTTCCAGTCAGTTCTCACATCGGAGGAATCTCCGACGCTTCTTGTTCGGCTTTGCCTGACAAGAATATGGCCGTCCTGAACAGTTACAAAATTTTTTAAAGGAGACAAAACTATGGCATCTATCAGTGTTTTTGATGTGCTTGGCCCAAATATGATTGGCCCCTCCAGCTCTCACACAGCCGGGGCAGATTCCCTCGCATTTCTGGCGCAGAAAATGATTAACGGACCTTTAAGAAAGGTTGTATTTACCCTTTACGGGTCTTTTGCAAAAACCTACCGCGGACACGGCACTGACCGGGCACTTTTAGGCGGTATTCTGGGTTTTAATACCGATGACCGCCGGATCCCGGATTCCTTTCGCATTGCCAGCGAGCGTGGACTGGAATACCAGTTTATTCCCAATGAAGCTACCGAAGTCAGTCATCCCAATACTGTGGATATTTCTATGACCAACGCAGCCGGCCAGATCATGACTGTGCGCGGAGAATCTCTGGGCGGAGGCAAAATCCGTATTTCCAGAATCAATCAGGTAGATGTGGATTTTACCGGAGAATACAGCACGGTAATTGCCATTCACAAGGATACCCCTGGCGTTGTGGCTCACATCACTTCCTGCCTTGCCAGTGAAAACATCAATATCGCATTTATGAAGCTGTTCCGGGAAGAAAAAGGACAGACTGCTTATTCTATTGTTGAATCTGATGACGCGCTTCCTGATTCTGTCAGTGAACTGATCCGAAAAAATCCTTCTGTTCAGGATGTAATGCTGGTACACAAGGACCAGCCTGTTCTGACAGCGGACGCTGACAGCTCTTCCCCGGAGGAATCAGACTGCTTAGAACCGGTTGATTTTAAAAATGCCAGAGAACTCTTGGCATTATGCGAAAAAAACAACTGCAGTATTTCAGATATTATGTATCAGAGGGAGGTCTGCCAGTCTGGACTGTCTGGGCAGGAAATCCGTTCCCGCATGAGAAAGGCCTGGAAAATTATGGAGGAATCCGCGACTGTCCCCATTACCTCTCCCCGAAAGTCTATCGGCGGGCTGATTGGCGGTGAATCAAAGCTTTTGAATCTTCAGCTTCAGGCTGGAAAAAACATTTGCGGAAATGTTGTCAGCCGTGGAATTATGCATGCTATGGCCGTGTTGGAGGTGAATACCTCTATGGGCCTTATTGTAGCCGCTCCTACTGCCGGCTCTGCCGGAATTCTTCCTGGAGTTCTTCTGGCCTTAAAAGAAGAATATGGCTTCTCTGAGGAGCAGATTCTGGATGCCATGTTCCATGCAGGAGCAATTGGCTATCTTGCAATGCGCAATGCTACCATCGCCGGCGCTGTCGGAGGCTGTCAGGCTGAAGTCGGCGTTGCCTCTGCTATGGCGGCTTCAGCTGCTGCCGAGCTGATGGGAGGCACACCCTCTCAGTGTCTTTCTGCCGGCAGCACAGTTCTGATGAACATGCTGGGATTAGTCTGCGATCCCGTAGGAGGTCTTGTGGAATATCCCTGTCAGATGAGAAATGCATCCGGTGTTTCTAACGCCTTCATTGCAGCAGAACTGGCCCTTGCCGGAGTTTCTCAGCTCATCCCCTTTGATGAAATGCTGGAGTCCATGTACACGGTAGGAAGAGCTCTTCCCAGAGAACTGAGGGAAACTGCTATGGGAGGCTGCGCCGTGACCCCGACCGGATGCCAGTATGCTGGATGCGCAGGCTGCGGACACCAGTAGACCTGATAAAAGGAGAACTATATATGGACTGGAATGGAAAACCCTACCACTCTCTTGATTATGAAATGAAACGCCGTTTTGGCACCAAGGTATATAAAATCGCTCTGGAAGGCGGCATGACCTGTCCCAATCGGGACGGCACCATCGGAACTGGCGGCTGTATCTTCTGCAGCGCAGGCGGTTCCGGAGATTTCGCCGTACCTCTGCAGGGCGCAGCTGGCATGACGGAAGAGTCCGTCCACAGACAAATTGATCTTGCCATTTCCCGCATCAGCCGGAAAATGGGTTCCTCCCCCGGCGCCTATATTGCCTATTTCCAGTCCTATACCAATACCTATGCCCCTGTTTCCTATCTGCGCCAGCTTTTTACTGCAGCTATTCTTCATCCGGAAATCCGGGTTCTCTCCATTGCTACCCGCCCTGATTGTCTTCCGGAGGAGGTTCTGGATTTGCTGGAAGAATTAAACCAAATCAAACCAGTCTGGATTGAGCTGGGTCTTCAGACGATTCACCCGGATACCGCCCGTCTGATTCGCCGTGGTTATGAGCTTGACTGCTTTACAGATGCCAAAAACCGGCTTCGCCGCCGGGGTCTGGAAGTCATTGTCCATGTGATTCTTGGACTTCCAGGCGAAGACAGAACACAAATGCTGGAAACCGTTTCCTGGCTGGGCTCAAACGACATTCAAGGGATTAAACTGCAGCTTCTCCACATTTTAAAGGGCACGGATCTGGCACTTCTATATGAGCAGACTCCCTTTCCGGTGATGTCTATGGAAGAATATCTGGATCTGGTAATTGACTGTGTTTCCCTTCTTCCACCGGAAATCGTCATTCACAGAATCACCGGTGACGGACCAAAAAATCTGCTGATTGCTCCCCTTTGGAGTGCAAATAAGCGCCTGGTACTGAATACACTTACCCGGCGCTTTCAGGAACGAGGCATCACGCAGGGATGCCACATATAAAAATGAAAAAAGAAGCTCGCCCGCGAGCTTCTCCGCCTGCGGCGGGTCGTCTCATCAGACCACTTCTCTTCCAACCCATGGCGATCCTCGCGGAGCGTTTTTATGTCATAGGACGCACTTTCCTATGACATAAAAAACAGCTGTTTAGGAACATGGTTTTCTTTTCTGTAAACCCCGTCCTAACAGCTGTCTTTGTTTTTTGAGATTATCCTTCAACGGACATAATAATTCCGCCGTCTCCGGCATACATCGTGGCAACACCTGCGGTTTCTGTAATCAGAATCTCCCGGAAGGAGGCACGTTTTTCCATTTCCTGTTTTACCTGCGCTGCTCGCTCCGGGCAATTGCAGTGAGCAATGATCACCCGCTTTTTCTCAGTTTCTCCCGCTTCCTTCACAGCAATCTCGCACATTCTGGCAAAGGCTTTATTGATGCCTCTTGCCTGTTCCAGCTTGATAATAACGCCCTTTTCCGCTCCCATAATAGGCTTGATATTGAGCGCTGTAGCAAAAAACGCCTGCAGGCCTGTCAGTCTTCCATTTTTTCTCAGAAAATCCAGGGTGTCAAGAACAAAATAAACATTCTCGTCATCTCGCTTTTTCATAATTTTTTCGGAAATTGCCTGAAAATCAAGACCTTCCTCATACATCTCGCAGATTCCCATCGCCAGATTCAGTTCTCCGGAAGAAGCAGATTCTGAATCAATCACAAGAATATTTTTGTGATCAGCTCCGTGCTCCTCCTCATACAGCTCTTTTCCAATCACAGCGCTGTTGTAGCTTCCGCTTAAATGGCTGGAAAGCGTAATAATATATACGTCATCCTCTTCACACTCCATAGCCTGCTTAAAGGCATCCGGAGATGGACATGCAGACTTGGGACAGTTTTCACTGGCCTTTACCAGCGCAAGAAACGCCTTCTGATCAAACGTGTCATCGTCTATCACCATGGTATCATCTACCTGGAGTGTCAGCGGAACTGTGGCAAATCTGGAATCCTTCTTTAATGCATCCGTCAAATCCAGGCAGCTGTCGCCAATAATTTTATAGCTCATAAATTGCCTCCTGAAATATTTTCTCTACAAAACATAGTTTTCATTACTACTTATTATAGCATATATTTTCAGGATTTCAATATATTATTCGGCCATCATCATCATGATTTCATTGCTCCGAGCAATAAACTTCGTCATCCGCTCTGGAGTCAGAGTACCGTGAGCCAGCAGAGCCAGATCATAAAGCTGTTCACAAATCTTCGCTGTATTCTCGCCTTCCCCATGATTCAGTACATACTGAACCAGCTGGTTATTGGCATTCAGAACCAGAACTTCACCCATGCCGCCAAACATAGAGGGATCCATGCCATACATATTGTACATCTTCATCATATCCTGCATACGGCGGCTTTCCTCGGCCACAGTAAGAACAGAAGACATGCTGGCGTCCTTTAATTTTTCAACCTTAATTTCCAGCTTGTCATTATTCAGAGCCTTCTTAAAGATCTCCTTCAGAGTATCTGCATTTTTCTTAAACTCCTCGTCATCCTCCTTAACCTCTTCTTTAAAGGTATCGTTTAAGTCTGCATCAATACGCAGGAACTTCAGTCCTTCATTCTTCCGTTCCAGATGTCCGATAAAGGGGCTGTCAATACTGTGAGGAAGAATTACTGCATCCAGTCCCTCTGCCTTAAACATATTGATGTACTGGCTCTGTTCCTTCTCATCGGTTACATAGAAAATGGTATTCTCATGCTTCTCCTTGTTTTCCTCCAGGCAGTCCTTCAGAGTCAGGTACTTTCCTTCCAGATTCTTAAAGAGAATATAATCATTCATCTTCTCTGCAAACTTCTCATCCTTTAAGCAGCCAAATTTGATAAAGGGAGCAATGTCATCCCAGTATTTCTCATAGTTTTCCCGATCCGTCTTGCACATACCGGTCAGCTTGTCAGCCACCTTTTTGGTAATGTAATCGGAAATCTTCTTTACAAATCCATCATTCTGCAGAGCGCTTCTGGAAACGTTCAAAGGCAGATCCGGACAGTCAATGGTTCCCTTTAACAGCATCAGGAATTCCGGAATTACTTCCTTAATGTTATCTGCAATAAATACCTGGTTGTTGTACAGCTTAATGGTTCCCTCAATCGAATCATACTCTGTGTTGATCTTCGGGAAGTAGAGAATTCCTTTTAAGTTAAAGGGATAATCCATGTTCAGGTGAATCCAGAACAGCGGCTCCTTATAGTCCATAAAGACCTTACGATAGAAATCCCTGTATTCCTCCTCCGTACACTCATTGGGATGCTTGTTCCACAGAGGTGTTACGTCGTTCAATGCAACCGGCCGTTTAAGAATTTTATACCGTTCTCTGGAAGGCTCTACCTCAACGGTCTCCTTCTCTCCGTTTTCATTTTCCTTTTCTTCCGTCTTTGCCGGCTCTACCACAGTTTCAACAATCGTATCCTTATCAGTCAGTTCATCCTTTTCAATCGTCTCATACTGGGGCTCTGCCTTTGCATTGTCCAGGAAAATCGGAACAGGCATAAAGGAGCAGTATTTGTCCAGTACCTCTCTTGCACGATACTCATTGGCAAACTCATAGCTGTCCTCATTCAAATACAGAGTAATCGTCGTTCCCTGCTCTTCCTTCTCGCCGTCCTTCATCTCAAAGGTCAGACCTCCGTCGGACTCCCAGTGAACCGGGGTGCTTCCTTCTTTGTAAGACCGGGTATCAATGGTTACCTTATCTGCAACCATAAATGCAGAATAAAATCCCAGTCCGAAATGGCCGATGATCTGATCCTCATTGGCTTTATCCTTATATTTTTCCAGGAAATCCTGAGCGCCGGAAAAAGCAATCTGGTTAATATACTCCTCTACCTCTTCTGCAGTCATGCCCAGTCCGTTATCTGTCACGGAAATCGTCTTTTCATCTGGATTTACAGTCACCTGAATCTTATATTCCAGATCCTCAGGACGGGAATACTCGCCCATCAGCTCCAGCTTTTTTAACTTGGTAATAGCATCGCATCCATTAGATACCAGCTCTCTGTAAAAAATATCGTGGTCGGAATACAGCCATTTTTTAATAATCGGAAATATGTTTTCACTGTTAATAGATAAATTGCCTGTTCTGCTGCTCATATTATTCTCTCCTTTACACTGTGATCCTGTTTCCCGCCGTCTGCAGGAAACTCTGATGATTATTTTAATACTGAGTTACCCAAATGTCAACAGAAAATTAGCACTCATTTTAAATGAGTGCTAATAATTTATCTTTTTATGTAAAGGGAACCTGTTTCTTCTTAAAATACCGGCGTACCGTTTCATCCCATTCATACTCCAAACGCTTATCCAAAGTAAAAATCTTCAGGGAGGTTCCTGTTATACAGGAAAGAACGCCGTTTTCATAGCGAATATTCAGATAAAGCCCCGCCACCTGATCTGCAGTAAATTCCAGATTTGCTTTTTTTAAAAAATCTTCCGTCTGAGCCGGAGGAAGCTGAAGCGTGATATGAAAACTTTCCGGCAGTTTTTTTCCTTTAATCAGCGAATAGCAAAAGGGCTTTATCATTTTCCAGGAAGACAAATCCTCAATCCGATTCTGCTCCAGTTCCCAGTCTGAATAATACCCCTGGCGGATTCTTCCGTCTATGGTAAACCGGTTAAAGGTGACAATCTCTGCCTCCCTCACCAGCCAGCCGTCAAACAGTTCTCCCATAAACAGCCCTGCCGTAAACCCTTTTAAATCCTCCATCCGCAATGCAACCATGCTTTCTGCCCTCTCTTCAGCTTATTTCTTCTGACTCATATATTCCTGATACCGCTCAAAAAAATCTACCGTTGTAGACTGTCCCATCTCTGTTAAATCCACATTTTCCCAGATGCTGCCCTGAATCTCAACTGGATGTTCTCCGGCAAAGGTGTCATAAATCCGCCGGAAGGCCTGATTTTTCCTCTGCAGCGCCAGTCTTTCCTTCCTCTCCAGAGTCGCGTCTTCATCATAGGAATCCACACATTTTACAAGGTACCAGCTGTCTCCATCTGCAAATGGCTGGCTGAGCTGCCCATCTTCCAGGGAAAATACAGCAGTCTCATATGCTGCCGAACGCTCTCCCCTTCCTACAGACTGCTCTTTATAACCTTCCTCCCGAATTGCCCTGGCTACTGAAGAAAAATTCGTTCCTTCCTCCGAAAGCTGCTGAAAGGCCTCCTGGGCGCTTTCTTCCGTTTCCAGACAAAGCTCCTGAATCTTCATGACTCGGGCCTCACTGTCGCTGATTTCCAGATCCACATTTTTTGTCACTTCATCCACCAGACGATTTGCCCTGTGATACGCCTCATACATTGCATACACATCTTCCTCACTGGCGCCGATACATTCCCGATCTGCCTCAGTCAAAGACTGATAAAACTCTGAGGAAAGCTGCCGAAGCTGCTCCTTTTCCTGTCCAGTCAGCTGAATTCCTCTCTCATCTGCCAGCAGATTCATGGTTTTTACTTCTTTCAAAAAGGTCCGAATCTGCTCCAGAAGATAGAGCTGAAAAGATTCCTCCTCCCCAACCTGCACCTGCCAGATCTGATCCGTATACACGGTCCGATACCTGTTTGCCTCTGTTGTAATAATCAGCATGGCCTGCGCATCCGGAAATCCGGAAGTGTCTCCAGTTTCTTTTCTTATGGAAAACCCGTTTCTGAAAAATAAAATACCAGTGACTGCAGCAAAGACCAGCAATATTGCTGCTGCCGTTTTTTTCCAATTTCTCATGAATTCCCAAACTCCTGTTTTCTGCCGCGTTCCTTCTCAGGTTTTTGTCCTGCTTTGTTTTTTCGCGAACTGCTTTCTTCGCTTTCTGACTGCTTTCTCAGTCTTTTTATTTCCCGTCCTTCCCGCCTTCATTCCTGCCTTAGAGTAAAAGCTTTAAAATCTTCAGTACGCCATCCTTTACATTAGTATCAGCCTGAAACCGGGCTGCGGCCTTTACCTCTGGTCTGGCATTTCCAATAGCAAAGCTGTAATAAGCCTGCTTTAACATCTCCATATCATTCAGCTGATCTCCAAAGGCTATTGTCTCCTCTGGAAGAATCCCAAGGCTTTCCTGCAAAAGCTTTACTGCCTCTCCCTTATTAACACCGGAGGCCATGCAGTCCATCCACATATCTCCAGAAATGGTAATTTTCAGCCGGCTTCCATATTTTTCCCGCAGTTCTTTTGTGGCAGGCTCTACATCATGCTTTTTGTAGGCAGAGATTTTAATAAACTGATCCTCTACCTGCATCAAATCCCTTACCTGCTTTACCTGGAAACGATATCCTTCCGTCAGCCACCGGTAAAACTCCGGATTGTCCTCATCCATATATGCCTGATCCGGACCACTCAGCAAAACAGTCAAACCGGCAGCACGGATATCCCGAATCATTTCATGAATCAAATCCCGATCAATAGGATTTAAAAACAGATTTCGGCCGCACATTCCAACATAAGCTCCATTATCCGACAGATAAAATATTTTTTCTTTGATGGGCTCAAATACAGCTTCGATACTGGCCCACTGCCGCCCGCTGGCTGCTGCAAACTGCATCCCTGCTGCACGAAGCTTTAAAATTACATCAAAAAGTTCCGGATTCAGTTCATGTCCGCCATCCTCCAGCAAAGTTCCATCTATATCTGATACTACCAGTTTGATCATTCTTCCAACCTCCTCATCTGCTGCTTCTATTGTGACGATTTTCCCAGATTCTGTCAAGCACTAAAGCAAGATTTCCTTCCAGCACTTCATTTTGGAAAAAGCATAAAAGAAAGCAGCGCTTTTCCACAGGGAGAATTCTCTCCGCAGAAAAACGCCGCTTTCCTTCAACTTCTACAGTAAATGAGCCCGCAGCTCTTCTCCGCTCTTTGAAGACAGATAAGCCGGAGCAATATCAAATACCGTCTTGCATCCATTCATCCCTTCCTGGTTCATTCTGCACACAGCGCGGGCGTAGGCAGTAATCACAGAGCCGGTAAATTCCGGATTGGAATCCAGCTTCAGGCTGTACTCAATCACATGACCGTGTTCCTTTTCCATGCCCGTTACACCAGTGCGGATCACACAGCCGCCATGAGGCAGACCACTGTGGTCACGCTTCATTTCCTCTTCTGTAATAAAATGAACTGTGGTATCGTAATCTGCAAAATAGTTAGGCATGGTCTTGATTTCCTGTTCAATCCTTGCCTTGTCTGCGCCTTCCTCAGCCACAACAAAACACTCTCTCGTATGCTTCTGGCGGGTTGTCAGCTGGGGATTGGAACCGCTGCGAACTGCCTCTAAGGACTCAGGAACAGGAACTGTATACTGTCTGCAGTCCTTTACCCCGTCGATACGGCGCACAGCGTCAGAATGGCCCTGGCTCACGCCTCTTCCCCAGAAGGTATAATCCTGACCCTCCGGCAGCACGCAGGATGCATACAGACGATTTAAAGAGAACATCCCCGGATCCCATCCACAGGAAATCAAAGCGGTCTTTCCAGCCTCCCTTGCAGCCTTGTCCACTGCTGCAAAATGCTCCGGAATCCTTGCATGAGTATCAAAGCTGTCAACCACATTGTACATTGCTGCATATTTGGGAGTCTGCTCCGGAAGATCGGTTGCACTTCCTCCACAAAGAATCAACACGTCAATATCGCCCTGCATATGATCCAGTTCATCCGCAGAAAGCACCTGAACACCTTTTGTTCTCACTGTAACCTGTTCCGGATTCCGGCGGGTAAATACTGCAGCCAGCTCCATATCCGGATTCTGCGCAATCGCACTCTCCACACCCTTTCCCAGATTTCCGTAACCTAAAATTCCAATTCTGATACTCATAATTATTTCCTCCTCAATTGCATTCGTAACCGGAAAAATGATTTCTTGTAACAGTTCAGCCTTGCGAGGATTCCGTCAGGAAAACTCGTTGAAAGCTTGCTTTCATAAGAGTTTTGATGCTTAAATCCACATAAGGCGGACGCCTAATGCTTCTTGTCCGCTGTAAGCGGGCAAGAAGATGCAAGGCTAAACTGTTACGATTTTTTCGATGGACACAGTATAGCACAGGGAAAAAATGCGATCAACTGATTTTATTTTCCGTTTTTGACTTTTAACAGTTTCCAAACTCTCTTTTCAGGTATGAAAAGCTTGTGCCAAAATAATATTTCACATACCTCATTTCACGGACGAGGCACTTAAATGCATTTGTCATGGCCAAACTAAATATACCGGAAAAATATGCAACACGAATAACAAAAGCCCTTGATTTCTCAAGGGCTTTCCAGCGGAGACGGAGGGATTCGAACCCTCGTACCGGGATGAACCGATAAACGCATTTCGAGTGCGCCGCGTTACGGCCGCTTCGCTACGTCTCCATAAAACAGACGATACCATTATACACGGTATCGCCCAGATTGTAAACCTGATTTTTCAGAAGCTATATCTTCCCGGTAACCGTTCAGCCATACTTTTTGTCCTCTGTAAGCAGGCAAGAAGATGCATGGCTGAACGGTTATTCTTCTCTCTAATTTCCAAAGAACAGATCCACGCCGTCTGCCAACCCGTTCCCCAGCTGTTCCAAAACTGCTGCGGAGTGATTCGACGCCTTGTCTCCCAACTCAATATCAATCGACGGTACTGTAGAATAAGAGGTCTGCGTCAGATCCATTGCCATTTTCCCACTGGAAAAAATCTTCACTCCTGCGCCCTTTAAGCCTGTCAAAAGACTGTCCCCCAGCTTATGATGCTCCTGCCAGTGAGAAGCCACCGGCTCCATGCTGCGGTAGGATGCTGTCTCCGGTACACTCATGTAAAACGCTCCTTTATCGCTGGTTGTGGAATCCCAGTGAAGGGCAATGTGACAGTCTGCCCGATTATTGGCAATTACCGTCCTTGCAATGTTATCCAGCTGGACATCATCCCCTTCCCGAATCATCAGTACATTGTATCCCCGGGCAAGCAGCTTATCCTTCAGCACCTTTGCCATGGCAAGAGTCACCTTTGCCTCCGCTGTGCCGTCTGCAAACTGCATTCCGCCGGACACTGCCACTGCACTTGTGGCTCCGGCGCCTGTGGTTCCGCCCGTTACCTTTGGAGTTCCGTCCGGATGACACTGGGTCTTCACACTGGAGCCGCCGCTGGTTCCGTGTCCTGCATTCACGCAGACCACCTTTCCCTTCCGTGCAGCTGCCTCAGAAACATAAAGTCTTGCGACTCCTGAATTGATTTTGGAATATCCGGCATATTTCCACTCTGGATTCAAACGAATCTCTTCTGCTGATCCATTCTGAACGCCAGCATCCACACTGCCGGCACTTCCTGCCGCTGTACCCTCGGAGGAACCGCCTCCCACTGTCTGGACAGAAGGTTGACTGGTTGTCAGGTACTGAGAGGCTGCATAGCAAACCTGTCCCTGATACTCTACTCTGCTCCAGGACTGGCTGTAACCTGTTCTCTTAAGTTCTGAGCCCCGTCCTGCCCGGCCGATAATCTGGCTGTCTGAGCCCGGTTCTGTCCGAATATTCAAGCTGCTGGCATTAACATAGACTATTTCTGATCTCTCCTCCATCGAGGGAGCAGTTTCCTTTGTCCTGTCTGTCTGATTGGCACTGACCTGGGAAACCGGCATAGTCATCTGCTCCTCTTCTCTCTGTGCTTCTTTGTCCTGTCTATCACTGCTCTGGCCGTCCAGCGCCGACTCCCATCCTTCTCCCGCCAGCTCTATCTTTTCATATTTCTGACACCCTGCCGCTGCCAGAGAAACAGCCGCTGTCACAGCCAGAATCATCCATTGCTTTCTCACCGAATTGTACCTCCGCCTGCTACATAATCGCCGTCATAAAATACAACTGCCTGTCCCGGAGTCACTGCCCGAACCGGAGTCAGAAAACGACACTCTACCAGATCCTCTCCTATTTCCCGGATCCGACAGGGCGCCCCCTTGTGGCTGTAACGAATTTTCGCCACAACCTCCCGCTCTTTTCCGTGAAGGCCGTCGATTGCCATCCAGTTCAGTTTATCACAAATCAGCCTGTCCGTAAATACATCCTCATTACTTCCAATTACCACTTCGTTGGTATCCGGACGGATCTCTACCACAAAGACAGGATGTCCCATGGCAAGTCCCAGTCCCTTTCTCTGTCCAATGGTATAATGCGTAATTCCCTGATGCTGTCCCAGAATATTGCCTTCCCGATCTACAAAATTTCCCGGTCCCGGAAGCTGTCTGCATGGCTTGTTTGTTTCACATGACGCGCATCCGCCGCAGGATTCCAGCTGCGTCTCCCGGTTTTCCCGCTCAATCTCCTCTTCAATAAACCGTGCGTAGTCATGATCCGGAATAAAGCAGATTTCCTGGCTGTCTGCCTTATGAGCCACCTTTAATCCCAGCTCCTCTGCCATCTGGCGGATCTCCTCCTTGGAATAATCTCCAACCGGCATCAATGTGTGGGAAAGCTGTTCCTGGGTCAGATTATACAAAGCATAGGTCTGATCCTTTGCATCTGTGGCGGACCGCTTTAATGCGTAACGACCGTTTTCCAGCTTTTCCACCCGGGCATAATGGCCTGTAGCAATATAATCGGCGCCAATGTCCATACTCCGCTTCAAAAGCGATTCCCATTTTACATACCGGTTGCAGGCAATGCAGGGATTAGGCGTTCTTCCGTGAAGATATTCCTCCACAAAATAATCCATTACCTTGTTTTTGAATTCTGACCGGAAGTTCATAACATAATACGGGATCTTCAGCTGCCAGGCCACTCTCCGGGCATCATCCACAGCGCTCAGGCCGCAGCATCCGCCTTCCTCCTGCGCAGTTTCCTCGTCCTCCTGCCAGATCTGCATGGTAACTCCGATAACCTCATACCCCTGCTGCACCAAAAGCCAGGCGGCTACCGATGAATCGACGCCGCCTGACATTCCAATCACTACTTTTTTCTTCTGATTTTTTTCCTCCCGCACAGCCTCGCTGCCCGGAACCTGTTCTGATTTCATCAATATTCTTCTTCCTCTTCGTGCTCACTGATATCGCTCTTGGGCTGCTCCAGACCTTCGATCTGAATTCCGTTTTTCTGGGCATAATCCCACAGTGCGGCATGGATTGCCTCCTCTGCCAGCAAAGAACAGTGTACCTTAACAGGGGGCAGTCCGTCAAGTGCTTCCATCACTGCTTTATTGGTTACTTTCATAGCATCCTGAATGGATTTGCCCTTCACCATTTCCGTAGCCATACTGCTGGTTGCCACTGCAGCGCCGCAGCCAAAGGTTTTAAACTTAACATCCCGGATAATCTGATTTTCATCCACATCCAGATAAATCCGCATAATATCTCCGCACTTGGCATTTCCCACTGTTCCCACTCCGCTGGGATTCTCCAGCTCTCCTACATTTCTCGGGTGTTCAAAATGATCCATTACTTTTTCTGTATACATTGTCAAATTCTCCTTTTTGTACGTTGTAATTATCTGTTTTCTCTTTTTATGCGGAATGAGATTTGCCCTTTTCCTGCTTCTTCATATAGTCCTCATACAGCGGAGACATATTTCTCAGCCGTGCAACAATCTCTTTGATGCTTTCCGCCACAAAATCCATCTCCTCCTCTGTATTTTCCTCACTGAGAGTCAAACGAAGAGAGCCGTGAGCAATCTCATGGGGCAGACCAATAGCCAGAAGCACATGAGAGGGATCCAGAGATCCTGAGGTACATGCAGAGCCACTGGAGCCGCAGATTCCCTTTCCGTCCAACAGGATCAGAAGAGACTCTCCCTCTATAAACTGAAAAGCGAAGTTTACATTGTTAGGCAGACGATTGGTTCTGTGTCCGTTCACTCTGGTGTAGGGAACCTCTGCCATCACCCGCTCAATCAGATAATCCCGCAGTTTTCCTTCCCGCTGTGCCCGCTCCTCCATAGTATCCATGGCAATCTGGACAGCCTTTCCAAATCCTATAATACCCGGTACATTTTCTGTCCCTGCACGGCGCTTTCTCTCCTGTGCCCCTCCATGGATAAAGGAACGAATTTTTATGCCCTTTCTGATATAAAGAAATCCAATCCCCTTAGGTCCATTGATTTTGTGAGCGCTGGCACTCATCATGTCAATCCCCAGCTCATCCACATCAATGGGAAGATGGCCATAGGCCTGCACCGCATCTGTGTGAAATAAAATTCCATGTTCTCTGGCAATCGCTCCGATTTCCTTAATCGGCTGAATCGTTCCGATCTCATTATTTGCAAACATAATAGAAATCAAAATGGTATCCGGGCGAATGGCCTTTTTTAACTCCTCCAGCTTTACCACACCATTTTCGTCCACATCCAGATACGTTACCTCAAAGCCCTTCTGCTCCAGATACTGACAGGTGTGCAGCACTGCATGATGCTCAATTTTACTGGTAATGATGTGCTTTCCCTTTTGTCCGTAAGCATCTGCTGCAGCCTTAATGGCCCAGTTATCTGCCTCTGAGCCGCCGGAAGTAAAATAAATATCCTCTTTTCTCGTTCCAATCGAAGCTCCAATCACCTCTCTGGCTCTGGTTACTGCCTCCTTAACCGGAGCAGAAAATTCATACACAGAGGATGGATTTCCGTAAAGCTCCGTAAAATACGGAAGCATGGCCTCCACTACCTCCGGCCGTGTTTTTGTTGTTGCTGCATTATCAAGATATATTAAATTTTTCATAGAAATCAAATCCGCCTTTCCTCATAAGCTATAAAAAGCTTCTGCGCAGAAGGCCTGGTGGCTTTCTGTTATCTGTATTATAACTCTTATTTCCTAGTATTTCAATAGGAATTGAAAAAAAATCTAAAACAAAATCCCCCCTCCATTTCTGGAGAGGGGATTTCGTTCTTCTTTATGTTACCAGGGGATTATGCCAGCACCTGAGGTAACCACAAGCTGATTGCCGGAACAAAGGTAATGAGAAGCAGTGTTACAATCATGCAAAGATAGAAAGGAAGCGTTGCCTTTACTACCTTTTCCATCGGCAGCTTTGCTACTGCCGAGCCGATGAACAGCACTGCACCTACCGGCGGAGTCAAAAGTCCGATTCCGCAGTTCAGAACAACAATAATACCAAACTGAACCGGGTCAATTCCGATAGAGGTTGCAATCGGAAGAAGAATCGGTGTTGCAATCAGAATAATGGGCGCCATATCCATGATACAGCCAAGAACCAGAAGAATCAGATTCAGCAGCAGAGCCAGAATAATCGGATTGCTGGTCAGACCGGTAATGGCGTTTGCCGCCAAATCCGGCACATGGAGTCTGGTCAGGCAGTATCCGAAAATACTGGAGGTAGAAATCAGGATCAATACGATAGACAGGGTGTCCACGCTGTCTCCCATTACTCTCCATACGCCCTTCCAGTCAAGGCCCTTATAAATATAAACGCTTACGATTAAGCTGTAAATAACCGCAATTGCCGCAGATTCAGTTGCTGTAAATACACCGCATACAACACCTACGACTACAATCAGAACAGCTGCCAGCGCCCAGAAAGAAACGCTTAACTGTTTTAAGAGATTTGCAACGCTGAATTTATCTCCCTTGGGATAATTCCGTTTTACGGAAATAATATAGGAACCTACCATGAGGGAGCCTGCTAACAGCGCTCCAGGAATATATCCTGCCAAAAACAGGCTTCCAACAGAGATACCGCCTGCTGTTGTAGCATAAATTACTATGTTGTGGCTGGGCGGAACCAGCAGTCCCTCACAGGAGGAGGTAATGGTTACTGCTGTAGAGAAATCTGCATCATAGCCCTGATCCACCATCATCGGGATCAGAATGGTTCCAAGAGAAGCGGTATCCGCTGCTGCAGAACCAGAAATGCCGCCAAAGAAATAAGAAGCCACAATGTTTACCATTGCCATGCCGCCCCGCATCCATCCTACACAGGCGTTGGCCAGAGCAATCAGCTTCTCAGAAATACCGCCGGTTCCCATCAGAGAACCCATAACAATAAAAAACGGAACTGCCATCAGGCTGAAGGAGCTGATTCCCTTTACCATCTGCTGGCAGACCGCAGACAGGGGAAGTCCCTGGCTTAACAGACAAAGCACAGAAGACAGCGCCACTGCATATGCGATAGGAAACCGCAGAAATATCATAATAAAAAAGCTTGCCAGAAGCACCATAATTGCAAAACTATCTCCACCCATTCCTTATGCCTCCCTTCCAAGCACGACATCCTTAATATGGTTGTACAGTGCCTCCAGTTCAAAAATCACCATAGCAATACCGGCTAAAGGAACCGGAAAATACATCCAGAATCTGGATACGGACGGCATACTTACATAGGTGCCTTTTCCGCCAATCTGCACCGCATACTTCCAGCCAACTACGATCATAATAATTGCCAGAATCATAACACAGAGATCTGACAGAATATCCAGACCCTTCACTAACATATCCGGAAGATAACAGTCCAGAGCCGTCATACGGATATGAGCATTGCGCCGGATAGCCAGGGCTGCAGAAAGCACAGCCATATAGGACATACAGGTAAGAACAACCTCTTCTGACCATGCCGGATCTGGAATAAAGGATACGTAACGGCCAACTACAGACATACAGGTAATCAGAATGTCTGCTACAAGAAGCAGCTTACAGACAAACATAACAAACTGATATACCTTGTCATAGACTGGCTTCAGCTTGTCCACTGAGTGAAAAAACTCTCTCATGGTACTTCCCCCTTTGTAATTTTCTTGTACCAAAATCTGTACCGAATATTATCATAGCTTAAACGTTTCCATAACTCCATTAAGACCACATAAAGAAGGATTCCTATTGTATTTATTTTTTCTTTATACTTTTTTTATAATTTCTTTTTTGCTGCACACATAGTTTTCTGCGTTTCCCCGTAAACTGTAACAACAGCTGTACCCGGAGGCCAGACTTCCATGTATACCCTTTCTTCTCTCTCTCCCCGAAAAAAGGCTTTTCTGTTCAGTACCCTGCTTTTGACAGCATCTGGCTTTATCTGCCGGGTACTGGGCTTTTTTTACCGGATTTTCCTGTCCCGCACCATCGGAGCAGAAGGACTTGGTATTTATCATATGGTTCACCCTGTTTTCGGCATCTGTTTTTCTCTCTGCGCCGGTTCCATCCAGACTGCCCTCTCCCAGCTCATTGCCTCGCGCACAGCAGATGGCAAACGCATCTTTCATCGTGGTATCGTTCTGTCTATGGGGATGTCCCTGATTCTGTCTGCTCTGATCTGCAGATACTCCGATTTTCTCGCCCGTTATGTCCTGATGGCACCGGAATGCGCCCCATATCTTCCTGTCATGGGGATTTCTGTTCCTTTTGCCGCCTTCCACGCCTGCATCAACGGTTATTACTACGGCGTCCAGAAATCCAGGGTTCCTGCCTTTTCTCAAATTGCAGAACAAGTGATCCGCATGACCCTTGTTTTTTTTCTGGCCAGCTCTATGATTGCTGCCGGAAAAGAAATCACCGTTGAGCTTGCTGTAACCGGCCATCTTATCGGAGAAATAGCCTCTGCTCTTTTTACCTTCCTGTGCCTGATTTTTATTCCGCCTCAGCGAACTTCCCCCTCTGCTCCCGCCCAGACTCCGGCTGCTTCCATCAGTCTTCCCCTGCTTACTCTGGCCTTTCCTTTGATGGGAAACCGCCTGGTTTTAAATATTCTGGCCAGCGCCGAAGCTGTCTGGATTCCCAACTGCCTGCAGCGCTTTGGCCTTTCCTCCGTTGAGGCCTTTTCTGTTTATGGTGTCCTCACCGGAATGGCCCTGCCCTTTATTCTCTTTCCCTCTGCCATCACCAATTCCATGGCTGTGCTTCTCCTGCCCAATGTAGCTCAGGCTCAGTCAGAAGGTAAGCAGGAACGGATCTCCTCCTGCATTGCCATGTCCCTCCGGTACAGTCTGTATATGGGAATTCTCTGTACTGGTATTTTTATTTTATTTGGCTCTGCCCTGGGAAACAGCGTATTCCATGATCCCACAGCAGGACGTTTTATCCGGATTCTGGCATGGCTCTGTCCGTTTCTCTATCTGTCCACCACCACAGGCAGTATTCTCAATGGGCTTGGCCGCACCCGCACCACCTTCCTTCACAATACCGCCGCTCTCATTCTTCGCATTTGCTTTGTCCTGTTTGGAATTCCCCGATTCGGTATTCTAGCCTATCTATGGGGAATGCTTGCCAGCGAACTGTTTTTGTCCCTGCTTCATTTATATGCCCTTTTTCGTCAGATTCCCTTTTTCTGGAATGCCTGGGAAATGATCGGAAAGCCATCCTTCTTTCTCCTGCTTTCTGCAGGCATTCACTATTTTGTTTCTGCCCTTCACCCAGAAACAGGGCAGCTTCCCCTCTTTCTGGAAACTGCCCTGCAAATATTCTTTTTCTCTTTTTCTTATGGCGGACTGCTGCTGGTATTCCACCTGGGACGGTTGAGAGACAGACCGTAGCCCCTGCTGCGCCGGGACAAAATCCCGCCCTGCCTACACCGTCCGTATCATGGGAAGTTCATTATTAACGCCCTTAGAAAGAAGAAGCTGATGAAGATCTACAATCCCATTATGAAAGGCCGCTGCGCATGATGCCAGATACAGCTCCCACATCCGGACAAACTCCTGTCCCCGCTCTTTCTCCAGCTCTTCCCTGTGTTTCAGAAAATTCTCCCTCCAGCAAAGAAGGGTTTTTGTATAATGGCGGCGCAGACTTTCTCCATCCAGCAAATAAAAATTCTGTTCCGGAAGCAAATTCACAATTTCCCTGAGACTGGGAATCACTCCGCCAGGGAAAATATACCGGCGAATCCAGGGATCCCCCGGATGCTCCCTCTGAGCGCTGATATAATGAAGCAGAAACAGCCCTCCCGGCTTCAGCACCTGCTGTACCGCCTCCAGAAACAGCCCATAATGGCCCCGCCCCACATGCTCCAGCATTCCCACACTGACTGCCCGGTCAAACATCATCCCACTGTCCTTTAGCTCCCGGTAATCCATCAGCTTTACTGTCATGCGATCCTGCAGATGGTTTTCCTCAATCTCCCGGGACACCTGTTCAAACTGCTCCTGGCTTAGGGTAATCCCCACTGCCTTCACCCCATAGTGAACCACTGCCCGTTTCATCAAAAATCCCCATCCGCAGCCAATATCCAACAGAGTCATCCCCGTCTTTAGCTGCAGCTTCTTTAAAATATGATCCACCTTTCCCACCTGGGCCTCAAAAAGCGAAGTATCCTCCTTCTGAAAATATCCGCAGGAATAGCTCATGGTCTCATCCAGCCAAAGATGATAAAAATCATTTCCTAAATCATAATGGGAAGCTACCTGCTCCTTTTGCTTTTTTTCGTTTAAAGAGGTATGAAGCAATCCGGCAAGAGCCCATCTGCTTGTCCGAAATCGCTCCATAGATCCAAGAAACAGATCCAGCACCTGATACAGATCCCCGTCCACCTCCAAATCGCCTCTGGCATAGGCCTCTCCCAAAGCCAGAGATGTACTTTGGAGCAGCTCTCTCCTGGGAATCTCCCGTCTGAGCTTTACCCGAAACTGTGCAGGGCCATTTCCAATTATCTGAAACTCCTCTGTTGTCTCCAGTTCAAAGGAAACCGGCGTTATCTCCTGCAGGTACCGGGCCATAAAATTCTTCTGTTTCATACTGTCATCCTTCTTTCCATTCCATTTACTGACAGTATGGACGGCTTTCCCACGCTTTAAACAAAGCTGCCTGTTTTTTCCCGTTTCCTTTTGACGGATACTTGAATCCCGCTTTTCTTAAAGCTTGGGACGATAGCGCATATCAGCCACTGTATAAACCGTCATAAATGCATCCGGATCGGTGTGAAGCATAAAATTCATCAGCCTCTGGTACTCGCTTTTATCCACGATTGTTATAATTTCATTGCGTTTTTCCATATTATAGGCGCCGATTGCCTCATAAATTGTTGCACCACTGTGAAGCTCATGAAGAATAAATTCTCTCAGCTCCTTCTCTTTTTTTGTAATAATACATACCCGCCGCTTCAAATTCTGTCCAAAAATAAAATGATCCAGCACAATCCCGTTAAAATATGTTCCCAGAATGCTGAGAACTACGGTTTTTTTATCATAAACCAGAGCGGAGGACAGGGCTACACACATGCCAGAAAGAGACATGGCCCGCCCCAGCTCAATATGCAGATACTTATTCATAATCTTTGCCACAATATCCAGACCGCCGGATGAAGCGTTTCTGTTAAAAAGAATGCTCAGTCCAATGCTGACCGTCAGCACATAGCAAAGCACATCCAGCTCTGCGCTTCCTGTCAGAGACTGAAAATGGGGGAATACCTTCTCAAAGATTCCAAGAAACAGCGGCAGCATAATGCTGGTATAAACGGTTTTTGCCCCGAATTCCCGCCCGCAGGTTAAGAATCCCACAATCAGAAGTCCCACATTAAAAATCATGGTAATGGCAGAAACCGGAAGGGGCACAAAGTTGGAAAGCACAATCGCCAGACCAGAAATGCTGCTCACCGACGCATGACTTGGCATCAAAAAGAAAAATACTGCTGCCGCAATAATTCCCACAGCCACTGTCAAAATTCCTGCTTCCTTCCAGAAGCCTGTTTCTGCCCAGAATTGTTTCTTTTGTTCGTTCTGTTTGTTCATTTTTGTAATCTCCTGTTATGTTCTAGGTTCATTCTATCAAAATGATTTCCTATGTCAAGTACAGAGCCCTCACAGCTGTCATTTTCCTCCTGCGAATACATTATCCGAATATTCCATCATCCATGCCCTCCTCAGCTTCTTCAGATAATCCCGATACCCGGCCTTTTTCACCGCTCCCTCTGTTACAATCTCCACCTCACCCAGAACCTTTCCCTTTAATTCATACCGGAGAACTCCGGCTTTTTCTCCCTCCTCTACCGGCGCTTCCATGGCATCTGGAAGCATCAGCTTTTTCTCCACCTGTGAAAAATCCTCTCCGTTTAAGCTAAGATAGGAAAATTCTCCCTGGTAAGACAAGGGAACGAAATCCTCGATTCCATCTGTTACTGCCATAAGAGGAAGCTTTGGCATTTCCTGATCCTCATACAACCTGCAGCTGGCATACCCATAATTTAAGAGAGCCTGAGCATCTGCAAACCTTGCCTTATAATCCGGAGCCGCCATGACAGCGGCAATCAAGCGGATACCATCCTTTTCCGCAGTAGCAGACAGACAGTATTTTGCCAGAGAAGTCGATCCTGTTTTCAGTCCTGTTACCCGGTAATTGGCAGGCATTTTCAGCAGCCTGTTTGTATTGGAAAGCCCGAACTCCTTTGTTCCCTGTTTGGTTACATGTGTGATCGTATCCATCCAGATTGTTGAATAATCGTGAATCTGAGGGTATCTGGTAATCAGCTCCCGGGACATAAGCGCAATGTCTCTGGCTGTGGTCAGATGCGAAGGATCTTCCGTCAGTCCGCAGCAGTCCACAAAATGAGTTCCTGTCATTCCCAGCCCTGCTGCCCGCTCATTCATCCTCCGGACAAACTCTTCCTCCGAACCTGCTATGTATTCTGCCATGGCAACCGACGCATCGTTTCCTGATGCAATTACAATACACTTAATCAGAGTTTCCACAGTCTGGAGCTCCCCCTCCTCCAGAAACACCTGGGAACCGCCCATGGATTTTGCATAAGCGCTGGTAACAACCTCATCTGTCATTTTGATTTTCCCCTCATCGATGGCATCAAAAATCAGAATCAGTGTCATAATCTTTGTAATGCTGGCCGGACTTCTCTGTTCATCTGCCTGCTTTTCATAAATAATCTGTCCGGTCGATGCCTCCATTAAAACTGCGCTGGGGGCAGAAATCTCCGGTCCGGAAACGGCTTCTGTATTTGTTTCCATGGCAGTCTCTGCTCCTGTACCAGCGGCCTTCTCTGCCCCTGCACCGCCGCCATTCTCTGCCCCTGCACCAGCGGCCTTCTCTTCCCCTGCACCAGCGGCCTTCTCTTCCCCTGCACCAGCAGCCTCTGCGCCATCCGCCTTCCCTTCCACGGCGAAAACAGTCCCTGCCGAGACTGGCATTTCCAGCCGCGGCTCTTTATTCCACCAGCCCCCGCCTGCCCCTTCTGTTCCTGCCAATACGAGACATAATGCCAGCAATATTTCTTTCATAGCCATCTCTCCCTGAATACTACCATCTATAAGATCAGTCTATGGCAGGCAGAAAGAATCTATGTTCCTCTCAGGCAACATCTGGCTATTTGCCCTTTTCTATGCTATGATAGAGGCAGGATTATATCTGGACTCTATCTGAGTCTGGTACAATCACTTACAGCATATTTTATCCCTGCACCAGTCTTCTGGCTGCAGCTTCAGATTACATAGAAATGAGAGGATATTATGATACCATACAATTCAGAAGAACGCGCTCGCTGGAGAAAACGCAGACGCACCATCCGGCGCATTACTGTCGCTGCAGAATGTCTGGCCATTGTTGCCATTCTGGCTGCAGGCGCTATGTTTATCGGAACAAAGATCAAAAATGCTTCCGGAAACAGTCAGAATTCTGCCTCTGGAGCAGCCACCGCCTCCAATCAGGCCCAAACGGAAGCAGCTCACTCTCCAGAAGGCATCCCTTCCGGTTCTCAGCAAAGTCCGGCATCCCCAGAAGAAACCACCTCAGAGACACCGGCTCAGAGCCTTCTTTCCCAGGCTTCTGCCCTGGCTGCCGGGTATGATTACGACAAGGCCATTTCCCTGCTTCAGGAGGATTCTCAGATGGCATCCCTTCCGGAGGTCCAGTCTGCGATTGCCCAGTACGAAACGATCCGTCAGTCCCTGGTTCGAACTCCTATCAGCAAAGTGACCCATGTGTTCTTTCACTCCCTGGTTGTCGATCCTGCCAAGGCCTTTGACGGCCAGTCAGATCAGGACGGCTACAATCAGGTTATGACTACCGTAGAGGAATTTAAAAAGATACTCCAAACCATGTACGATAAGGGCTACGTTCTGGTTCGCCTTCACGATCTCGCCTACGAAACCACAGATGAAACAGGAAAAACTGTGATGAAGGCCGGAGACATCATGCTGCCAGAGGGAAAACTTCCCTTTGTCATGTCTCAGGATGATCTCTGCTACTATCCCTATATGGACGGAGACGGATTCGCCTCCCGGATTGTGATCGGAGCGGACGGAAAGCCTACCTGTGAAATGATTCTCGATGACGGTACCTCTGTTACCGGCTCCTATGACCTGGTTCCCATTTTGGAGGATTTTATCCAGGAGCATCCTGATTTTTCCTACCGTGGCGCCCGGGCAGTTCTCGCATTTACCGGTTACGAGGGAATATTGGGATATCGGACTGCTGCCTCCTATGCAGATTCTCCTACCTATGAACAGGATCGCCAGGAAGCCGCAAAGGTTGCCCAGTGCTTAAAAGATCACGGCTGGGAGCTGGCCTCACACAGTTGGGGACATCTGGATCTGGGCACTGTCGAATGGGATCGCTTCAAAACAGATACCGATAAATGGGAGACAGAAGTAGACTCTCTAATCGGGCCTACGGACATTATTCTTTACCCATTTGGCGCTGATGTGGGAGACTGGCACCCCTACACTGCAGAGAATGAGCGGTTTACCTATCTGTATCAGGCCGGATTCCGGTATTTCTGCAACGTGGACTCCAACCAGTACTGGGTACAGCTTGGGGACACCTTCCTGCGCCAGGGACGACGCAATCTGGACGGCTACCGTATGTGGAAGGATATAACTGCCGAGGATCCCTCTCACAGAAAGCTGGAGGATCTGTTCCACGCAGAGGATGTTTTTGATCCTGCCCGCCCCACTCCGGTACCGGATATGTAACAGCTTCACAAATTGAAAGCGGCTGCTTCAAAGATGATTTTCCACCTATGAAGCAGCCACTCCTTTTTCTATATCAGATCGGCTCGATTTGAATCACTGTCCTTCCTTATCTCAGGCCCCTCTCCTCCAGATAATGGAGGATCACATTGACTGTTCCGTCAATGCCCAGCCGCGCCGTATTCAGCATCAGATCGTAGTTTCCCACATCCTCCCAGCTTCGTCCCGTATAATATCTGTGATAGTCCCGCCGTTCTTTATCAATCCGTTTGATATTTTTTATCAGATCCTTTTCCTCATACAAATGCTTCTCCTGGATTCTTGCTTCCCTTGCCTCCATATCTGCATAGAGAAATACACGAACCAGTCCCTCTTCTCCTTCCAGCACATAATCTGCACACCGGCCAATAAAAACGCAGGATTCTGCTGCCGCCAGCTTTCTGATTACCTCAGACTGAAAACGGAAAAGGTTATCCGCAGAATATTCTTGTCGTAGCAGTGTACGCCAAGCTTTTCTGCCAGCTTCTTTCCCACCTCACTGCCGCCGCTTCCATACTGTCTGCCAATGGTTACAATCCGTTTCCTGTTCTCCATAAAGCGCCTCCTTTCCGGCACAGCCTGACTGATGTTTTGTCTCTGACATAATACAGCCAAGACTTTTCAAGGTTCTGCTTCCTTTCACTCTCTGTGAATATCTTTATTTTATCATCTGTATTTCCTGAATGCAAGGCAGACCGCCTTCCTTTTCTACTTTTCCCTTTCCTTCACCATAAACGTCGGATATCCGGCTGCTCTCAGCGTTTTTTCCATCCACGCCGCATGATCCAGATTCAGATATGCGCCTACCCTCACCTTAAACCAGCCGTCCTCCGCCACCAGAAAGGCCGGATATTCCTCCTCCTTCAGCTGTTCTGCCAGACGCTCTGCCTCCTGTCTGTTCTTGTAAGCTCCCACCTGAATCTGATAATAAGCCGGACCGTCTGCCTCCAGCTTTACCGCTTCCAGAATTCCGTCTGCAATAGCCTGGGCAACCTTCTGGAAATTCTGATCAAAAAATCGGTTATCCTGCTCATGATCCAAAAATCCGGCTTCCACCAGCACTGCCGGCATTTTTGTTTTTCGCAAAACAATCAATCCCGGACGTTCCATCACCCCCAGATCCTTCCAGCCCATTTCCGTCAATTTTTTATTAATTTCTGATGCCATCAGCTGGGCTGCTCCTCCGTTATCATAGATCAGAGTCTGAATTCCAGATGCTGTCCCTGGAACCGGCATGGCATTTCTGTGAATAGACAGAAAATAATCCGAATCCTGGTAATTTGCCATTTCTGCCTTCTCCCCTGGCGTATGATAGCGGTCTGTAACCCGGGTATAGGATACGTCCATTCCATTTTCTGTCAAAATCTGTCCTACTGCCAGCGCCAGCCGCAGGGTATCTGTTTTTTCTTCCCGTCCCTGAAATACAGCTCCTGGATCCTGTCCCCCATGACCTGCATCAATTACAATACTGACCTTATCTGCCATTGCGATCAAAAATGCTCCTTTTCATACAATTCTAATATACTGTATGAAAAAGGAGCAAAAATGGAACTTAATTCTCCTGTACATCCACGCCGCGCGGTCCCACATGGGTAGAAAATACAATCTGGGTACTGGTCTTTCCAAACTTCTGAAGCTGGCCAATAAAAACATCCAGCTCCATAGTGCTGTGAAAAGCTACCTTGAGAATCATGGAATAATCCCCGGTAACACAGCTGCACTCCAGAATATTCGGCACGCTTTCCGCATAAGCATAAAACTTTGGCTTGTCATCCGGTACTACGTTCAGATTAATAAACGCAATAATGTGATATCCCAGCTTCATGGGATTTACCTGAGCATGATAACCGGAAATAATTCCGTCCTTTTCCAGCTTTTCAATCCGCGCTGAAACAGCCGGAGATGATAAAAATGTATTTTCTGCAATAGTTTTCAGTGAAGTTCTTGCATTATCCTGCAGCAGCCTTAAAATCTTTCTGTCAATATCATCCATACTGTCGTTCCTCCCCGTTCCCTCTTCTTCTGTTTCTATAGATTGCTGAGGCTGAGCACCATCTGAGCAGTTTCTACTATATTGGTTCCACTGTCCATACTGCACTTCTGCATATATCGGTGAGCCTCCTCCTCTGTCATTCCATTGCGCTCCATTAAAATACTTTTCGCCTGCATTAACAGGCTCTGCTCCTCTTCGCTCCTCTGCCGCAGCTGGCGCTTCATCCGCTTTTTCCGCCGTGCCTGGGCCTGAACCATCATCTCTAAGGTACTGAGAAGATCGTTTACCTTTAAAGGCATGGGAAGGCACACCACATCCTCTGGCATCTGAGATGTCCATTTGCTGGGAGATGAAACCATCAGCATGGAAAACTCTGCGCTCAGACAATCATGAAGCTCTGAATAAATCATATCTGCCAGCCGATACCCACACACCAGAATTCCGCCGTTTAACTCCTCGGTCTGGGCAAGAGTCTGAGCTCCGGAGGTGCAGACTGCGACAACGTCAAATCCGTTTTTCACAAGTATTCTTTTTATATTTTTTGCATCCTCCAGCTTGGAAAATGCCACGATTACGTTAGCCAACCTCTCACCTCCAGAACAGGAAATCCGGATCCCTTCTAAGCAGTCTGATGCTTAAAACTTATACAGGTATTCCTCTACCTCCCAGTCTGTCACTTCAGCCCGGAACTTTTTCCACTCTGCACTTTTCGCTGCCAGATATTTGGTATATACATGATCACCCAGAACCTTTCTGACAAAGGAGCTGTGTTCAAATGCTTCCAGGGCCTCTCCCAGAGTCTCCGGCAGCTGCTCAATCCCAAGAGCATCCATCTGTTCCTCTGTCATGGCAAAAAGATTGACATCCACACTTTTGGGCGGTTCCATTTCCTGCTTGATTCCATCCAGTCCTGCTGCCAGACAGGATGCCAGGGCCAGATAGGGATTAACTGCCGAATCAGGGCAGCGCAGCTCAATCCGGGTATTGCTTCCCCTGGTACAGGGAATACGAATCAGAGCGCTTCTGTTGGCTGCCGCTGACCAGGTCACATACACCGGGGCATCATATCCCGGAACGAGACGCTTGTAAGAATTGACCAGAGGATTGGTCAGCATGGTTATTTCCTTCATGTGGGCAAGAATCCCTGCCATAAACTGATATGCTATCCGGCTGAGTCCCAGACCATCCGTTTCGTCAATAAAAACATTGTGACCTGACTGGTCTGCCAGAGACATATTAATATGCATACCTGAGCCATTAATTCCAGCCTTTGGCTTTGGCATAAAAGTAGCGTGAAGCCCATGACGCTTTGCAATCGTCTTCACCGCCATTTTAAAGGTCATAATATTATCTGCAGCAGTCAGTCCGTCCATGTATTCCAGATCAATCTCATGCTGGGCCGGAGCCAGCTCATGGTGAGACGCCTCCACAGCAAACCCCATCTCCTCCAGATTCAGAACAATATCACGACGTACATTCTCTGCCATATCTACCGGGCCCACATCAAAATACCCGGCCATTTCCCTGGTGTCTGTAGAGGGTCTGCCGCTCTCATCTGTGTCAAACAGGAAAAATTCACATTCCGGGCCCACATGGAAGGTGTATCCCATTCTCTCAGCCTCTTTCAGAACCTTCTTCAGCACATACCGGGGATCGCCCTCAAACGGTTCCCCGTTGGGACGGTAAACGTCACAAATCAGGCGGGCAACCTTTCCCTGCTGCGGCCGCCAGGGGAATATCTCAAAGGTATTATAATCCGGATACAGATACATATCCGATTCCTCAATCCGAACAAATCCGTCTATGGCAGAGCCGTCAAATATGCACTGATTATCCAGCGCCCGTTCCAGCTGACTGGCGGTAAGAGCCACGTTCTTCAGCATACCAAACATATCCGTAAACTGCAGACGGATAAATTCTACATCCTCTTCCTCCACAATCCGGATAATATCTTCCCTACTGTAATTCTTCATTGCTTCCTTCTCCCTTCTTCTCTCAAAGGACTTTTTCCAAAGGGGCGGCACCCATTTAACGTAAAAGAGGGTGCCCATAAGGCCATTTTTACAACGGCTATTATGCAACACCCTCGTTCCATACGATGATAATATCAGTTTCACTCCGGTTTGTCAATCCGGAGATTCCTCTTTGTATGCAGAGATTCTCCCTTATCTTCAGGGATTTTTCTTTCTCACCTTCAGTCTGCTGTATTTCAGGTAATATACTGCAAATAATATCGTAGTAATCACCCAGGTCAGCGGATAGCTGAACATAATCGTAAAAATATTCCGATCAAGAGGAACTGCAATCAAAATCCACCCCACCCGCAGGGCACAGACTCCTACGCAGCACAGCATCATGGGAATCCAGCAGTCTCCCACTCCCCGCAGAGCGCCGGACAAAATCTCAATCGCCACATAGGTCACATAAAATCGGGAGAGATACCGCATCATATCAATCCCAATGGAAACTACCTCCTTGTCCGTTGTAAACAGCTCATAGGCATAAATTCCCCAGTTATAAATCAGAACAGACATCAGAGCAGAAGAGATAACCGTCATCTTCATACAGCTTCTTACACCCTTGTGAACACGGTCAGTTTTTCCTGCACCATAGTTTTGTCCTACAAATGTGGTAATCGCAATTCCAAAGGAGTTGACCATCATCCAGAATACGGCATCTATTTTACTGTAAGCCGCCCATGCAGCCACCGTATTGGTTCCCAGGGAATTGATTCCCGCCTGGATAATCACATTGGAGGATCCGTACATCACAGACTGCAGACCTGCGGGAAAGCCAATTCGGACAATCCGTTTCAGCATTCTCTGATCCAGTCGGACCTGCTTCCACTCCAGACGATACATATCCTGTGCACGCATCAGACAGATGCATACCAAAACAGCGCTGAGCAGCTGAGACAAAATCGTCGCAATAGCCGCTCCCTTAACTCCCAAACCGCACATTACCACCAGGAGAATATCCAGTGCAATATTAATCAGACAGCTAAACATCAAAATATGAAGAGGGCGCTTGGAATCTCCCACTGCTCTCAAGATCGCCGCTCCTGTATTGTAAATCAGGTTTGCAACCATTCCTGCAAAATAAATCCTCAGGTACTCTACAGAAAGCCCTACTACATCCTCCGGTGTCCCCATAGCCGTAAGCATAATGGGCGCAAGGGGAATTCCCACTGCCGTCATTACCAGGCCCGACACGACACTAAAGGCCACTGCCGTGTGAACCGCATACCCTACCATCTCCGGACGCTTTGCCCCATAATACTGGGAAATAATAACCGAAGCACCTGAGGAAAGGCCTACAAAAAATCCTACAATCATCTGAGTCAGCATTCCTGTAGAACCGCCAACCGCAGACAATGCCTCCTTGCCCACAAATCGTCCTACAATCATGGCATCTGCCGCATTATACAGCTGCTGAAAAAAAGTACCGAACAGAATCGGAAAGAAAAACAGCAACAGCTGCTGCCAGATAACCCCCTCTGTGATTGGATTCTGGATCTCATTCTTTTTGCTCATAACACCCCGTTTTAATCCTTTCTCCTGTCGTAATCTATATGCCGCAAAACTGATCATCTAAATGTACTATATCCTATTTCCCTCTGCCGGTCAAGCATCTCATCTACCCAAACCGGCCGCCTGTCCGGCACCCGGAATTTTACTCAATAAGTAAATGAAAATTAAAGAAATATTAAAGCATTCCCTCTGTTTCATTGATATAATACTTCAAAATGGAGGAATATTATGAACAAGAAACTGCTGATTCTGCTGAGCGCCGGAATCGTTCTCTGCACCGGCTGCGCTTCTTCATCCGCAGCCCCGGAAGAAAACCGGAACCGGACAGCTGCCGCCGCCTTCCTCACAGAGGCTTCCCGGGAGGAATCTTCCCCGGAGACGGCATCTCAAGAAAAGCAGATGATTTTTATAGACGGAAAAACCATGATTTCCACTGACCGGATTGCAGTAACTGAGGACCGTCTTCCCATTTCCGCGGATACGAGAAGACCGGACGGTTCTATCACAGAGCTGGTTCCGGAATCTGAACGTCCCGGACAAAACGGGCAGGCCAATTTTTCCTGCATGGGCTCCCCTTATCTGATTCTCTCAGACGGAGCTGCCGCTCTGGAATTAGAAGGACAGTATATACTGTTTCTGGCCGAAGATACAGTAGAATATGAAGGCATTTACAAAAAGAAAAACCAGGTATCCGAGGATACTCTGGAATGGCTTAATTTTTATTATTCTCTGACTGCGCAGGAACGTCTGGCACTGTCCATGATTCCGTCAGAGTTTGTCACAGAAGCCCGGACAGCTGCTATCGCGTCCGCCGTAGAAACCTCATCTTCTTCAGAAACTATTTCCTACCGGGAGGCCCTCACAGAAGAAGAGCTTGCACAGACAGAAGCCCTGGCCATGCATTATTTTACCGAAGAGGTTCCTTCCTTTGAGGGTGTTGATCAGATTTACCCTGCAGACTCCGAAGAATCCCTTTATCACAATCCAGGACTGGAGGGAGAATATATGCCGGGCAATATTATTATTTACCGTGTTCTTACGGTAAAAGACCGGCGGGACGGCAATCCCTTCCGCTATATCAGTATCGCCCGCAGCAACAAATCCGGCGCCTGGAAAGTAATAAACAGCGGCTACTGACAGAGTTTTTTGCTCTGTCAATATGCCGCTGTTTTTTATTCTTTCATTCGGTAGCCTACACCGATTTCCGTAAAAATATAAAAAGGCTCTGCAGGATTTTTTTCCAGCTTCCGGCGAATATTAGCCATATTAACCCGAAGGATCTGGTTGTCCGTATCTGCATAGGGACCCCAGATATCTTTTAAAATATAGTCATAAGTCAATACCTTTCCTGCATTTTTTGCAAGAAGAGAAACCAGCTTATACTCAATCTGTGTCAGATGAATCTCCTTCCCGTTTAAGGTAACCAGACGCTTCTCAAAATTAATTTCCAGACCCTCTCTGGAATATTTCTGCTCCTGGGGTGCGATGGACGCAACTCTGGCGCTATGGCGCAGAGCCGTCCGGATTCTGGCTAAAAGCTCTTCTGAGCCAAAAGGCTTGGTAATATAATCATCAGCGCCTCCGTCAAGAACCACCACCTTCTCCCGTTCCTGATTTCTTGCTGAAACCACAATCACAGGAATATTGGAAAAGCCGCGGATTCTCTGCAGAACCTCCATTCCGTCCATATCAGGCAGCCCCAGATCCAGAAGAATCAGATCCGGATAATGAGAAGTGCACAGGGAAAGCCCCTGCAGCCCGTTCATGGCACGCAGCGCCTTATACTGGTTGGCGATCACTATAGTTTCCATATAATTTCCAATATGCTTTTCATCTTCAATAATCAATATGGTCTGTTTATTTGTCATGATTCCTCCTGCTCCTCCAAAGGTAATGTAAAAATAAATTCTGCTCCCTGTTCATGATTCACTGCCCGTATGATTCCCTCATGAGCTGCTACAATCGTTTTGCAGATAGTAAGCCCGATTCCCATGCCCTTATGAGAATCGCCGCTTCCGTTGCGCTCCATACCGCCGCCGTCAAACAGATTCTCAAGCCGTTCCGGCGCAATCCCCTTGCCATAATCCCGCACATGGAAAGCAACGCTGTTTTTTCTTTTTTCCACATTCAGCTCTATGGGTTCATCGGTTCCGGAATGATATACAGCATTTTCCAAAAGATTCATAATCAGCTGCTCAATCAGCATGGCGTCCATAGGAACCATTAAAAACTCATCCGGTACATGAACAGTAATCCGCGCGCCGGGAAGACGCTTTTTCAAACGAAGCACCGCCTCAGAAACTACCTCCTCCAGAGGCTCCATGCTTTTCGCAACTCTGGCATCCCCCACATGGATCCTGGTAACAGAAAGCAGATTCTCCACCATATTTAACAGCCAGTTGGCATCCTCACGAATATTGCTGACCAATTCTGTTCTCTCTGCTTCTTTCATATAGGTGCCATTTTCCAGATAGGTGCTGGCAAGTCCGATAATCGCTGTCAGCGGTGTCCTTAAATCGTGGGAAACCGCCCGAAGCAAATTGGCCCGCATCGTTTCCTTTTCCGCCTCCATTAAAAGCTTCTCTCGTTCATTTAGCATCTGACTCTGCTTTTTAAACTTTGTTGTCATCGCACTGGTGATCACAGATACCACCGTCATCCCTACAAATGTAACAGGATAGCCATCAATGGTAAAATTCAGCGTCATATATGGATAGGTAAATACATAATTTACAAAGCCTACGCCAAACAGAGACGCTACGATTCCTGATGCATAGCCCACTGTATAGCGCGCTACCAGCATCACACTGAGAACATAGATAATCGCAACGCTTGTAGTATTTTTTCCATAATAAAAAAAGGCTACCGCCACTAACGTAGACAGGCTCATAATCAAAACTGTCGTTATAATGTTTCTCCACAGATCTTTTACCTGCATTGTTCTGCCTTTCCCTGCCTCTAAGACAGTAAAACGAAATGGGACAAAGCTAAACTGCACCTGTCCCATTTCATTTTACTATATCTTAACAGAGATGTATATAGGCCATGAAAAATCTTGACGATATTTTCACAGCCTATACTTATTCTCTATTTTTGTATAGCCCAATTAAGAAACCGCGAGGAGACGGTTTAGAATTTAGGCATTTTTATAGTTTACAATTGCACCGAAATCCGGTTTCAGGGAAGCGCCGCCAACCAGGCCTCCGTCAATGTCTGCCTGAGCAAACAGCTCCGGAGCGCTGGATGCAGATACAGAACCGCCGTACTGAATGCGGATAGCCTCTGCCGTTGCCTCATCATAAATCTCACCGATGCATGCACGGATTGCTGCACATACCTCCTGTGCCTGTTCTGTGGTTGCAACCTTACCGGTACCAATAGCCCAGATTGGCTCATATGCAATTACTGCAGTCTTTGCCTGATCTGCGGTTACGTTCAGGAACGCAATCTTAATCTGCTGACGGATCCAGTCAATGGTAATCCCCTGCTCTCTCTGAGTCAGAGACTCACCGCAGCAGATAATTGGAGTAAGACCATGCTCGAAGGCCTTTAAGACTTTTTTATTTACTGTCTCATCGGTCTCAGCAAAGTACTCTCTTCTCTCAGAGTGGCCGATAATCACGTATTTTACGCCTGCATCAACCAGCATGTTGGGAGAAATCTCGCCTGTATAAGCGCCCTTTTCTTCAAAATACATATTTTCTGCTCCAATGTTAATGTTGGAGCCCTTTGCTGCCTCCATAGCCGGAATAATGTCAATCGCCGGTACGCAGAATACTACGTCAACCTCATCATTAACTACCAGCGGTTTTAATGTCTCCACCAGCTTCACAGCCTCGGTGGGAGTCATATTCATCTTCCAGTTTCCTGCAATAATTTTCTTTCTGGACATATTCCTTCTCCTTTTTGCGGTTTCTCGATTTATTTGTCGTCTGCTGCTGCTACGCCCGGAAGCTCTTTTCCTTCCAGGAATTCCAGAGAAGCGCCGCCGCCGGTAGAAATATGGCTCATCTTGTCAGCAAAGCCCAGCTGGTTTACAGCTGCTGCAGAATCGCCGCCGCCGATGATGGTGGTAGCCTCAGTCTCTGCCAGTGCCTTTGCAACTGCAATGGTACCTGCTGCCAGAGTCGGGTTCTCAAATACGCCCATCGGTCCGTTCCATACAACGGTCTTTGCGGTCTTTGCAGCCTCAGCATACAGCTTTGCACTCTCAGTACCGATATCCAGACCCATCATATCAGCTGGGATCTCATCAACAGAAACATTCTTTGCATCAATCGGAGCATCAATGGGGTTCGGGAATGCAGCAGCAACTGCAGCATCAACCGGAAGCAGAAGCTTCTTGCCCAGCTTCTCTGCCTTTTCCATCATCTCTCTGCAGTACTCCAGCTTGGTATCATCAACCAGAGAATTGCCAACTTCCTTGCCCTGTGCCTTTAAGAAGGTAAATGCCATACCACCGCCGATGATCAGAGTATCGCACTTCTCCAGCAGATTGGAGATAACGTTCAGCTTATCAGCAACCTTTGCGCCACCTAAGATAGCAACGAACGGTCTTACCGGATTCTCTACTGCATTGCCCAGGAAATCGATCTCTTTCTGCATCAGATAACCAACTGCATTGGTGCCGCCCTTTGCGGTGATGAATTTGGTTACACCTTCTACAGAAGCATGTGCTCTGTGAGAGGAACCAAATGCATCGCATACATAGTCATCAGCCAGGTCAGCCAGCTCTTTGCTGAATTCCTCGCCGTTCTTGGTCTCTTCTTTGCCGCGGAAACGGGTGTTCTGCAGAAGCACTACATCGCCGTCTGCCATAGCCTCAACAGCCTTGGTTGCTGCTTCGCCGGTTACATTGTAATCAGCTACGAATACAACCTTCTTGCCCAGCTTCTCTTCCAGTCTTACAGCAACCGGAGCCAGGGACTCACCCTCGTTGGGGCCATTTTTTACTTTGCCCAGGTGAGAGCAAAGGATTACCTTTGCGCCCTCGCCTACCAGCTTCTGGATAGTCGGCAGAGCTGCAACGATACGAGTCTCATCTGTGATCTTTCCATCCTTTAACGGTACGTTAAAGTCGCAGCGGACCAGAACTCTTTTACCCTTTAAATCCTTCAGATCGTCAACACTTTTCTTATTTAACATGGTTTATTCCTCTCTTTGTCTCAAAAATCTTCTGCTTTACAGTCTGCCTGCATAGCAAACTGCATGGGAACGCGACTGCGTCAGCAGCTATTTTCCTCAGGCGCGCTGTGCGCATCCCCGCCAAGCCTTTTGTTTTCATTGGACGTGGTTTCCTGTAAAAACACAAAAGGGCCCGGTCCTTTCAGACCGGACCCCCTGACTGAGTCTTCCTATCTTATGCCGGAATCAGATTCCCGGACTCCGCAATTAGTGTAACTCTGCGAAGTATTTGATGGTACGAACCATCTGGCTGGTGTAGGAGTTCTCGTTGTCATACCATGAAACAACCTGAACTTCGTACAGATCGTCAGCAATCTGAGCTACCATGGTCTGAGTAGCATCAAACAGAGAACCGTATCTCATACCGATAACGTCGGAAGAAACGATTGCATCCTCGTTGTAGCCGAAGGACTCGGAAGCTGCTGCCTTCATAGCTGCGTTGATGCCTTCTTTGGTAACATCGCTGCCCTTAACAACTGCAGTCAGAATGGTGGTGGAACCGGTCGGTACCGGAACACGCTGTGCAGAACCGATCAGCTTGCCGTTCAGCTCCGGAATAACCAGGCCGATAGCCTTAGCTGCGCCGGTGGAGTTCGGAACGATGTTAGCTGCGCCTGCTCTTGCTCTTCTCAGATCGCCTTTTCTGTGCGGTCCGTCCAGAATCATCTGGTCGCCGGTGTAAGCGTGAATGGTGCTCATGATACCAGACTGGATCGGAGCGTAGTCATTCAGAGCCTTAGCCATCGGAGCCAGGCAGTTGGTGGTGCAGGAAGCTGCGGAAATGATGGTGTCCTCAGCCTTCAGAGTGTTCTCGTTTACGCTGTAAACGATGGTCGGCAGATCGTTGCCAGCCGGAGCGGAGATAACAACCTTCTTAGCGCCTGCATCGATATGAGCCTGAGATTTTGCTTTGGAGGTGTAGAAACCGGTGCACTCCAGAACTACATCTACGCCAATCTCTCCCCACGGAAGATCCTTAGCATCCTTCTCAGCATAAATTTTAATTGTCTTTCCGTCAACGGTGATGGAATCCTCACCAGCCTCTACGGTGTGTTTGCCTTCACCGATATGGCCTGCGTATCCGCCCTGAGCGGTATCATATTTCAGTAAGTGTGCCAGCATCTTCGGGTCGGTCAGATCGTTGATTGCTACTACCTCATAACCCTCTGCACCAAACATCTGTCTGAATGCCAGACGGCCAATACGTCCAAAACCATTGATTGCTACTTTTACTGCCATGACAAATTCCTCCTGAATTGTTAAAAATTTAATGATTGTTAAAATATCATCAACCTATGCCTATTTTACCCAATTACGATTAAAATAGCAAGAGGTTTTTTCTATTTTATGAACTCTTTACAGTTTCTTTTGTAAAAATACCCTATAATTCGTTCTTTACATAACCTGCCAGGTTATATGCATGATCAGCAATCCGCTCCAGATTGCTGATAATATCCAGGAATACCACACCTGAGGATGCCTTGCACTTTCCGCTGGAAAGCCGCTCAATGTGCTTCTCCCGCAGCTCCTCTTCCTGACTGTCCACATCATCCTCGTACTGGCTGACCTTACGCACTGCATCCATACTGCCGTTCTGTCTTGCATCAATCGCATATTCAAATGCTTTCAGAACACTTCCGCCGATGGAGCGCAGATCATCAAATCCTGTTTCTGAGAAATCCAGCTGGTGAGTCTCCATATACTCGGCCTGCTCTGCAAGATTTTCAGCGTGATCCCCGATCCGCTCAATATCACTGATGCTGTAAAACAGGTTATTTACCATCTTTTTCTGACGTTCTGTCAGAGAAAGATTCTCTACCTTAATCAGATACTCTGTCAGCATCTTTTCCATATTATTGATTGTTTTTTCCGTTTTGTATACCTGCTCGATTCCCTCTGTATTGCGTGTCAGAAGAGCATCGATTGCCGCTCTTACATTCTCCAGGGTAATCTGTCCCATATGAACCACTTCCAGAGCTGCTGTTTCCACAGCAAAGGCCGGAGATTCAAAAATACGCTCGTCCAGATGCTTGAAGGTAACTGCTGTCTCCTCATCCTCCGCAGCTTCAGGCGCCTCCTCCTCCGGCTTCTCCCGGACAACAATGCCGGAAATCTTTACCAGCTGATTGGCAAAGGGGAACAGGACGGTTGTCATAGTCAGATTAAATATGGTATGGAAAATGGATATCTGCACTGCATTAATATTGGATGCTGCAAAATCCGGTCTCAGAGCAAAGAAAACAAATCCCAGAGTTCCTACCAGAATCGCTCCAATTACGTTAAAGGTCAGATGAATTACCGCAGCCCTCTTGGCGATCCGGGAACCGCCTATACTGGAAAGCATGGCTGTTACGCAGGAACCAATATTCTGTCCCAGGGTAATATAAATTGCTGCATTCGTAGTTACAATTCCATTCATTGCCAGAGTCTGCAGAATTCCCACTGATGCAGATGAACTCTGCAGAAGTGCTGTTACCAGCGCTCCGATAATCATGCCAAGGAACGGATTTCCTCCCAGAACCTCAAAGGCCTTTGCAAAAATCGGCGCATCCGTGTAGGGAGAAATAGAGCCTGACATAAAATCAAGACCAATAAACAAAAGACCAAGACCAATGCAGATTTCTCCTGCTGTTTTCTTCTTCTGCCCTTTGGCAAATACCAGAAGCAAGGCTCCAATACCGATAATAGCCGGTGCATAAAAGCTGGGCTTCATAACCTCAAAAGCATCTCCCAGCTGGCTCATGGAAACGATCCATGCTGTAATGGTCGTACCGATATTGGCACCCATGATTACGCCAACTGCCTGTGTCAGATTCAGAACACCTGCACTTACGAAACCGACGACCATAACCGTGGTAGCGCCGCTGCTCTGGATAATTGCTGTAATCAGAGCTCCCAGTGCTACTGCCAGAAGTCTGTTGTTTGTCAGCATTCCCAGAAAACTGCTCATCTTACTGCCGGCTGTCTTCTGCATTCCGTCGGCCATAATATTCATACCGTACAGGAACATTCCAAGACCGCCAAGAAACCCAAATACATTTGACACGTCACTGATTGACATCTCGTCCTCCTCATCCCCCGCGTACTGTTTTTTTCTTCTCCTTAGCCGCAGATATTTTCATCATATCATACCCGTTCACGCATTTTCAACCGTATTTAAACTTTATGTAAAAATTCGGATAAATTCATGTAAAATAACGAAGGCTTTCGACATTTTTCGTGGCATATTACTACTTGATCTAAAAAGGACAGGATGAGTTTTCTTCCTCTCCTGTCTCTTTTTTGTCTATATTTGGTTTTTTCTCAAAAAATTCAGTGTTCCGCAGCCCATTTCAGTACAGCCGCCCATACTTCCTGGTTCTTATTCCAGACATCAGTAAATTCTGTGAGCGGCATCGGGCAGGATACGCTTCCTACTTCTATCGTCAGACTGGGGATCGGATTTTCCTTAATCTGAAGCCAATCCTTAAATCCACCATGCCCGCTGCTGCCAGCCAGCCTGTAACCTGTTTTTGCAGATACTGCATTGGCCAGCTCCTGAGACTGGGCAGATACGGTATTCCCCGGATAATCCCAGTAAATGATATTTCCCATACTGTGATAGCTGATGGTTGCCGTCCAGTTTCTTGACTGAATCAGATTTGCCAGAGCCTGACTTTCCGGCTCAGATAAAGGCGCTGCCCCCTTATAGGTGGCATAAGATGGCATATCAGAGCTGGTCACTTCTTCCCAGTCCGCCGGGAAATTCTGATTTAAATCCACACCCCGTCCGTTTGCTTTCCAGTAATTTAAATACCGTTCCATTGCAGCGCTGGTTCGTCCCTGAGCCAGATCATTCTGGTAACACTGCTCAATGGTTCTGCGAAGCTCCTCTGACCGGATTCCTCCGATACCTGACTGGCTGATAGTAATCCCGTCCGGATTTACCATAGGAACATAGTGAATTGCTGTTTTGTTAAATAAATCAGAAAGCAGCCGTCCTTCATAGGAACCTGTACCATAAAAGGCAAGGCCATATTCCAGCTGCTTCATAATAAGCAGCGGTGTCATATATTCCCGGGCATGAATTCCTCCATGAATTAAAACATGCTTTTCGGCATTGATATTTCCCACAACTACCTCATACAGATTTCTCCCATCCAGAGTGGTTCCAATGGTATTTACCTTCATCAGGCTGCTGTAACGTGACGCAAGCTCCTGAATATCCTGACTCATCTGATCATAGGTATATTTTTCTGCCACCTTAACCAGAGGAGAGGAAACGGTTCCCGCAAAACCGTCGGTACCGTCAGATATAACAGCACCGCCTGACATTCCGGGACCGCCTCCGCTTCCGGAAACTCCAGGTCCGGCCAGTACTCCGGAAGTAATCACAGTACTGCCTGAAGGAGATGGCCCATTTTGACCGGACATGCCTCCTCCCGCAGTTATAGTACCGCTCTGGCCCTGTGCGCTTCCTCCCGCAGTTATAGTGCCGCTGTGGCCCTGCGCGCTTCCTCCCGCAGTTATGGTGCTGCTCTGATTTCCGGGATTTTCTGTCTGCTCTCCCGGCGCGTTCAGCCGATCGCCAATCTGAGCCGACGGAGGCAAAATGCTCTCTCCCTGCTCTTCCGGCCCGGAAACAGGATTTTCTCCCGGTGCCAGATTCACAGAATCTGCAAAACTCATAAAAGAACTGCTGACCGCCATAATGGCGGCCAGCATTCCGGTAAATACCTTTTTATTCATATACTTATTTGTCACTGTCCTTCTTTGCAAGATCACCAGGCTTCATGCTCAGGCTGATCTTACCCATCTTGTCTACATCCAGAACCTTTACTGTAACCATGTCTCCAATGTTTACCACATCTTCTACCTTCTCTACACGTTTATCAGAAAGTCTGGAAATATGAACCATACCGTCTTTTTTCGGCTTCAGCTCTACAAATGCTCCAAAGGGCATAATACGCACTACCTTACCAGTAATTACCTGACCCGGTTCAATATCAGTTACAATATTCTTAATAATGCTCTTTGCCTTCTCAATCATATCGCGATCAGTGCCGCAGATTGCAACATTTCCTTCCTCGGAAATATCAATCTTTACACCAGTCTCTTCGATAATCTTGTTGATCACGCAGCCCTGCTTACCTACAACATCACCGATCTTCTGCGGATCAATGCTGATCTGGTCAATCTTCGGAGCATACTGACCTACTTCTTTTCTCGGCTCTGCAATCGCCGGCTTCATACAGGTGTTCATAATAAACAGGCGTGCTTCACGGCATCTTGCAATTGCGCCCTCTACGATCGGTCTTGTAAGGCCGTGGATCTTAATATCCATCTGAATCGCAGTAATTCCGTCTGTAGTACCGGTTACCTTAAAGTCCATGTCTCCAAAGAAATCCTCAAGACCCTGGATATCTGTCAGAAGAACAAAATCATCATCTGTATCGCCAGTTACAAGACCACAGGAAATACCTGCTACCATTTTCTTAATCGGCACACCTGCAGCCATCAGAGACATGCAGGATGCACAGGTAGATGCCATAGAGGTAGAACCATTAGACTCAAATGTCTCGGATACTGTACGGATTGCATAGGGGAATTCTTCCTCACTGGGCAGCACCGGGATCAGGGCACGCTCAGCCAGCGCACCGTGACCGATTTCACGACGTCCCGGTCCTCTGGAAGGCTTCGTCTCCCCTACAGAATAGGACGGGAAATTGTAATGATGCATATAACGCTTTGCTACTTCATTTTCATCCAGACCATCCAGGCGCTGCTGCTCAGACAGAGGAGCCAGAGTACATACATTGCAGATCTGAGTCTGACCGCGTGTAAACATAGCAGAACCGTGAACACGAGGAATCAGATCAATCTCAGCTGCCAGAGGGCGGATCTGAGTAATCTCACGACCGTCCGGACGCTTGTGATCCTTTAAAATCATTTTGCGGACAGTCTTCTTCTGGTACTGATAAACTGCCTCACCCAGAAGCGCCAGCCACTCTTCGTTTTCTGCAAATGCCTCTTCCAGCTTTTCTGTAATCTGGCGGATGTTCTCCTCACGAGTCTGCTTATCATCAGTAAATACAGCTGTTTCCATTTCTTCAGGAGTTACAATCTCACGAATTGCCGCAAACAGCTCCTCCGGAATCGCGCAGCTCTCATAAGCATGCTTTTCCTTTCCGCATTCAGCAACAATGCTGTCAATAAAGCGAATGATCTCCTGGTTTACACCATGGGCCAGATAAATAGCCTCGATCATTTTTTCTTCCGGAATTTCGTTAGCGCCGGCCTCAATCATAATTACCTTTTCTCTGGTAGAAGCAACGGTCAGATTCAAATCTCCGGACTTCCACTGAGCCTGAGACGGATTTAATACAAACTCCCCATCAATCAGACCTACCTGAGTCATAGCACAGGGGCCATCAAAGGGAATATCAGAAATACAGGTTGCAATTGCAGCACCCAGCATTGCCACCAGCTCAGGACGGCACTCCGGATCCACACTCATAACCATATTATTCAGTGTTACATCATTGCGGTAATCCTTCGGAAACAGCGGACGCATCGGACGGTCAATTACACGAGAGGTCAGAATGGCATTCTCAGATGCTTTTCCTTCTCTTCTGGTAAATCCACCCGGGATTTTTCCTACTGCATATAACTTTTCTTCATACTCTACACTCAGCGGGAAAAAGTCAATTCCTTCTCTTGGTTTGTCAGATGCTGTGGCTGTAGACAGTACCACTGTATCACCGTAATGCACAAAGGCCGCACCATTGGCCTGCTTTGCCACTCTGTTTACATCAACAGTCAGAGTTCTTCCGGCAAGTTCCATACTAAAACTTTTGTACATGTTTTTGTCTCCTTTTCTTTGTTTATTTTCTTCAGCAAAAGACTCCGAAACTACTGCTCTGCCTGCAACTGTATTCCCTGGTCACAGGTACAGCAGCGGCTTCGGGTAATGTCTTCTGAGAAATTTGCATTTTCCTGTTGAATCGAAAACAGGGTGGAGAAAAGCATCTCCACCCTCGACATTTCAATTACTTTCTGATACCAAGTTTTTCAATCAGTACACGATAGCCTTCCAGATCAGTCTTCTTTAAGTAATCCAGCAGACCACGTCTCTGTCCTACCATCTTCAGCAGACCACGTCTGGAATGGTGATCCTTCTGGTTATTCTTCAGATGCTCGGTCAGTTCGTTGATTCTCTCAGTCAGAATGGCAATCTGAACTTCCGGTGAACCGGTATCTCCCGGCTTTCTGCCGTACTGTGCGATGATTGCTGCTTTCTTTTCCTTTGAAATCATGTTGATTTCCTCCTTTAATCTTATACTTACCGTGTCCCCGGCCATTGGTTGGAGCATCCAGATGACTGAGCACCGGCGTTAATTCATACCGATTCATCATAGCATATCCTGACTTTTGTGTCAACTAAAATATAAACTTTCCTGCAATACAAAAAAAGACTGAAACAACTGTTTCAGCCTGCATTTCTTTTTTATATTTCCATTTACTCTCAAAACTACACATTGAATCTTCATCCGTTTGTAACTTTTCCCTAAACCTTATTGGTTAAGCCCTCG
>NZ_CAXSLG010000011.1:0-104098 GCF_964238185.1 Lachnoclostridium sp. Marseille-P6806
CATACAATAATTCTCAGCTTTTGGCTACCTTAACCCACCGTCTAAAGCCAGTGGGATTGCGGTAGCCTTATTTCAAATTACTTTGAGAATTTGGCACTTACGCATAAAGCAGCACGTGACAACGTTATGTGTTTGGATTATAATGATAGATGAAAATTGAATCATCATATCGCTCCATCCGCAAAGACGGAACATGGAATCGGGTGCAAGTCCCGGCGAGTCGGTCACTGTGAAACTTTCCTGAGGGAAAGGTAAGTCAGATACGTGGGAGCGTATGGTGCTTCTGCCGGAACCGGAAGCACGTTTTTTAGGCGCAGGAAGCTGTGCTTTGTTGAGCGTGTCTGTTTGGATGCGCTTTTTTCTTACGGTTCCTATGTATAAAATAAATCCCTTTTTTGCAAGGAGTCTTTTCATGCGTAATCAGTATTGGGAAAATAAGCACTATGCTTATTTCTGCAACCGGGAATGTGAATATTTCCCCTGCCATAAGGGTGCCGACCCGGAAAATTTTAATTGCCTATTCTGCTATTGCCCTCTGTATGTATTGGGAGATCGCTGCGGCGGAAAGTTTGCCTACCTTCCCAACGGATACAAGGACTGCAGCCGCTGTCTGTTTCCCCATCTGCGGGAGAATTATGGTGTAATTACGGAACGCTATGGAGAAATCCTTGCGGCAATTCCATATCCAGATCAGGAGGATGACGAATGACCCTTTTACAACTGAAATACATTGTGACGGTTGCTGCGGCCGGAACGATCAGCGAGGCGGCAAAACAGCTTTATATCGCCCAGCCCAGCCTGACTTCCGCAATCAAGGAACTGGAAAATGAACTGGGAATTACTATTTTCAAACGTACCAATAAAGGCATCCTGCTTTCGGCGGAGGGAGAAGAATTTTTAGGATATGCCCGTCAAGTGATTGAACAGACAAATCTGATTGAAGAACGATACTTAGGGAAGACCCCTGTCAAGCATCAGTTCTGTGTGTCCACGCAGCATTATTCTTTTGCGGTAGAAGCATTTGTTGAGCTTTTGAAACAGTATGGCGGTGAAGAATACGACTTCCGCATCCGTGAAACGCAGACCTATGAGTTGATTGAAGATGTGGCAAAGCTGCGAAGCGAGGTGGGTGTGCTTTACCTTAATAGTTTCAATGAAGCTGTCCTGCGCAAGACCATGCGGGAAAATGATTTGAAATTTCATCGTTTATTTATCGCAAAGCCTCACGTTTTTGTCAGTACGTTCAGTCCTCTGGCAAAGAAGAAAATTGTTGAATTGGATGAGCTGGCAACCTATCCGAGATTGTCCTATGAGCAGGGAGAACACAATTCCTTCTACTTCTCTGAGGAAATTTTAAGTACGTTGGAAAGCAAGAAAGACATTATGGTTTCTGACCGGGCCACGCTGTTCAATCTCCTGATTGGTCTGAACGGGTACACCATTTGCAGCGGCGTTATCAACGAAGAACTAAATGGGAAAAATATTGTTGCTGTCCCCCTTGCTGTGGATGATTACATGGAAATCGGCTACATCACTCACAGCAAGGTCGGACCGGGTAAATTTGGAACTCTGTATATCGAAGCTCTGAAACGATATGCTTCCGCACAGGAATGACAGAACATAAAGTAGCGGTCTGCTATAGATTCAATCTATGGCAAACCGCTGCTTTTCCGTATTTTACAGAACCCTTTCCCGCAGGTATACTGAAAAAGAACGATCATACCCGAGGAGGACACATTATGGACTATTCAATTATTGGATTTCCGCGTATCGGGATCCACCGAGAATTAAAGTTCGCAACAGAAGCGTATTTTCGCAGCGAAATAGATGCCGATGAGTTGAAACGGGTTGTCTCTCAGCAGAGAATGGAGCAGTGGACACGCCAGAGGGACGCAGGTGCCGGCTTTATCCCGTCCAATGATTTTTCCCTTTATGACGGGATGCTGGACACCGCTTATATGCTGAACGCCATTCCAAGGCGGTATGCCGATCTGAGGCTTTCCGATATAGACACATACTTTGCCATGGCCCGTGGGTATCAGGGGGCGCAGGGAGATGTCAAAGCATTTACCATGAAAAAGTGGTTCAATACGAACTACCACTACATGGTACCAGAGCTGGATGATGATATGGAGTTGAAGCTCCGCTCAGATGCTTTTCTGGATGGCTTTCATCAGGCGCGTTCTCTGGGCATTCAGACAAAGCCCGTGGTCGCCGGACCGTTTACCTTTTTGAAGCTGGCCCGCTGTACCGGCAATAAATCCGCCACTGATTTTGTAGATGATATTCTGTTTGCCTATGCAGATATTTTGAAGCGGTGTGGAGAAAACGGCGTGGAATGGCTGCAAGTTGACGAGCCGTATCTGGTCATGGATTTAACAATGGGGGATGTTGCCCTTTTCCGCAAGCTGTACCAAACGCTGCTGGAACAAAAAGGCACAGTGAAGGTGCTGCTCCAAACTTATTTTGGCGATGTGCGGGATTGTTACCGGCAGCTATGTGAACTGCCCTTTGACGGCATTGGCCTTGACTTTGTGGAAGGAAAGCAGACCGCAGCACTTGTAGCAGCAAACGGTTTCCCGAAGGATAAAATCCTGTTTGCGGGACTTGTAAATGGGAAAAACATCTGGCGTACTAATTATAAAGACGTACTGGAGCGAATCGCCGGTTTGAAAAGCTGCTGTGACCACATTGTACTCAGTACATCCTGCTCCCTGCTCCATGTGCCGTATACTGTAAAGAATGAGCCGCAGCTTTCCACCGAAATTATCCGGCATTTTTCCTTTGCGTATGAAAAGCTGGATGAACTGCGTGAGCTTTGCTGCCTGGCTGAACTTGCAGACTATTCCTGTGACCGGCGCTATCTGCAAAATCAGGAACTGTTCCAAACCAGTGAGCTGAGAACCGACACAGAGGTACAGAAACAGGTTGCGGCACTTACTGAATCGGATTTTACCCGCAGGGTGCCCAGAAAGGAACGGCAGGCAACGCAGAAAGAACTGCTGAATCTCCCGCTGCTGCCCACGACAACGATTGGCTCTTTCCCGCAGACAAAGGAAGTCAAGCAGAACCGAACAAAATTCCGAAAAGGCGAAATCAGCGAAGAAGAATACCGAAATAATGCAAAGGGATTCATCCGGGATTGCATCGCTTTACAGGAAAACATTGGTCTGGATGTCTTGGTGCATGGCGAATTTGAACGCAACGACATGGTGGAATTTTTTGGCGAAAATCTGTCTGGTTATGTGTTTACCATAGGCGGTTGGGTACAGTCTTACGGTACACGGGGCGTAAAGCCGCCGATTGTGTTCGGGGACGTCAAACGCAAGAAGTCCATTACTACCGATTATATCCGTTATGCCAATTCCCTGACGGATAAGGATGTGAAGGGAATGCTGACAGGACCAGTCACGATTTTGAACTGGTCGTTCCCCAGAGAAGATATTTCCACGCAGGAGATGATGTATCAGATCGGCCTTGCAATCCGGGAAGAGGTTCTGGAACTGGAAGCTGCAGGCGTCCGTATTATTCAGATTGACGAAGCCGCGCTCCGGGAAAAGCTGCCGCTCCGCCGCGCCGACTGGCATAGCGACTATCTGAACTTTGCGATCAAGGCATTCCGTCTCTGCCACGCAAAGGTAAAACCGGAAACGCAGATTCACACCCATATGTGCTACAGCGAGTTTGAGGACATTATCCCGGAAATCGACGCAATGGACGCCGATGTGATTACCTTTGAGGCGTCCCGTTCCAAACTTACGATTCTGGACAGCCTGATGGCGCATCATTTTGAAACGGAGGTGGGTCCCGGCGTCTACGACATCCATTCCCCCCGCATTCCGAGTGTAGAAGAAATTGAAGCCGCCCTCCGGCTGATGCTGGACAAGATCCCGGCAGATCATTTATGGGTCAACCCAGACTGCGGATTAAAAACCAGAGGGGAAACCGAAACCGTTGCCAGTTTGAAAAATATGGTCCAGGCGGCGAAAAATATAAGAAACGAATGCAAAGGAGACATTTGATATGAGTAATTTATACGCACCGTTCCGTTACGACTACGTGGGCAGCTTTCTTCGTCCGGCAGAACTGAAAAAGGCCCGCGCCGATTATGAAGCAGGAGCCATTACCGCCGATCAGCTCAAAGCTGTGGAGGATCAGTGCATTACCGAACTGGTGGCGAAGCAGAAAGCGGCCGGATACCATGTTATTACTGACGGCGAGTTCCGCCGCGCTACCTGGCATCTGGATTTTATGTGGGGATTCGACGGCGTCGGCCATAAGAAAACGAACACCGGCCTTCCCTTCCACGGAGAGGCGGCGATGATCGATGATACTTTTGTGACCGGCAGGATCGGATTGTCCGGTGAGCATCCCTTTGTGGATCATTTTCGGTATGTGAAGGCGCTGGAGGACGAAAAGACTATAGCAAAACAGACAATCCCCGCCCCTGCTCAGACGCTGGCACAATTCTGGATGCCCTTTGCCAGAAAACACACAGAGGCCTTTTACAGTTCTGCCAAGCCGCTGATGGACGACATTGCACAGGCTTACATTGCTGTACTGCATCAGCTGTACGATGCAGGCTGCAGGAATGTGCAGTTTGACGATTGCACATGGGGAATGCTGGCGGATAAAAATGGACAGGAAATGCACGCCGCAACGAAAGAAGGGCTTTTGGCCGTCCAGAATGCCTATAAAGATATTAACAACCAGGTGATTAACGGAGCGCCAGAGGGGATGAACATCACCACCCATGTCTGCAGGGGCAATTACCATTCAACTTATGCCAGCAGTGGCCCCTATGACTCCGTGGCCGACGTTTTGTTCGGCGAAGAAAATGTAAGTGCCTATTATCTGGAGTTTGATGATGAACGCTCCGGTGGCTTTGCGCCTCTTGCAAAAATCGGAAGCGGACAGAAAGTGGTTCTCGGACTGATTACCACAAAGCAGCCGCAGTTGGAGAATAAAGAGGCCGTGATTGCCCGAATCCATGAAGCTGCAAAGTACATCCCTCTTGACAGGTTGTATCTCAGCCCGCAGTGCGGTTTTGCTTCCTGCGAGATCGGCAATAAGCTGACTGAAGAAGAGCAATGGGCGAAACTGGCGCTGGTTAAAGAGATTGCTGAGGAAGTCTGGGGCTAAATTTTTCTGTAAAAATCGCGACGTCGGAGTTTTATTCATTCGACGCCGCGATTTAATTTGTTATTGAGAATCTTTATTATGCGGTGATTTCATAACCGATATATCTTCCCCGACCTGGTGACCTATATTCTTTATCTGCTTTTCAATGTCCCACAGATCTTTCTGTATCGTTTCTTCCTCGACGCTAATTTCCGGGTGTTCTTTCATTTCTTCTCTGATAAACATCAGGCAAAAACTGACCAATAGAAGCAGGCAGGAAAACCAGATCGTATGCGCTCCGAACAGAACAACAAATTGACCGCCGATTCCAGCGCCAACAGCAAATAGGAAAATGATTTCCCAATAGCGCAAAGCTTTCCCTAAAACATTTCTATCATGTGTTCTGATGTATGCAGAAAGTGCTTCCATGCCGCTACGCATATTTCCGATACACATGGTGCTGGCAAACGCGTAACCATTCACCTTTCGGAATGTCTGCACCTGCATAGCGCAGGAAAAAGATACCAGTGCATTAGCCAGCATATCAAGACTTTGCGGAAGAAAGCTTACCAAAAACAGCAGAATCATTTCCAGTAGCAGGACAATCTGCCTCCAGTGGATATTCTGCACATTCTGATATTTTCCCCGTATCTGCTCTGCAACAATGATGCCTATTGCAAATGCTGCCAACGGAACAAAGTAGTGTGCGCTCTGCAACCAATTACGCTCACAGATGTTTTGACTAAGTAATACGATATTCCCGGTCTGAGCATTGGCGAACACCTTGCCCCGGAACACATAGGTATAGGCATCTTGCAGGCCGCCTGATATTGACAAAAATGCGACAGTTGGGAAAGATTCGGACATTTGTCCCTGATGCTGGCATTTTATAATTCCATGCAAATGTGTTCACTCCTTGATGTATAACTAAAGATACCTCTATGTATGTATTCTCAAAATAGCAGAAGCCTGACTATGTTTGGCATCCTGAAATACAATACATATCAACCATACCATCACAAAGAAGATGATCATCTTGATCGGTAATGCTGATATGAAAGTAAGCCATGTGCTTACCGCGCTTTATGATTTCAGCTTTTGCAAAGATTGTCCCTGACTGTACGTTATGCAGGAAATTGATATGTGCGCTTTGCGTTACATAATCTCTACCATCCATTCTGGCAAAAATTCCCGCCACGCAATCTGCCATTGCATATAACAATCCTCCATGTACGTGTCCATGAAGATTCATAGATTCGGCAACCAAGTTTACCTTTACCACACAGCAATCCGGGTCAACTTTGCATATTTGAATATGGTTATAAGACATAAAAGGATTGCCTTTTTCGTATGCAGAAAAATCCATATGGTATCACCTCTGTACCGGCAGTTCCTGATTACAGTAAAGGCAGCGGTACTTCCCAGAAGGAGACAGTTTGAAAATATGGTCGCATCCTGCCTCAATACTGGTAATACATCGTGGGTTTGTGCATTTAACCACATTTCGCAATATCTCTGGCATATCAGGCTGACATTTTCGCTCCACTACTCCGTCTTTGATATAGATTAGTGTAATTCGCCGATCCAGATAGCCTAAAATCTCCAGCCGCTCCGGAAGGTTTGAACCTTCGATCTTAATCAGATCTTTTGTTCCATATTTCTCACTGCGCACAGATTGCAGCAGCGCAACCGCCTGATGTTTGCTCTCCAGATGGAGCAGCCGGTAAATTTCCATACCGCGCCCAGCGGGGATATGGTCAATAACCACACCATTTTGAATGGGTTCTACCTTCAGCATTTTAACACCTTCTCTCCAGTCACAGGATCGGCAATTCCCAACAGAGCCATAATTAGTGCCATGCGAACATAAACGCCATTCTGCACCTGATCAAAATAAGCGGCACGGGGATCATCATCTACCGTCCGAGTAATTTCATCGACACGAGGCAGTGGATGCAACACAGGCATATCCGGCCTAGCCAATTTCATTTTTTCAGGGTCAAGCGTGTAGATGCTCTTTAGCCGAATGTAATCTTCCTCATTAAAAAAACGTTCTTTCTGCACTCTGGTCATATATAACACATCCAGCTTAGGGAGTGTGTCCTCCAAACTGCTGACCTCCCAATATAAGGAATTTGCCGGGTGCAATGTATCCTCCTTCAAATATTCGGGAATGCGAAGTTCCTCTGGCGAGATAAAATAAAACTGATTTCCTAAAAAACGAACAAGATTGTTGACCAAAGAATGCACTGTCCGGCCGAACTTCAGATCACCGCAAAAACCAACGGTCAGATGATCCAACCGTCCCATGCGCTGGCGAATCGTCAGCAAATCAATTAAAGTTTGTGTAGGATGATTATGGCCTCCGTCACCAGCATTTATGACAGGAACTTTGGAAAACATGGAAGCGCGAAGCGGAGCACCTTCTTTTGGGTGGCGCATAGCTATAATATTGGAATAGCAGCTGACTACGCGAGCTGTATCAGCAACCGTTTCTCCTTTGGTTGCACTGGACTGTTCTGCTCCGGAGAAGCCGAGCGTCTGCCCGCCCAGACTTAGCATGGCAGATTCAAAAGAAAGCCGGGTTCTCGTACTGGGTTCATAAAATAAGGTCGCCAGCTTTTTGCCGTCAGCCACATGCGCATACATCTCCGGAGCGGCGGCAATTCGATCAGCCAAATCCAGGACTGCCATCGTTTCATCGTCATTGAAATCGGTTGGTTCAATCAGGTGTCTCACAGCCATTCCCCCTTTATCAGATATTCTTCGCGCTTTGCGCCGACAGAGATAAACTGGATCTCGTGATCAAGTAATTTTTCCAGCGTTTTGATATAATTTTTTGCAGCATCCGGCAGTTCCTCCCAGCGACGGCAAGCGGAAATGTCCTGTTTCCAGCCGGGAATGAAGCTGATAACCGGTTGATATTCTTCCAGATTTTCCGTAGGAACAAAGGTGTCTGTTTCTTTGCCTTTGTACAAATATCCCGTAATGATGGGAATTTCCTGCATATAACTGAGTACGTCTAACTTAGTCAATGCGATTTTGTCAGCGCGTTGGCATTTTAGGCCGTACCGGCTTGCAACCGCATCAAATGGCCCAACCCGGCGTGGGCGGCCTGTTGCAGCGCCATATTCACCGCCGGCCTTGCGCAGGGATTCCTTCCATTCTTCAGGCATAGCGTTCTCGGCCACAAATGGGCCTGCACCAACGCACGTTGAATAAGCCTTTAACACACCGACCACATGGTCAGGCTGCACGCCAGGAATTCCCGCTCCAATCGGCCCATAGGCCGCAATCGTTGTAGAACTGGAAGTGTAGGGGAAAATGCCATAGTCAATATCACGCATAGCGCCAAGCTGCGCTTCCAAAACAATCTGTTTTCCTGACGATAACGCTGTATCCAAATAATTTCCGGTATCACAGATATAGGGTAAAAACTCCTTTGCCTGCTTCTGGCACCAGGCAAGCAGGGCCGGATAAGACATTGGCTCCTGATGATAGCAGCCTGCCAGTTCCAAATTTTTTGCTTCCAGCATGGTTTTTAGACGAACCTGTATATATGGCTCATCTAAATGAAGCAGATCACCTAAACGCAATGTTTTTTTGCGATACTTATCGCTGTAGGCATAAGCAATTCCCCTGCGAGTAGAGCCGAAAGCAACTCCGCTCTGCGCAAGACGTTCTTCCTCCAAATCATCTTGTATCCGATGCCACGGCATGGAGATGGTTGCACGAGCGGACAGTTTGAAATTTTGAGGTGTTACAGACACCCCTTTGCCGCGAATATCGGCAATTTCATTGGAGAGATGCTCTAAATCAACTACCATACCATCCGCAAGAACACACACCACATTGGGATGAAGAATCCCGGATGGTAGCAGATTCAGAATAAATTTTCCCTGTTTGGTTACGACCGTATGCCCGGCATTATTTCCCCCCTGGTAACGCACGACAATATCCGCCCGCTCTGCCAGCAGATCAATAACCCGTCCTTTCCCTTCATCCCCCCAGTTGATACCTGTCACCGCAGTCAGCATTTTTCTGCCTCCCTTCTATTTCGGGCATTTACAGACGCCTGTATACGGGTAGGCAGCCCCAAAAGACGGATGAAGCCAGTAGCATCGGACTGCTGATAGCCCTCTCCTTCATTAAATGTGACAATATCCTCGCTATACAAAGAATATGGGGACCACACACCTGAATTGATAATGTTGCCCTTATATAACTTCAGACGTACTTTTCCGGTGACGGTCTGCTGCGTCTCTGTCACAAATGCAGACAACGCTTTGCGCAGCGGAGAAAACCACTGTCCGTCGTAAACCAACTCACCGAAGCAAATAGACAATTCCTTTTTCTTATGGGCAGTTTTTTTGTCCAATGTCAGTGTTTCTAATATCTCATGCGCTCTATACAGAATGGTTCCGCCCGGTGTCTCGTACACTCCTCGGCTTTTCATACCAACCAGACGGTTTTCCACCACATCGTACAGGCCAATACCATTACAGCCGCCAATCTCGTTTAGCTTAGAAATAATGTCTGATGATTTCATTGCCTTGCCGTTCAACTTAACAGGTACGCCTTTTTCAAAGTCCAGCTCCACATATGTAGGAGTATCCGGCGCTTTCAGTGGAGAAACGCTCATTTCCAGAAAACCTTCTTTTTCATACTGCGGCTCATTACCTGGGTCCTCCAAATCCAATCCCTCATGAGAAAGATGCCAAAGATTTTTATCCTTTGAGTAATTGGTTTCTCGATTTATTTTCAAAGGAATATGATGGGCTTCGGCGTAATCAATCTCCTCATTGCGGCTTTGAATATCCCATTCCCGCCACGGTGTAATGATTTTCATTTCCGGCGCAAAGTGCATAATGGCCAGCTCAAATCGCACCTGATCGTTGCCCTTTCCGGTGCTGCCGTGGCAAACAGCATCCGCCCCCTCTGCCTTTGCAATTTCCACGACACGCTTAGCCAGAATAGGGCGGGCAAGGCTGGTTCCCAATAAATACCCTTCATAATCAGCTCCCGCCTGCATAGTAGGAATAACAAACTCATTAACAAACTCATCCGTTAAATCCTCGACATAAAGTTTGCTGGCTCCAGAAGCCACTGCTCGCTGTTTCAAATCATCCAATTCATCGTCTTGTCCAACATTTCCACAGACAGCGATCACTTCACAGTTGTCATAGTGTTCTTTCAGCCACGGGATAATAACGGAGGTATCCAGACCACCGGAATATGCCAGCACAACTTTTTTGATTTCACTCATACTAAAGCACTCCTTCACTTGTTTTTGGAACCAAAATCTATTATACTGGACAGGCAGGAATATGTAAAAAGTATTATTGATATAGTGATCATCAGCAATTAGCATATCAGAAAGAGGATGCCTGGATGGATGTCAACTTTGAATATTACAAGGTTTTTTATTATGTAGCCAAATACAAGAATTTCACAAAAGCGGCTCATGCACTGGGCAGCGGACAGCCCAACGTTACCCGCGCCATGAACTGCCTGGAGCAGCAAACGCACTGTACGTTATTTATACGCACCAATCGAGGTGTTCAACTGACCCCAGAAGGAGAAATGTTGTTCACTCATGTCGAAGCTGCCATTTCTCAGATACAAACAGCCGAAACCGAACTAAATGCGCACAGTGGTTTGGAGCATGGAAGTATTTCAATCGGAGCCAGCGAAACCGCATTGAATATCTACCTGCTGGATATATTGAAGCCCTTTCACATGAAGCATCCCGGTATTCGCTTGAAAATATATAACCATTCCACTCCGCAAGCCATCCGCTCTGTTAAAAACGGTGAAGTTGATTTTGCTGTTGTATCAACGCCGACCAACGTGGATACCCCTTTGAAGGAATTGCATTTGCGGCCCTTCCGTGAAATTCTTGTGGGCGGCAAAACTTTTACGGCACTGGGCGGCCAGGAGCTGACACTTGCCGAACTAAAAAATTATCCGTTGATTTGCCTCGGAAAAGAAACTATGACCTGGAATTTTTATCATAAATTGTTCCTGTCCCACGGGTTGGAGTTGATACCAGACACGGAAGCAGCTACCACAGATCAGATTTTACCTTTGGTAAAAGCGGAATTAGGGCTAGCTTTTCTTCCAGAACCAATGGCGAAGGAAGCACTTCAGCAACGTGAGATCGTCCAGATTCATCTGCGGGAAACAATCCCTGAACGTCAGATTTGTATGGTATATGACAGGAAACGTCCATTGAGCGCTGCTGCTCAAAATCTTAAAACCGGTATTTTGGAAACAATGGCCTTTTAGGATGCTATAAATAACACATACATTTTTATCTTTTCCAAATATCAAAAAGTCCTCCCCGGTACGGGGAGGGCTGTACTGTCTTTATGCTGCAATCTCCGGGATTTCCCCGACAAAGTTATAAACGATTTTGACTTTCTGCACCTTCTGTCCGTCCACCTTCTTGACCTCGCCAATCAGAATCCGGCTGATAAGCCGGTTCAGCATTGCCTCGTCCAGTTCCTCAATAGCGGAATAGCGCCGGATTTCCTTGATAAAGGTACGGACTTCGCTTTCCTGTGCGTCCGCCCGGCTCTGCATCATCGCCAGGTCATGCAGACGCTTCTGGTTGGATTCCTGCTCCTGTTCCAGCGCCGCCGTCAGTTTCATAAACCGCTGTTCGGTCAGGATGCCTTTTGCCTTATCCGTGTACAGGCTTAAAAACATCACATCAATTTCCTGATTCCGGGCTTCCAGCCGTTTCCGTTCCTTCTCGGTCTGAGAAGCGTCTACCAGATACCGGCGCTCCATCCGGCTGCTGAGGTGCTGATAGAACGCATCGGCGTCCTTCATGGCCTGCGCCGCCAGCTCCTGAATGTCTTTCAGCACCAGATTGTATAAATCTCTGGCCTCGATCTTGTGGCTGGAGCAGACCTTGCATCCCATGCGGTTATAAGTCTGGCAGATATAGTACGCCTTGTCAATCGGTTCCCGCATCTCGCCGGTGAACCGGTTCTTCCCGGTTCTGCCGACCTTTTCATACCGCACCTGCATGGACTTCCCGCAGGTAGCGCAGTAGACCAGCCCGTGGAACAGATTATAAAAGGGGCAGGCATTGCCTTTCATGATAGGTGGTTTGCGGTCAATGATAGCTTGTACCTGTTCCCATTCCTCCGGCGTCACAATCGCCTCATGGCAGCCCTCGATCACTTCCCACTGGTCACGGGGGATAATGTCATAAGTGTTGGAGCGGATGCCCTTCTGGTGTGTCCGAAAGACCAGATGTGCGCCCTTATAAAAGGGATTCCGCAGGATATGGCTGATCCTTGCGCCGCCCCAAGAGTAATAGTTGGCGTCAAACTCCGTATTGGCCTTGACATGGGTGATGGGGATTTTTTCTTCCATCAGCCGTTTGGAAATCCTCATGCAGCCCAGCCCGTCAAGGGCATAGTCATAGATTTTACGGATGATCGGCGCTGTCTCCGGGTCAATGATAAGATGCCCTTTGTCCTCCGGGTCACGCATCAGGCCGAAGGGCGGCGTCCCTCCGCAGAACTTTCCCTGCCGGGAGCGGGTCGTGATGCCCGCCAGCACCTTTTTAGAAATATCCCGGCTATACATATCGTTCAGGATATTCTTGAAGGGCGTAATGTCCATCTCCTGACGGGTCAGGCTGTCCACGCCGTCCGTGATGGCGATATAGCGCACATTGTGTTTGGGGAAAAAGATTTCGATATAGCTGCCAGCTTCAATATAATTCCTACCAAGTCTGGATAGGTCTTTGGTGATGACGCAGCCGATCTTCCCCGCCTCAATGTCAGCGATCATACGCTGGAAGGCAGGGCGGTTGAAATTGCGGCCCGTATAGCCGTCATCCACATAATACTCATACTGGAACATCCCATGCTTTTCAGCAAAGTCCCGAAGCATGATTTTCTGGTTGCTGATGCTCATGCTCTCATTGTCGCCGCCGTCATCCAGAGAGATACGGCAGTAGAGAGCGGTGATTTTCTCATAGACTTGTTTTTTCCTGCTCATAGCGTTCTCCTTCTATGAACAGGGACACGATACCATTATAATACCATGCCCCTGTCCCTGAATCAACCGTTTTTACGCAGCGTTCTCCGCCATCTCACGCTGTTCCAGCCATTCCTCGAAGTGTTCGCAGGTCTGGCGCTCGATCAGTTGCTCAAAGGCTTCCCGCATGGATTTCTCCCCGGAGAACTCCCGCACCACCACAAAACGGACTTTATTTTTCTGCTGCTTGCTTTTTTCCATAGGCTACCTCCATAGAGTGGCAGGCCAGACAATAGCACACCGGCAACGAAGTCCGGCAACGAACCTCCAAAAACCTGTAAACTACCGTCTGGCCTGCAAATCTTTCTTTCTAAATTTTCTTGAAAAATCTCGTTGCTTTCGTTGCCGGAGATAGAGATAGATATTAGAAAATGCCTTATTTACAGGCTTTTTCCGTATCCAGACCGGAAAATCCCCGGCAACGAACCCGGCAACCAAGTGACAACCATCCCGGCAACAGACCGCTATTTTTATGCGATCCACTCTTTGGGAAGTTCCAGCTGGCGGCATTCTTCCTCGGTCAGCTCCACAAATCCATCTTCGTTGCCGGGCAGTTCGTTGCCGGAAACGTCCCGTTCCCAGCCCCTCTGCCTGCCATACCCGGCGAACATCCTCGGATTGGAGAACGGCTTCCAGCCCGTCACCACCGTGTTCATGATCTCGTTGATATTGTGCAGCTGCCACCGTTTCGGCTCGTCATAGGTGTGGCCCAGCGCCTCCTTGAACAGCTGTTTGGAGCAGACCATGCTGCCGGTGTAGTGTTCCAGAAAGCCCTGTATCTGCCCGGCCTCCGTGTCCTCCGGCATGAAATCCTTCTGTACCTCCACCAGCTGGCGCTGGATGGACTTGCTGAACTTCATAGAGTAGTGGCCGCTGCGGTAAATCGTCATGGCCTCCGCCCAGACCTGCAAAAGATAGGCTCTGGAGGCGTCCTCGTCCTCCAAAATGTGAACCTCCGCATTCTCCGGGTAAATCATGATCGGCAAAAAGCGCCGGTTCCCGGCCCGGTCAAGGGGCAGGAAGTCCAGCGTGTTGGATGAACCGCCGAACACACACTGCCGCAGCCGGTCTTTGGGCTGGGCTTCATAGGGCGTCCGGTAGGTTTCCTTCTGGCGGCTGATGAATGAGCGGATTTCTTCAATGCTTTTGGCGCTGCTGGTAGCCAGCATCTCCGACATCTCAATAATCCAGTGTCCTTGCAGTTTCAAAAACACCCGGTCATCATCCAGCTTTTTCAGGTCATCGGAAAACCACTCGTCCCGGATCGCCAGCAGGCGGAAGAAGCTGGATTTGCCAGCGCCCTGACCGCCTACCAGACAGAGCATTTCCTCATATTTGGAGCCGGGCCGGAATACCCGCCGGATAGCCCCCAGCAGGAAGTGTTTCAGCATTTCCTCCACATAGTCGCTCTCGTCCGCACCCAAGAAGTGATGGAGACAGGAGCGGATGCGGGGCGTCCCGTCCCAGACAAGGCCGTTCAGCACGTCCTGTATGGGATGGTAGCAGTTTTCATTCGCCACGATAGAGAGCGCCGCTGTCATCTTTTTCTCGCTGGTCAAGCCATAGTTCTGCTCAAAATAGAGAAGCAGATACTTCACGTCTGTATCCGTCAGGGCGCTGGTATTCCTGCGCCAGCCCAAATCCCGCACAATGTCCACCCGGTCAGTCAGGAGGTTCAGCCGGATCGCCCCGCGCAGGAGAGGGTCATGGCAGAACACCGTCCGGCAGTTGCCGATGGTGTTGGCGGGCTGGCCCTTCTCGGTGACGGAGAGGCTTTCCCGCACCTCAGAGGCGCTCTGCTCCGGCGCTAAGGCTTCGGCTGCGCTCATGGCGGCCTGCCGGGTGGCTGGCGGCAAACTCTGATATTCGCTGCTCAATCTTCCTCACCTCTTTTCCGTACTGGGCGACAACGGAAGCCCGTTCCTCCATGCTGCCGGACAGGAGAACATCCAGCAGATACTCCGTGTGTGCTTTCTTTTGCAGTGCTTCCACAAACAGCGGATTCCATGCTTCCTCCGGCGTTTGCGGAGCGTATTCCTTCTCCCAGCGTTCCAGCAGATGCAGGTAATCGCACAGTACCCGGAAACATTTCTGCTCCGCCTGCCGGTAGCGCAGTTCCTCGCTGATTTTCCGTTTGACCGGCCTCCTGCGGGGCGGGTCATGGCCTTTGGCGTCATAGCGGACAGAGAAATCCTCCGCCAGCTTCAGAGCCGCTTCCTTACCGCTCAGACCAAACAGGCGGGCGGTAAAATCAATCACATCCCCGTCCGCCTGACAGCCGAAGCAGTGGAACCGGCGGTCAACCTTCATGCTGGGATGTTTGTCATCGTGGAAGGGACAGCAGGCCATCCCATTCCTGCCAACCTGCACCCCATAATATTCCGCAGCCTGCCTTGTGGTGACAGACTCCTTCACCGCTTCAAATACATTCGATTTTCTCACCTCCAGACAGAGAAAAAGACACCTGGTTTCCGCAGAAAATCAGATGCCTCATAACTCCATATCGTGTTTCTTAGTCGGAGCGATCCGCCCCTCACGTTCCCAGCGTTCCCGGTTATCCCGGTCAGCGTCCAGCTTGCCTTTCGCCAGCTTATCCCGGATGGATTCTCTGGCTTTCTCCTTGATCTGCTCCTTACCGGCCTTCTTGACCTCCGGCTGCATAAGCGTTTTCTGGATTTTTGCCAGGGCACTCTGCATGACACGTTTGATTTTGGTAATCACTCCATCCAGCCGGGCGGCGGCGTAGTCACGCTCCTTCTGCGGGGCCTTCCGCTCCGGCGAAAGTACCCACTTTTTTGTTTCCTCAATCAAACGAATATCTTCTTTGTGTGTCTCCTGCCGGACAGTATCGGTCACCACCTCCACCGCCTTGTCATAGGCCACATCGGAAACATCATCCAGCAGCGTCTCCACGTCCTCGATTTTGAGCGTCAGTTCTTCCAGCTTCTGCTCCTGCGCCGTCAGCTGCTCCTTCTGCTTCATCAGGATATAGTCCTGCTTTTCCAGATACTCCCGTCCGCCGTAGGACGGCTCCTGATCCAGATGCAGCCCATGCCGCTTTGTGATGTCAAACAAAATCGTCCGGCAGACCGCATCGAAGGTCTGTTTCCGATTGTTGTGCCTGCCTTTTGGCTTGTCCGGGTTCGGGAGAGGGATGCCCAGTTCCTCCAGCGCCTTCTCCTGCTGGGGACACAGTTCCCCGTAGCGGTTCTCACAGTCGAACACATGGCGCTCATGGATGTGGGGCGTCCCCTCGTCCAGATGGAGCGCCCAATCTAAAATGTGGATATGGGAACCGAAGCGGCGCTCGAATTCCTCATAGAACTCGTTGACGATGCGAAAGAGCGTTTCCGGCGGGACGGATTCTTCCAGCGTGCCGATCTGGTAGATGCTTTCCTCCGGGCAGGTCTTGTTGTTTTTCAGCAAGTCCTCCACGGTGCGGTTGCGCTCGGTGTGCCGGGTTTTCTCATTCCGGGCGTTCTGCGCCTCCACATGGTCAGAATAATACTCGTAGTAGTACATCCGCTCGATTTCCTCAAAGCTGAAATCCGGCTGCTCCGGGTTCTCCCGGAACTCGTGTGTGGTGAAGCCCCGGTAGCAGTCCCAGTAGATGTTTTGCCTGGCCCGCTCTGCGTCGATGTGTTCGCTGTTCTCCACATCAAACCGGCGGTCATTGTGGCGGGGATTGTAGGTGCCATGCTTGCCGGAGCGCCCGTTGTGTCGTGTCAGTTTCAAACAATTTCCCTCCTTCCTGCGAAGATGTTCCGGGGCCGGGGAAGGGCGGCGAAGCCGCAAATCCTGCGAAAGTCTGCGTCAGGTAATACCCAGGGAAAGTTGACGCAGGCATCAACTTTCCCTGGGCCGAGGTTTTCCACCTCTGGACACCGGAGTAAAGGCTCGCCGCCTCTACACTCCGCACAGGCGCTGCCGCCCTGTACCCGCCCAATGGGCGTTGCCCCTTGACCCCAGCAGTGCGCTGCCGCCCCTGCACCCCGCCACAGAGGGCTCGCCGCCCTCTGTACTCCCGCACCGGCGAAGCTGGCTTCCGCCGCAGAAGCGGTTGCCGCCAGTTTCACCGGCTCCACATCCACACATTTACGCCTTTCGGCTGGAAGTGGATACGGAATACGCCTGCGGGGATTGCCGGTCAAAACATCAGGTGCAGCCCCGGCATTTTGACCGTAATCTCCCCGATTTCAGGCTATTTTTTCTTCCGCCCCTACCACCTGAAAGCCATGCTCCTTTGCGTAGGCACTGGCGGCGGCTTTCCGTTCCTCACTGTACGGCGGGATGAACCGGATCGACAGCCGGGACTTGTCCAGTACATAGGTCACGCTGCCCTCCGGCGTACTGCGCTCCAACCGGCACAGCAGCGGGTACTTCCGGCTGAACTCCGCCAGCCTGCGCTTCAAGCTGGCGTTGAAGGTGTAGACGCTGGCAAGGTTCTCCGCCTCGTTCCAGTTGATGATGGTTTCTTTCTCATATTTAGACAGCTTCCTCATATAAATCCTCCTCATAATCAGTGTAAGATTTCAGCACTCGCAGGCTGCGCTTTAGACGGCGGTACTCGTCCATCTCCATGCGCAGATGGTGGTAAAAATCCTCGTACCAGCTTTCGTCCACCTCCGTCTCCACCTTACGGGCCAACCCCAGCATCCGGCGTTTGGCCTCCGGGTCAACCGTCAGGGCCGTCAGCCATTTCAGCCGTGTCACCGTATTGTGGTGGCTGGGACAGCCGTAAGCGTAGAGAATCTTCTTTTCTTTCATGCTCAGTTTCATAATGATATTCCTCCATTTCTTTGCTGCGGAGCCATGCGCCCCGCATGATAAACTTGTTTCTGTCCGCCGGTCTGCCTGCAAGCCGCTCCTGCCCGGAATTTCTCCCGGCGTATCGGCCTCTTTGGTGCGCTCGATTTCTGTCGTGGCGTCACTTCCCCGGAGGCCATACCCCTTGCAGCCGGTCATTCAATTTTCAAGGTTCAGTGCCTGTCTGCAAGAACCAGTTTACCGAAAAAAGAGGCCCTTTCCCGTATATCCAAAACGTCGGAAAAACGCTTGAAATCCGCATATTTCCACGCTTATGGAATCGTGCTATAATGGGTGTAATCACTGAAAAACCATAACGAGAGAGGGGGCTTTGGATGTACGCAAAGCTGACAATCCCGGAGCGGCTCAAAGACCTGCGGGTGGTGGACAAGCACCTGACGCTGGAACAACTGGCGGAGCAGACCGGCCTGTCTAAATCTGCGCTGGGGAAATACGAAACCGATGACTACAAGGACATCAGCCCATTTGCGATTGCGACGCTGGCGGATTTTTACGGCGTGTCCGCCGACTATCTGATGGGACTGACCGATAATAAAGAGGTTCCCAACGCCGATGTACAGTCGCTCCATTTGAACGATGAAATGATTGAACTTTTACGGAGCGGCAAAATCAACAATCGGCTTCTCTGCGAACTGGCTACACACCCGAACTTCCGGCGGCTGATGGTGGATATGGAAATCTGTATCGACCAAATCGCCAATATGCGGGTGGAGCAGATGAATCTGGTGATGGAAGCCACCCGGCAGGCCGTCCTCAGCAAGTATGCGCCCGGAGAAGATGACCTCTATATGCGGACGCTGGAACTGGGGCAGGTGCAGGAAAGCGATTATTACAGCCACGTCATACACGATGATCTGGACAGCATCGTCCGGGACATCCGGGAAGCACACCGCAAGGACAAGACCACCGCCGACCCGCAGCCCACGCTGGATGACGTGAAGGAAAAATTTGAGCAGGCCATCCATCAGGGCAGCGATATAGAAATGCTGATCCACGAATTTTGCGATAAGTTGCAGATACCCTTTGAGAAGATTTCCTCGGAGGACTTCTCGGCGTTCCTGCGGATACTGAGCCTGTCCAAGATACTCAAAAATCCCAACAATATGAGGTGAAAGACCAGCCCCATCCCGCTCAACCGCAAGGCCAGGCGCAAGCAGAAGTAAGTCTGCCGGTATCGGCTTTATGTGTATCCCTGTCTGTATTTTCCAGTTTAGCGGAAGAAACGCCGGTTCCAGAGTCCCTTGCAGACGCAGTTCGCTATGTCTTGTAGACATAGTCCATCACTCGGTATTCGCTTCCGACAATAAAAAGTATAGGTCTGGACACGGCGGAATCAGAGTGACTTGTAGTACAGCTACCGGGCGTGTTTGTCACGGTTGGCGGCTGTAAGGGCAGCAAAAAAGGCCATCCACCGGTTGAGCGGTAAATGACCTTTATGAAGCTGTATTCTGTTGTGGTGGTTGTGCCCAAAATGGGCACAGCCAAAAGCCGATGTTGTTTCGATTTTGGTAGTTCTCAAAATGGAAACCACCACTTTACTCCAATGAAGTAGGAGTGGTCATTTTGTCCACCACCACTTTATGGGAGTAAAGTAGCCGTACTCAAAATGAGAACGGCTACAATGGGGATGCTACTCTTTTTCTCTCTGCGCCACTTGCTCATAGGCTTCCTTTTGGACAAGTAGCCCCGCCGAAAAGCCGTATTTGAAGTGGCTTTCGTTTTCCTCGCACTGAGCGATTGCCATTTGCTCCCGCAGTTCTTCAACCAGAGCATAGTCCTCTTTGCTCAGGTGTTCCGATAAAGTATCCATCAGAGCTGCACTGGCTTTGGTGGCCTGCTTGAACCTCAGTGAATCAGCAACCACCGTTTCACAAGGATAGAACCTGCCGTTAAACATTTCTTCCAGAATCATGCGTCCACCTCCCTCAGGCAAAAATCATCTCAGAGAGGATGATTTCCTCTGCCCGACTGCGGATGCTGTTCATGGCTCCGACCCATGCAAGCTGGTCACAGGCTTTCAGTTCCTCGGTGACGCCCTCCGCATCCTGCATCTGCGAGATGATACACGCCAGCCGGTCATCGGCCTGCTCGTTCAGGTCAGCAAGATATGTCCAGAGTTTTCCCGACAGAAGCAGTTCATTGTACTGGCCGGGGCAGTGTTCTTGCAGAAACGCCTTGTGCATCCGCCCCCACCGCCCGATGGGGCGTTTTTCCTCCGGCAGTTTCAGGTCGGGGATGTAGTAGTCTCCCATCAGCGTGTAGCCGATGCCGTTGTGGTGGATTTTCTTTGGTAAATGCTCCATGTCCGACCTCCTGTATTCAATTTTTTCAGAATCCAGTTGATCGTGTCCCTGTTCATGATAAATTCAAGGCAACTGAACTCTTCACGAACAAGTATGGCACATCTCTTCTAACCCATGGCGATCCTCGCGGAGCGTTTTTATGTCATAGGACGCAATTTCCTATAACAAAAAACGGGATATGGAACCGCCCATATCCCTGAATTTTTTCAAATTAATTGCTTCCTGGTGTCATGGCAAATCAGCCGATTTTCAGCCGAAACTTCTGAGCCTCTTTTTCCGAATCCACAACCTGAATCACAGCTCCCAGGGACTGCAGCTTCTCCTCAAAGCACTCATAGCCTCTCTGAATGTATCCAATCTCATCTACTACCGTATAGCCACTGGCAGAAAGACCAGCCAGAACTAGAGCCGCTCCCGCTCTCAGATCCGGAGATTCTACCTGAGCCCCGGTAAAGCCCCTGACGCCTTCAATAATCGCTACGGTTCCCTCTACCTTAATATTGCCGCCCATGCGGGTCAGCTCGTCTACATATTTGAACCGGTTTTCAAAAATACTCTCTGTAATTACACTGGTGCCCTCAGCAAGAGCCAGAGTAACTGTCATCTGAGGCTGCATATCCGTAGGAAATCCAGGATAGGGCAGGGTCTTGATATTGGTCGAATGCTGACGCGGTTTTCCCACCACGCGCACCTCGTCATCTCCCTCCAGAACCTCGCAGCCAATCTCTACAAGCTTGGCCGTAATCGCCTCTAAATGCTTGGGAATGACATTTTTTACTGTAATATCACCGCGGGTAATCGCTGCTGCGCACATAAAGGTGCCTGCCTCAATCTGATCCGGAATAATGGAATACTCTGTGCCGTGAAGCCGGCGAACACCGCGGATTCGAATAATATCCGTACCTGCTCCCTTAATATTGGCTCCCATACTGTTTAAGAAGTTGGCAACATCTACTACATGAGGCTCTTTCGCAGCATTTTCAATGATGGTCTGCCCCTCTGCCATAGCTGCTGCCATCATAATATTGATCGTAGCGCCTACAGAAACCACATCCAGATAAATATGGCTTCCCACCAGATCAATCGCATGAGCTACTACAGCGCCTCTCTCAATCTCAATTTTGGCCCCCAGAGCCCGAAATCCCTTCAGATGCTGATCGATAGGCCTGCTGCCGATATTGCAGCCGCCGGGAAGGGGAACCTCCGCGCTTTTATATTTGCCAAGCAGCGCCCCAATAAAATAATAGGACGCTCTGATTTTCCGGATATACTCATCATCTACAGAAACCTCACGGATTGTGGATGCATTGATCCTGACACTGTGACGATCCAGACGCTCCACAGATGCCCCGATCTCTTCAATGGCCTCCAGCAGCACATTAATGTCGCGAACATCCGGCAGATTCTCCACAATCACATCCTCGTCCGTCATAATCGCCGCCGCCAGAATACCAAGGGCAGCATTCTTAGCCCCACTGATCACTACATCGCCAACCAGGGGATTGCCGCCTTTCATAATATATTGATTCATCCCACACCTCTGTCTAAATCTCTTCCTAAATCTCTTCCTAAATCAACAAAAACCGAAGCTTTTATCTGTTCTCTATTTACTAAAAATTACAGCTGTTCAGGACGGCCCGTTCTTTCCTTCCAAAGCTCCGGCGGAAACACTGCAACACTGAACTGCTGTCAAAATAATCGAAATCTGTCTGTTTTCCAACCACCAGGTCTTCTGCGCACCCAGTGTCTTATAGATTATACCACATAAATCCGATTTGTAAAGAGAAACGAGCATTCCTACTTACTGAAGCCGGACTGCACAGATAAAATCATTTCCCCGCCGGCGGAAAAATTCCGTACTGTCATTGAGTCCTGCCTTGTAGGTTTCACCGGAAGCCGGATCATACACAGTCACATTGTACTGATCAAAACCACACAGCAAAAGATAGCTGCCGTTTTCTGTAAATCCCAAAACCGGCATATTCTGATCAATAAAATAAAGCAGCTGCTGCATACTGCAGCCTCTTGCATCCAGAATCATCAGACCGTCCTCCAGAATACAACTGGCTGAAAAATTTTCCAGCTGCCGCTCTACCAGAGCAAAGACAGAAACCGGATCCTTAATATTTTTTACCGTTCCACGGTTGACTCTGCTCCACAGAATCCTGTGATTGCCGTCTGTAACAACCCCCATTTTTTCATAGGCTTTCTGCATCGCCTCAGAAAAATCTGTGGTGATTTTCTGCAGATGACCGCCGCTGTAGGCATAAAACTCCAGCTTTTTCACCTGATAATTGGATTTCAGTTCCAGTATATCTGACTCGCTGTCACGGATCTTCCTGGGAACAGAAATCCGTACATTTCTGGTGCTGCGAATCTCCTGAGAAAGCTGTACAAAATACAATTTTCCTTTATCTGCAGATGCATACCAGCCAATTCCCTCTAATTCCCCAGGCCCCATAGACACGTTGCATACAATTGTATCCGGCTGGGCCTCTATATAGCTTCCTCCTGTTTTGGAAACACGGCTCAGATGAATCCGGCTTTCTTCTACCTGTACCTCAGAAATATAGTATCCGGGCTTTTCATAGCTGGTTTCCTCCTGCATCTGAGCATTAATAATCCGAATACTTTCCATCGGAAGATCCCGGACACGTCCGTTGACCATCCACACATCCTCTCTGTCTGCTGTCCCATAAACAAGATCGCTTCCTACAAAGCCGAGAACTCTTACATATTTTCCTGAGTCACCTCGAATTTCCCGTTTTTCTCCTGTATTCAGATCCATCAGACTGAGGCTTTCTGAATCATATCGGCTTCCTCCCTCCTGCCATGCAATGCGGCTTCTGTCTGCACTGACAGCATAGCAGCCTTCCTCAAGGGCATCTGCCACAACAATATTTTCCCGGCTTTTCAAATCTATACCATAAATGGCATGATCCACATACAGATACAGCATTCCCTGCTCGTTCCGGTAAACAAGCTGCTGCAGATCGTCCTCCAGAGTTTCATAGGATCCTGTATAGGGAATGTAATAAAGCTCCTCCAGCGCATTCTGTCCGGAATCGTAGTGGTAACCCACAATTCCCATGCTTCCCTCATGGTTTCCCCTGTTCATATACCCATATACAAGAAAATCCACATCCCCACTGTCTGCCACAGACAGAATCGAGACATCATGCTGCCCGTAATAATTGCGGGGATCCGTTATATCACTGCTTCGAAAGGAAAAGACCCTTGCTCCCCTCTGCTCCTTCTGATCATAGCTCCACAGATCCCGGTTTGTCCGGTAAGCCAGAACGTTTCCATCTGGACTTTTTTTGACCTCAACCCGCTCATCTCTGGTGATTCCAAGCAAAATCCGTTTTCCCGTGTAATCTGTCTGCTTTCCCTGAAAAATCTGGTTTACCTGCCTATCATAATCCATCAGATAAATCCGAAGGGAATTCCATTTCATAGTGAAATTTTCTTCTACCTGATAATATTCTGTCTCGTCCTCTCCGTTTTTTCGTTCCGCCAAATACGATAACTGGACGCAGCTCATAATTCCGTCTAATTCCTTAAGCGTCACCTGAACCTGACCTGCTGGCTGCATACCCAAATCTCCCCAGGTCAGGTGAGAAAAGCTGGAGCGGATCGTAGCTGTTCCAAAGGAACTGTTGTCCTCCGCAGAACTTGTCTCCAAATAGGTAGTCAGCTCTTTTGCCTGCTCATAGTCAAAAGTTCTGGCAGAAAAATCTACTGCCAAATCCAGCATGGCAGAAACTCCCTCATTTTCTGTCCAGAGAATTCTGGTATAATAATGAACAATTCCATGCTTCTCCGTATTCAAATCCAAACGCAGCAGATATTCCTGCTCCCTGTTCAGAAGATTCTGAATAGGAAGCACTGCCCGAAGTTCCTCTCCATTCTCTTCCCACTGTTCTAACACAGTGCGCTCTATCAGACGTTCCCGATCCATGGTTCTGATCTCATAGCTGATGCCTGTAACCGCATCTCCTCCCTTTTCAATCAGAACCGCCAGCGCCCGATCCTCCGGCAATACCGTCAGACTGTTTCCTGCTGCCCGATTATCCACCTCCTGTACATATCCGGCCATGGGATTAGTCTTTCGACCAAACATTTCCACACTGACTGCCGGAAGAGAAGCCTCTCCCATATCTACATACACCACCTGTTCTTTTCCGCTGTCTCTGCCGGACAGAAAAAAATATGCCAGCAAAGCGGCAGCAAAAATTCCAAACAGGATTACCGCTCTTTTTATCACTCGATTCATTCTGTCTGTATCCTTACATAATTAATACTGAATTTTCTTCCCGGTTTCCGATTCTCTTCCGCTTTTCCAGCTTCAGCACACAGAAACTCAAGAAATATTCTATCTGGTTTTTCGGGAAACTACAACCAAATCTTTTCTTAAATTTCCAGGATATCCTTGCACAGCCAGGAAAAATCCTTTATAATAGGTTCTACCACTTCAGACATTCTTATGTCTCATTCCGTTTTCGGAATTTTCAAATCTGTTTCCCACATCAAATTTATATTTTATCCGTAACAATTCAGGACGGCGGGAGAGCTGGCAAAAAAATTCTTGTCAAGCTCGCTTATAAAGGAATTTTCCTGCCAGCTCTCACATCGGAGGAATCTCCGATGCTTCTTGTTCGGCTTTGCCGGACAAGAAGATGCCCCGTCCTGAACAGTTACTTTTATCCCTACTACACATATGGAGGTATCCTTTTATGGCATACGAAATTTTTTTAGAATGCCTGCTTCAGAACCTGCAGGCTGCCCTTGGCGAAGAATTTCACTTTATTCTCCGTCCCCTTCCCCGCAATAATGGTGTCACACTGGACGGACTGACGCTTCAGGGGCCCGGAGCCCATCTGGCTCCCACGATTTACCTGAATCCCTATTACCAGAAACTGATTCATGGTTCCTCCCTGGAATCCATTGTTGAAGAAATTCTTCAGCTTTACCAGACTACACCTCCTCCTGCCTCTCTGACTGCCGAATCTGTCATTGATTTCGAATATTTAAAAGACAAGGTCATGTTCCGCATGATTCACACTGCATCCAACCAGGTACTTCTTTCCGACGTTCCCCATATACCTTATCTGGATCTTTCTATTATTTTTTTCCTCTCCCTGGAACGCACAGATACAGGTCAGGTCACTGCCATGATCCACAACAGTCATGCCCGCATGTGGAAGGTAAGTGCCAGAGATTTGTGGAGACTGGCCCGGGAAAACACCCCACGGGAATTCCCAGCCGAAATTCAAAGTATGCAGGAGCTGTTGCAGAGCATGGCCCGGGATACCTCTCAGGATACCTGTGACCCATCGCTTCTCGATCTTCTCCTTCAGGCTCCCAGCGAAACTATTCCTCTTTATGTTCTCTCCAACCAGACTGGTCTGTATGGAGCTGCCTGTATGATTTATCAGGATATATTAAAGGACTTCGCTGCCCGGCTGGAGAAGGATCTGATTGTCCTCCCATCCAGCGTTCATGAAGTCCTTCTGACACCGGACAGTCCCGATGCCTCTTATGAAGATTTGAGCAATATGGTACGAACCATTAACACACAGGAGGTTCCCTTAGAAGATCAGCTGTCCAATCAGGTCTATCTCTATACTCGATCCGATGACCGGATCCGCATTGTTTCCAACAGCTTTCCGCCGGTTGGAGCAGCCGCTCTCTCCTAGTCTCTTTTTTATTTTTCCTGTCCTTCCAGTTCCAGCAGCATGGTTTTTACCTGCAGCATCCGATCCCGCAGAACAACCGCTTCCTCAAAGTTCAGCTCTGCAGCCGCCTGATGCATCTTCTTCTGAAGCTCTTTTGCCAGCTTATTCAGCTCCTTCAGACTCATAGACTCCAGATCCTTTTCCTCCGAAGCCGCATTCCGCTCTGCAGCCTTGGAAATGGCAATCAGATCCCTCACTGCCTTTTTAATCGTAGTCGGCGTAATGCCATGCTCCTCATTATACTTCTGCTGAATCTGACGTCTCCGGTTCGTTTCCTCGATTGCCACACGCATAGAATCAGTAATAGTGTCTGCATACATAATCACATGGCCTTCCGAATTTCGGGCAGCCCGTCCAATGGTCTGAATCAACGATGTTTCTGAGCGAAGAAAGCCTTCCTTGTCTGCGTCCAGAATCGCCACCAGCGTAATCTCCGGAATATCCAGGCCTTCCCGCAGCAAATTGATTCCCACCAGAACATCAAAGACATCCAGGCGCATATCGCGGATAATCTCAGCCCGCTCCAGAGTATCAATATCGGAATGGAGATATTTTACACGGATTCCCACATCCCGCATATAATCGGTCAAATCCTCTGCCATTCGCTTTGTCAGCGTTGTAATCAGCACCTTATGATGAGCCGCCACCTCCCGATTAACTTCGGATACCAGATCATCGATCTGTCCTTCCACTGGCCGCACAGAAATCTCCGGATCCAGAAGCCCGGTAGGACGGATAATCTGTTCTGTCCGCATCAGCTCATGCTCTGCCTCGTAAGGACCAGGCGTTGCAGATACAAACATCATCTGATCAATCTTACTTTCAAATTCTGTAAAATTCAGCGGCCTGTTATCCAGCGCAGAAGGCAGACGGAACCCATAGTCTACCAGAGTCTGTTTTCTGGAGCGGTCTCCCGCATACATTCCCCTTACCTGTGGAAGCGTAATATGGGACTCATCTATAATAATCAGAAAATCCTCAGGGAAATAATCAATCAGTGTCCACGGCGGCTCTCCCGGTTTTCCAAAGGTCAAATGGCGGGAGTAGTTCTCAATGCCGGAGCAAAATCCCGTCTCCCGCATCATTTCCACATCAAAATTCGTCCTTTCTGAAATCCTCTGAGCCTCCAGAAGCTTGTCCTCACTTTTAAAATATGCCACCCGCTCCTTCAGCTCTGCCAGAATATTTTCTGTTGCCTGCAGCATTTTCTCCTTGGGAACTACATAATGGGATGCCGGAAAGATTGCAATGTGTCCCAGCTGCAGCTTCGGCTCCCCCGTCAGTCCGTCAATCTCTGTAATCCGATCCACTTCATCCCCGAAAAATTCCACCCGGTAGGCTTCACTTCCAGAATATGCCGGAAAAATCTCCACTACATCTCCCCGCACCCGAAAGGTTCCCCGGTGAAAATCCATATCATTGCGGGTATACTGAATATCGATCAGCTTGTGAATCACCTCATCCCTGTCTTTTATCATGCCGGGCCGAAGAGAAATCACCATCTCCTGATAATCAATCGGAGAGCCCAGCCCATAAATACAGGACACCGAGGCCACAATAATCACATCTCTGCGTTCAGAAAGTGCCGCCGTAGCAGAATGGCGCAGCTTATCAATCTCATCATTGATTGCAGAGTCCTTCTCTATATATGTGTCGGTAGAGGGAACATAGGCCTCCGGCTGGTAGTAGTCGTAGTAAGAGACAAAATACTCGACTGCATTCTTAGGGAAGAACTCCTTAAACTCGCTGTAAAGCTGGGCTGCCAGAGTTTTATTGTGTGCGATAATCAGGGTCGGCTTATTCAGTCTCTCAATGACATTAGCCATGGTAAAGGTCTTTCCGGAACCCGTAACCCCTAGTAAAGTCTGGAATTGATTGCCTTCCTGAAACCCTTTGACCAGCGCCTCAATGGCCTGAGGCTGGTCGCCAGTGGGGGCGTATTCGGAATGTAATTCGAAGATTTTTTGTTCATTTTGCATAAAATCCACCTCCGATTTCAAAGTAAAAAAGGACGCCTATAAGGCAAAAATTCGTCAAGGAACTTTTCATTTTCGTCAAGGAATTTTTGCAAATCGGAAGAAAATCGGTCCTTGACGAATGCCGTTCACAATTTGCTTTTTTTGCAACCTGCCGTACCCATGTAATTCTATATGGACGAAACAGGAACAAACCATATAAAAAGGGCTCAGGCATTGGATTTTAGTATACCACAAACGATTTCAAAAGTACAGAAACAGTGAACATCTGTTCTGGCATTTCCGACCAAACGAATATTAATAAAGGCATGATTTCTTTTTATAATTCAAATATTACAGCCGATTCTTTTCCATCGCAGCCAGTTACCACTGCCGTTATTTTCTCATCACTCACCTGAAACTCCACATTCTTAACATAGGGTTCTTTCGTCCAGGACTCCATCAAATGGGCACAGAAAATCCTGTTACCATGACGGCGTTCCACAAGGTAAGAAATTTCTTCTGAAGACGGATTATCCGGTCCTGTTGCTGTCATAACGGTCTGTCCATTGGAAAGTCCATAGATCTTCGTAAATACTCCGTCACACTCATATGTTTTCTCATAAGTACCTTCCGTTTTGATCGGATCGGTTTTGATATCATGCAGATACCCCAAAGTTTTTCCTACAAAACGATTCTCACAAATAACTGCCTCATCTGCTTCTCCCGGAATCAGTATTCCTGAGAAGTGCATCATCCAGTCTGATGTTTTTCCTTCCGGAATTCCATCTGCCAGAAATACCTCTGCAAAATATCGATCCGTCCAGGCAATCTTGCGTTTCATAGTAACTGTACGGTAATTTTCTTCTGACCACTGTACAATAGTAAAGCTGTCTGGCATTTCATACGGTTTTGTCCAGTCTGCTTCTGCTTCCACATAGATCACACCATCTTTTTCTTCATAACGGGTCAGTTCTGCATTGACTGGTGACTGGTTCTCCTCTCCAATTATCAGCGTATTGTGTGAAGCTGTGTTCTTGTAGAAATCATAGTGCATTTTTGCACCATAGCCCGTAGTTCCCAGATCCCTGGACACCGGCTTTCCATAAGCCAGATAGCTGATTCCTAGACGATCATAGTGGTCATGCTCTCCACCATAGCGGTCATGTTTGAACAACAGGTAACGTCCTTCCGGCCCTCGAAGGATAGTATGACCTGACTTATCCTTGGTCGTATGGAAATTTTTCAGTGGAAGCATATCCGTTTCAATAGTATCAGCTCCGTATAAAAAAGCCTCCAGATTGTCCCGGCTTTCCTTTTGATAATATGTGTTCAGGACAAACGCCAACCTTTTGCCCCCTAGCTCTCGATATGGAAATTCATATAAATCTTTCATATTCCCCAAGTGTCCATAATTGGTGTCATTCAGCATAGGAATCCCGTAATCCGGTTCCATATAGTCACAGAGAAGTTCCATCATTGCCTTGTAATTTTTATGATGTATATTGCTGTACTTCGTATGAAGTGCAAATTTTTCAAATGCAAAGAAACTGGTCAAGGCATAGAAATGGTATCCAAATGATCCCTCAAACCACATATCATTGGGCTGCATACCATGCTCTAACTGATATACAATGCCGTAATCCTCATAAAGAGCGGCTTCGACTAACTCCGAACGGTCAAACAAAATTCCAATAACCGCAATTGCTGAATTGATAATAACCTCATGGTTATGAAGCTGTTTGTGACGATGTTCCAGAAGAAACTGTGCCCCTGGAAGGAACATGCGATCACGGATATATATTTTTTCTTCTTCTGACATACATTCTGAAAGAATATCATAAGCCATAGCAAAACTTCTTTGGAAATTAGCTTCATCCAGCGTCTGTGCTCCGGAACGCCCTGGTCCATTGTAGGGAATATTCCCATGAATTTCATAATCTGGATAATATTTTGCATAGGCCATTAAAATCTCAATGGCTTTCTTCGCATAAGCTTCTTCCCCTGTAGACAGCCAAATAATCGCCATACCAAATACAGCGTCATAGTTATGCCTGTTAATCAGTCCCCACCAGGCACTGTCATACGGTTCCCCGGTCCATGCTTTTCCACAATTTGGGCAGATATGCACTGTCGGACTTTCCCGCTTAAATTGAAGCTGAACAGAACAATCGGGACAATAATAATAAAGCGTCCAATTGGCAATTCCCGTTTTCGGAACGATCTGTTTCCCATGAAATACTTCCTCAACATCGCGTTTTAATTTTTCGATAGTCAGCGGATATGCCTTGCTTTTTTTTCTTAATTTATCCACTTCTTCACTGGTAAACTGAATCATATCCCCATACCTCCTAATATAAATGTTCTTTTGCTACAAGTAATTTAAAATCTGTCGGTGTACATCCATAAAATTTTTTAAAACTGCTGGCAAAATATCTCTGGTTCTCATAGCCACAGCTTTCCGCAATATCCGAAATTTTCATAGAGGTGTTCTGCAGCAATTCTCCAGCCTTTTCCATCCGTTTCCGAATCAGATACTCATTAAAACTTTCTCCTGTCACTTCTTTAAAAATCTGCCGCAGATAACTAACACTAAAATGTACTGTTTTTGCAGCACTTTCAATCGAAATGGTGTGATCCTTTAAATGTTCTTCCAAATAATTCTGAACCATGTGAACCGCAATTTCTGAACGGTTTTGAGAAAGATTTTCTGATACCTTTTGGCAGCAATAGATCAGATAATTTTCCAACAGTCCTCGCAGTTCCAAAAGAGAAGCTGATACCATGTTCTGGCTGAAAGCTGGCATATGATCTTTTTCTACCTTGCCAAATCCATTTCTCTCCATATCATCTGCCACACCATAAATCAGTTCTCCAGCAGAAACCAGAATATATTCACTTCCCTTATTGGAAATAGAAACATACAAATTCATCAGCTGATGTGTCAGTCCTAATGCCTCCTCACGGTTTCCATTCATAACAGCTCCGCGAATACAACTTTTGGTATTCTTAATCTGATCAGAAACATCGCTTTCCTCCAGCTTCAGTTCTTCCTGGTTTTCTCCAAAAATTCTAATTCTCTTTTCTGGATTCAATGCTTCTTTCCAGATCATCAGAGCATCTTCATACGAATTTTTCAGACCATTCAACGCGTGATAGCTTCTTCCCAGAGAAGCATACACCGTAATATCGTAATACTGCATCAGACTCTTTGACAGCTTTTCTATTCCTTTTAAAATCTCATTTTGAAAAATCTGCTCGTCTTTTATCTGAGAACAGAAGCAAAGAATCAGCTTAGATGGTTCTAGACTTACCACATAGAAGATAAGTGCTTCTGAAAAGTATCCTGTCTGTATCAATTTGAAAAAAGACTCCACCTCTTCCTGAAGTCGAAAATCCCATATCGTTCCTATCAAACTTAAAAGACAAGTCATATATTTTGTAATAGGTGTTTCCATTGGAAATTCCAGCTGCGATATCTGTTCCTTCGATAAAACTGCTCCGTCTAACAAAGACCGCAGCATATTAGAACGATTGTGTAACCTGTTTTTGTCCACCTGCTCCATCAAAAGATTTAAATTCTGATGAAGTATTTTCTGACTGTCCAGATCATGTATGATCTTTTCAAACACGGATATCAGTTCTTCCAGCATAAAAGGCTTCAGCAAATAATCTGTAACTCCCAGTGCAATCGCTTTCTTTGCATAATCAAATTCATCATACCCACTGATAATGATATTTTTAGAAGAAATTCCATGATCCTTTAAGCTGCGAATCAATTCCAGACCGTTTTGTATCGGCATCGCAATGTCCGTGATCACAATATCTGGCGGAGACAAAAATGCCTTTTCCAGCGCCTCCTGTCCATTTTCTGCTGAAATAGTAATTTCGATAGGAAGTCCACTGGCACGCAGATTCTTTTCCAGAAGATTTCGGACAAACGTTTCGTCATCTGCTATCAATACTTTATACATGGATCTTCTCCTCCTGATTCTTCATGGGAATTGTAATGATTGCCTTCGTACAGACACCTGCCTGGCTTTCATAAGAAAGTCCAAAGGACGCGCCATAATAAAGTCCAATTCTCTCATTCACGTTATAAATACCGTATCCATCCTGCATATTCTTAACCCCGAAACGCAGTCCTCTGTGAATCTGCGTGAGCTTCTCTTCCGGAATACCCACACCATTATCATATACATACAAAGACAACACGCTGTTTCCATCCTTCATTTCTGCTGATGCAGTAATAACAATTTCACCTATTCCTTCTTTTTCTTTAATTCCATGGTAAATCGCATTTTCTACCAACGGCTGCAAGATCAGTTTCAAAACACGGCATCCCAGCAATGCTTCCGGCACTTCGATCCGATAACGAAGTTTATCCTGATAGCGAATCTGCTGAATACTGAGATAACAGCGTACATGTTCAATTTCATCTGCCAGACTGATTACCTCTGCCCCTCGAGAGAGACTCAATCGAAAAAACTTTCCAAGAGAGTTTGCCATCCGGCTGACATCGTATATTCCCTGATCCGCCGCCTGCCAAGTAATAGTGTTTAATGTATTGTACAGAAAGTGAGGATTGATCTGTGCCTGCAGTGCTTTTAACTCTGCATGTCGCTTCTGTTTTTGAATCTCAGCCACTCGGTTACGTTCCACAATCAGATCTTCAATGCTCTGTTCTTGTTTTTTCACGAGACTCTGAATTTCTTCAATCATACAGTTAAAGCTTCTGGAAAGACTGCCAACCTCATTTTGATAAGGATAAAAAAATCTGGCATTAAATTCCCCATTCTGCACGCTCCGCATACTTCGTTCCAGCCGGCTTAATGAAGCTGTCAAACGCCTAGATACCCAAATGATACTGACTAGACCAACTATCAAAAGAAAAAGAGAGATTCCCAGAATTTTTCTCCGCAACGTTCTGAGACTATCCAACAACTCCGTTTTTGACTTTAAACCAAACAGTTTCCAGCCATTGGTCGAAATATCACAGCTTTTTACCAGATATTCCTGTCCCTGAACCGTCAGATCCGCACTTAATATTTCCTTTGTATCCGTCTCCTTTTCTTCCCACAATCCCAAAAGCTCTTCTGCTTCTATTGTTTGATTGCCAATCATATGATTTCCATCTGCGTCCAAAACCACAATATTATCAAAAAATGGATACTGTCCTGTAATCAGGTTAAACAAACGCTCGGAATCCAAGTGATAAATAAAATAAAACCATTCGGAACATCCTGGAACTTTAAACCTTCTTTCACAGGAAATGACCGGATTTTCTCCATAATAAACTGGATTTTCTATCGGCGGAATCCACTGAACCGCCAGAGGATTCTCCTGGTAAATAGTATAATACAGGGAATTTTGGAACTCGAAATCTGGTTTTCTGATACGCACATAGTCATCAAACAATTCTCCTCCCGCAAACAGGCAGGAAGAATCAATCAATGCCTCGCCCCGTTCAAAATCACTCAGATAATCACTGACAACACTGTGAGCAACTACCTGATTATATAGAGTAGGATTATTCACATAGGAAACAATCGGATCAGAAAATGCATTATTTAATAACATGGATTTTGCCCGATCACTGATAATCTCCATCCGGATATCCAGTGTATTTCTCATCTGTCCCACCGTATTGCTGGCACTGTTGGAAAAGTTATCTGTAACATTTTTTACGGAAAGATAGTAAAAACTGATCCCACTCCCCATAGATAAAAAAAGGAACAGAATCAGAAATAATACGATGATCTGATAACGAAATTTTAAATTCTCAACATGTAATTTCATGATGCACTCTCCTGCTGTCATCTGGCTGCCGCCATGCTTCAAACGGCAGCCTCAATAATCAGCAATCATTATATCATAACTTTTATCCCTTGACAGCACCCGACGTAAGGCCGGCAATAAACTGTTTGTTTGCAAACATATATACAATCAAAATCGGAACAATCGCGATAGACGCACCTGCCAGAAGAATATTCCACTCAGCGGCTGCATTGACAGAGTATTTTAACTGTACAACTGCAACTGTCAATGTCTTTAATGCAGGCGCTGTGATTGTCATAACCAAACCAGTAATGTAATCATTCCATGCATTCCGGAATGAGAATAAGGCAACTACAGCCAGAATCGGTTTGGTCAGAGGAAGTATAATCCGGTAATAAACCTGGTAAATCGAACATCCATCAATAATTGCTGCTTCATCCAGTTCTTTAGGAATCGCTTTTGTAAATCCCATAACCAGAAATACATTTGTTGCCTGTCCACCAGTCAGGGCGATAATCAATGCTATCGGTGATTTGTGTAAATTCAACGCATGCATCACTTCATAAATTGGATACAAAGTAATCGAACCAAGAGAAACAAACATCATAGACATATACATAGCCATCAGGATTTTCTTTCCTGCAAATTCCCGCCTTGCCAGAATAAATCCTGCCAGTGAACAGGTCACAACTGCAAGAATCGTAACTGAGAAACTGACAAAAATACTGTTTTTGGTGTAAGTCAGAAAATCTGCTTCTACAAAAGCCTTATAATAATTATCAAAATGCCATTCTGAAGGAAAAAAATTACCTCCCATTGTCAGCTCTGCATTTGTTTTCAAGGAACCCAAAATGGTATAAATAATCGGATACAAGGTAAAGATAATCATCACCCCAAGAAACAGCCACTTAATTGTACCAAGAACTGCTTTCTTTTTTGTCATATGGGGTTTATAAACTACTGTTTGCTCCATGGTATTTCCTCCTTAATAAATATCATCCAGTCGCTTAGAAAGCTTCAGATAAATCACTGTCACCATTCCGGCAACACAGGCAGTAATAATACTCAGTGCCGCACCATATCCATACTGCGGTACAACTGCTTCTGTTGCAGAAACCGGGAAGAAATAGCGGTAGCTGTAAAGAGAAGCCACCATAGTTGCATTGTTTGGTCCGCCTTCAGTCAATACCATTACATTGCTGATATCATTAAATGCAGAGGTAATTGCCAGCATCAGAATGATTTTTAAGATCGGCCCCAGCATCGGAATGATGATATACCAGATGGACTGAAGCCGGTTTGCTCCGTCAATTCGGGCACTTTCAATGGCATCCTGGGAAACCTGCTGAATACCGGCAATAAAATATACCATATAGTTACCAAGACCACCCCAAACTGCCGTCAAAATCAGAGTTTTCATGGCGTGTTCTTTGCCCAGCCAGTTAATTGGCTGGCTGATGATATGCGCTTCCATCAGATATTTATTGACTTCACCATTGTACGCATTAAATAAGAGATAGAACACAAGCCCCATAACTGCAGAACTCATAATCGTTGGAAGAAAAATGATGCTTTGAACGGCTCCGTGACCTTTTTGATGGGTATTTAACAAAAAAGCCAGAAAAAAGGCCAGCGGAAGAATGATCAGCAATTTTCCAAATCCATAAGTAAACGTACGTAATAAGCTTTCCCAGTAAATTCCATCTCGAAATACCCTTGCAAAATTTTCCAGTCCCACAAAACGCGGAGCTCCGGTTCCATATCCTCCATACTGATAAAATGCATATTTTAATGCCCATAAAACAGGATAAACGGAACATCCGATAAATAAAATCAGGTTTGGAATCAGAAAAGAATACGCTTCCAGATTTTTCCGGATTACTTTTTTCTTTCTGACAGATGGTTGAGTTGTTGATTTCATAGGCCATATCCTTTCTTTTCCATGAATTTCCTCAAAAAAGAGCAAAAAAGAGGAACTGCCAGAATCTGCAGTTCCCCCTTATATATCTTATGCAGGAATCTGATCACCTGTTATTCAATCGTCGGATTCTTCGGATCATAATGATCAATCTTAATTTCATATCCTGTGCCATTTGCAACCGCATCCTGGTATGCTTTGTTGTATCGGTCTGTCAGATCCTGAAGTGTAGAAGTAACATCAGCATCACCATAGTAAATAGACTCGCAGGTCTTGTACATATCTTCACCTTCTACAATCATACCAGACGTAAATGCACTGTGCGGAGGCTTCGGAAGAATTGCATCATATTCTGGATTAAGACGGAGCCATTCTTTCTTCTTATAGTTTTCACTCGGATTTGCTTTTTCAAGAACAGAAGGAATGATGCTGACACCATATCCGCCTTCATAATACCCTATCTGATATTCTTCACTTGTAAAGATGTCCTTGTAAACCTTGAATGCTTTTTCCAGATTCGGACTCTTTGCATTTAACAGATAAGCACCGGTTCCCTCATATGCCTGTTTTCCGGTTTCTTTTCCTCCAACTGTGGGGATTGGAGCAGCATTCCATTTAGAGGAATCCATCGGGAACTGATTTTCATAAACACCTGGTTCTGCCGCAGAATATGAGAAATACATACCAATCTTTCCTGCAGCAAACTGGGTTCTCAGTGGATCAATATCCAGAGACTCGCATCCCGGGAATGCACATTCTTCTGATAACAATTCTTTCCAGAGATTTAATGTATCTGCCCAGTTATTGAAGTTATATTCCCCCTTTGCAAAATCGTATCCCCAGGGCATACCGGTTTCTCTCTGAAGTCCAACAACCATAGAACGGGCTAATGCAGAACTTGCACTCTTCATGTTCTGTGCAAAACCGTAGATACCTTCACTTTTCAGCTGAGAAGTAATAAGTTTTGCATCCTCCACCATTTCTTCTAAAGTAGTCGGAGGATTTTCGATTCCTACACGTTCAAAAATTTCTGTATTATAGAATAAGCGGCAGGTGGAACCTGTTGTCGGAATAAAATATAATTTTCCGTCAATCTCGTTGTATCCAGGAGTAATCACGTCTGCGAAGTATTCCTTCATATCATCATCCATAAACTGATATAAATCTGCCCACTGCCCATTTGAAAAATAGCTGTCAAACACCTGGTTCTGCTGAACCAGAATATCCGGTAACTCCCCGTTCTGCGCAGCCATATCTACGGCCTGTTTATAGTTATCTGTATACAGCGTGTAAACAACTTCGATATTATCCGTATTGGTTTTATTATACTCGTCAACCTTTGCCTGAACATACGTTGCATCGTGACGATTCTTAGTCCAAATGTTAATCACAGTCTTTTCCGCACCTTGTTCAGCACTTGATTCTTTTTCAGTGCCTCCATTGGCTTCTGCCTGTGTTGTACTACCGTTATCTTTACCAGATGAACAGGCAGTCAGTGCAGACGCCGCAAGAGTACCTGTCATCACAAGAGCCATCACTTTTTTCAACTTCATTGTAAATTCCTCCCGTTTCATTTAATGTTCACATTATAGTCATTTTTGAACAAAGAATGAATACAACAAATAAGGTTTTCATGTTCAAAATTTAATGTTCTATGTAAAATAGATGCGTTCCTGCTTCTCCTCCTGCAGCTGAAAAAAAGAAAAGAAGTTTTCATTAGGAAAAATAATTTCTCTATGAGATTGAAAATAATATCCGGAAACAATATCATGGTATACATTAAAATGTAAGTAGATAAAAAAATGATTCGAAATAAAGATAGAGGAGAACATACATGGCTTTATCGGCCTGAAAGAAGCTTATATTGCTAGAATTTTTGTAAAACAGGAATCCCGCTGTGCCAGCATCGGTAAACACCTTCTAGAGCATGCGAAAAAAATCATTTTGTCCTGACCCTCAAATGTATATCAAAAAAACGGTGTACAGCAGAATTCTATAAACAAGAACATTTTTTCACTATTTCAGAAGATAAAGAGGAATACACCGGAGAAATTGATAAAACGATATGCTGGCCTCAAGGAAATTAAATTAAAAATCCGGAGATCGATACTCTCCGGATTTAAAACAGCTTTTGCCTCAAAACAGTATTCTCAAATATTTTTATAAAATGCACTTGGCATCCATGGATATTTTTCCTCATTTACATGATTATACGCTTCCAGATTCCGCATCTGCTCAGCAACATGAGGAAGATCCATGCGGGTTACCAGGGCCTTAATCAGTTCTTCTCCCTCATCTGCAAGACGCTGACGTGTTTCTTCATCAGGAATCGCAGGTGTACTCATATGATCCTCCGGAGAAGCAAAGCAGTAGCCGATGGCAGCGCTCTGATAGGCAAGACCAAAAATATCGTCAAATTCCTTGCATGTCTGCGGCTTTTGATGGAAATATTCTGTCATCAGCGGAACATCCCCTAAACGCCCCATAATCTGATAAGCCCCTACTGTAATAGAATGAAAACTGTCCATGCCTTTAAACAGATCCTTTGCATTCTTCAGCATCTGCATGGTCAAATCCATGTAAAGAATCGGAACACCAGTTTCATCAAAAAAGTCTCGTACCATAGGGCTGCAGGTCATATGAGCCGGGCCGTGGAAGCTGATATAAATCTGACGTTTAAAGCCCTGACGCAGCAGGCTATGGGCAATTGCGCTTAAATAATCAATTCCCTGACGAATAGAAACCTGCACTGTACCGCGGCCGGTTGCCGTTGCACCTGCATAAAAATACGGAAGTCCGGTTAATACCAGGCCATTGCAGGCCTCTGCCATCTTTAAGGCATAAGCCTCACTGATGACGGTTTCACTGTCTAAAGGCATTCCGCCGTGCATTTCTACAGTTCCAACAGGAACAATAATGATATCATTTTCTTCTAAATATGCTTCCACCTCGCTGTTTAACATGCGAGGCAAAATACGTGTACGAAGTTCCATAAATACTCTCCTTCCCATTTCAAAATACTCTTGTCTTTGTTACAGCCCAAACACTCGCTTCGCGTTTTTGAAACAGATATTTTCATAGGCAGCCCTTGTCAGTTTTCCGGCCGCTGCCTGTTCATCCAGCCATTGTCCCAGAGGGAAAATCATTTCGGTATTGACCATATCTGTAGCAAAAAATAATCGCTCTGAATACGTTTCTAAAAAATTCAGCCCAAATTCCGGATCCCTCATCATAGCGCAGCCTGCACTGTTTGCACTTAAATCTCCATACAGATTCGGATACTTTGCAAACAGCTGCGGAACACGACCGCCTGGAAGGACTGGCCCTTCGCCCCAACGATTCCGGCCTTCTTTATCAACAGGCGCATCTGCGCTTATTTCAATCCAGAAGGTCTGGCTGTGTCCCAGAAACAAGGTATCCGGATGACATCTGAGACAGTCTTCCAGCAGGGGAAGACCTGGCTCATCAACCACACCATAGGAATACCCCACTTCCGGACTCATGTGAAAGGTTACCGGAAGATTCAGCTTTCCGGCCGCTTCAAATAACCGGTGGAAAAATGGATCATTCAGTCTGCGGTTTATGATCAATTCTCCAATTCCGACGGCCCCTTTCTCCTTGCAGGCCAGAAGCCTGTCATAAATTGTTTCTGGATTTCCGTCATAATCCAGATTGCACATCCAGGCATAATGCTCCGGATCTGCTGACACAATCCTGTAATTTTCTTCATTGGTTCCCATGGGCAGCAGGGAAGGGGTTTCCCCGCTGGACATAAGCACACCTTTTTCAATTCCCAATTTTTTTAAATGAGGCAGCATTTCCCGGTAACTGCTTACAGACATTTTATCACCTTTGGGGAGAGAATGAAAACTCAAATGAAGGTGCAAATCAATTTTTCCCATAGAAGCCTCCTTTTCTAAAGCCTATTTCCTGTAAAGCCTATTTCCCGACCGGAAGCTCACTTCCCATCCCTAATCTTATCTCTGAGCTGCTGCTTTTCTGCGGGCTTCCAGCTCTGCATACATTTCTGCAGTCTTCTCTTTATCTAAGTTAAAGATAATTCCAATACCAATCAATTCCAAAATACAAGTAATAACCGGAATTGCATTTACCAGATAGTAAATATTGTTTACGGTTTCCGCGCTCTGTACAGCTCCCGCTCCGGCTACATAACCAATCGCTGCAAGTGCAGATGCCGCTCCGGCAGACGCAATAGTAGAACCGACTTTTCGGCTGAAGGTATACAGGCTATACATACTTCCATCTGCACGGAAATTCATCTTCCATTCGCTGTAATCCAGACAGTCGGTAACCAGCGCCCAAATCAAAATAGTAAAGGCAGTCTGTCCAATAGTGGCCAGCAAAACCAGAACCGTATAGGCCAGAGGGCTTTTCACCTGGAAAAACAAAATAAAAGAAGAAACTAGCAGATTATAGGTACTCATAACCAGAATAACCGTTCTTTTTCCAAATTTTGCTACGATTTTCGGTACCATAACAAAACAAACCATCATAACAGGAATAGAGCCAAGACTTGCAAGAGTCATAAAGCTGGTATCCTGATAAAACTCTTTGTAAATGTAGCTCTTGAGCTGGCTGTATCCTGTAATATACAGCATACTTCCCACAGTAGCAATCATAACACCGATTAATGGACGGTTTCTAAATGCTGCCTTCAATACCTTGCCGTATTGAAAGGGTTCTTTTTCCGTAGTTGTCTGACGAACACGCTCAACAGTCAGGTTGCACAGAAGCATATAAGAAACAACACAAAGAATTCCAAATACAACTGCAACCATAGTAAAACGTTCTGGAAGAATATTGGATTCTTTATCAAAACAAACAACTGGAATAATTGACAAAGCGCCAAAGCCAACTAAAGTTCCGCCAATACTTCTTGCTCTGGACAATTTGGAACGGTCAATCGGGTCGGTGGAAACGACACTTGCCATTGCTCCGAAAGGCATACTGGTTCCTGTATAGCACATGCCATATAAAACATAAGAAAATGCAACCCAGGCGTGAAGGGCAATGCCTTCAAAGGGAACCTTGGTAAAACAAAGGACACCGGAAAGCGCCAGAGGAATCATAAACAGTTTTACCCATGGTTTAAATTTATCACCGCTTTTTCCAATGAGCCAGCGATCCGGGAAAGAGCCCATAATCGGATCATTAATCGCATCCCAGAGACGGGCTGCTAAAAATAAACCAGCCATCCATCCTGGTGAAATCCCCAGAATATAGGTGCAGAATGTTAAAAAATAGGCATCTACAAATAAATTTACAAAGCTTCCGGCCATATCTCCAAAGACATAACCAAGCTGGTCCTTTACGCCAAAAGGACGTACAGATTTTTCATTCATCTTAGCTCCTCCTTGATGCAGCAAAAAAGCCGCTGATCTGTGATTTTTAGTTTTTGATACGATGTTTCAGGCCTCATGTATCATGGTGCATTAAGCATACTACACCATTATTACAATTTGTATTACAAATATCGCATATAATATTGCAAATATCGCCAAATTCAGTTATAGTCTTCCTGTCAGCTTTACCTTTTATTGAAAAAATATGCATTGCTTTCAGGAGAGAAATGAATGAAATTATCAGAAGCGAAAAAATATAAAAAGCTGATTTCGGCGCTGAAAGGCACCGAAATCAGCAATGAAGAAGTTCAGAAAACACTGATTGCCGAAGGCATTATTTTATCTAATTTTTATCAGGAATTAGAGATGAATTCTAACACCGTAGATTGCCAGGAAGACATCAATTATACCAAAGATAAGGTGCAGCTTCACAGTCATACTTTCTATGAAGTATTATACTGTCGAAGCGGAAATGTTCAGTATCTGCTTGGTCCTGATCGATACAGAGTCCGCAGAGGCGATATCATTTTTGTCCCTCCGGGCATCAGTCACAGACCTCTGTATCTGGATCGTCTGGTGGAGCCCTACGCCCGCTATGTCATGTGGATTCATCCTGATTTTATAAAATCACTGACTGAAAATTTTGGCTTTCAGCCCTTATCAGTCCCTGTATTGCTGCGAACAAAGGACAGCGGATGGGAATATCTGGAAACCTATTTTCAGTCAGCATGCATGGAATCAGCCACAAAGCAGGATGGATATCAGGGCTGTATTTTTTCCAATGCAATTCAGCTGCTGATCCATTTAACAAGAGCCTGCACCCACAGTAAGGTTTTAGAGCCACTGACAGAAAAGCGGGAGCTTTTGGATGAATTGATTGCCTATATTGAAAATCACCTGTCAGAAAAAATAACGTTAAAATCAACTGCCGCTGATTTTTACATCAGTGAACGAAGCGTTTCCCGTCTGTTCAGCGAAAAAATGGATGTCAGCTTCTACCGCTATGTAACACAGCGCCGCTTAATTGCAGCAAAGGTATTGATTCTCAATGGAGAACCCTTAGAATCCATCGGAGAACAGGTAGGCTTTGTAGATTATTCTACTTTTTACCGCGCATTCAAACAGGCCTTTTCCATTTCCCCTCTGCAGTTCAAAAAGCTTCATGAATCGCAGCGTCTTCCTTCTCATCCGTAAAAACGCCTTGGCCCAGCCTAGTTCTTTCTCCAGAAATCCACAGGCTCATAATCCTGCAGCTGGGCCAGAAATCCCCGCTTTTCCAGTTCTTCCTGAATCATATCCAGAATTTCTTCCCTCTCTGCAGAAATAGTATGATAGTGATAATTAGAGGTCAGCTTCATCAGCTGTGTGGATTTTCCGGACGAGATATCCTGCAGATACTTTTTTACATCCATTCGTGATTTGATGTTCATCTCTGCCCGGATGACTCCGTAAACCTTATGATATACAAATACGTCTTCCACTGTTCCGCCGAAATCCACATACAGATTCAGCTCCTCCTCAACCTGTTCTTCTGCATGAATCACTTTAAATACACGGCTAAAGCTGCTCTCCCTGACCGCCACATAGCCCCGGTTGGTGGAAAGAATCTCTATCCCATTAGCACGCAGAAGCGCCATATCCTGTACAATAACCTGACGGCTAACCTGAAGAAGTCTTGCCAGCTCCACGCCGGGAACCGGTTTCCCGCTGTCTTTCAGTATATTCAGAATCTGTTCCCGTCTTTCCTTACCACTCATCCTGTCCCTCTGCCTTCCTTCTTCTTAAACTCCATAAAACCTGTTAAACTGTGTGAAGATTCTTTAATGAAATATCCATAATCGGCGCTGAATGAGTCAGAGCGCCGCTGGAAACATAGTCCACTCCAAGATCTGTCAGCCGTGAAATATTTTCTCTTGTTACATTTCCAGATACCTCTACCTCTGCGCGTCCGTCAATATATTCCATCGCTTCCTTCATCTGTTCATGGGTCATATTGTCCAGCATAATAATATCTGCTCCAGCCTCAACAGCTTCCTTTACCATGTCCAATGTCTCCACCTCTACCTCAATTTTCCGGACAAAGGGAGCGTACTCTTTTGCCATTTTAATTGCCTTTTCTACTCCTCCGGCTGCACCAATATGATTGTCTTTTAAAAGAACTCCATCAGAAAGATTGTATCTGTGGTTATTTCCTCCACCTACGCGAACAGAATATTTCTCAAAAATACGATTGTTCGGCGTTGTCTTTCTGGTATCCAGAAGCTTTGTTTTCGTTCCCTTCAGCAAGGCTGCCACAGAATGCGTGTATGTGGCAATTCCACTCATTCTCTGAAGATAATTAAGGGCAGTCCGCTCTCCGCACAGAAGAACCCGAATATCACCAAAAACCCTAGCTAAAAGCTGTCCATTCTTTACTTCGTCGCCATCTTCTGCAAAAAATTCAACCTTTGTATTCTCATCCAAAAGGGTAAATACCCGTTCAAAAACTTGCAGTCCGCAGATAATCCCATCCTGCTTGCAAATCAGATCCACTTCTCCTGCCTGAGGTTTTTTCATAATACTGTTTGCAGACACATCCTCGCTTGTAATATCCTCCCGCAGCGCACTTAAAATCAGCGGATCCACATTTAATTTTAAAGTAACCTGATCGTACATCTTTCTGTCTCCCTTTCCCGCAGCCCCTGTTTTTCTTTCCAGGGCCGCAGCGTTTCTTTTATTCTGTTGAGCCTCTGTCCCAAATTTCTGCCCTGGACTACGATTCTGGCCTCTGTCCCTAGCTTCCGTTCTAAGCTCTTCCGTTTTCTTTTCCACTTCCAGCTTTTCCAGCCTTCTCCGATTCTCCTCTAAGCTCTTCCGGCTTCCTGAATCCCGTTCTTCACCAGCTTCTGATAGGTTTCATAAAGTCCGGAAAGCTCCCGGTATGGTTCCATATCCGTTTCTTCAATCAGGCGGCTGTTCTTTTTCACTTCCTGGACATGACCTGCCATATCAAGGGCCGCCCGCTTTGCAAATACCAGGCTCTCCAAAAGAGAATTGCTGGCCAGACGATTTTTTCCATGAACACCATTGCAGGCAGTCTCTCCAACCGCATACAGCTGCTCCATCGAGGTCTTACTCTCATGGTTCACCTGAATGCCCCCCATAAAATAATGCTGAGCTGGTACTACGGGAATGCACTCTTTTGTTACATCATACCCCATTTCTCTGCAATGTTCAACAATGTTGGGAAAATGACGGTTTAACTCATCTTCCGGTATCGTCCGCAGATCCTCCCATACAAAATCCGTGCCGTCCTTTTCCATCTGTGCCAGAATTGCTTTTGTAAGCAGATCCCTCGGAAGAAGCTCATTGACAAACCGATCTCCGTTTTTATCGCGAAGCACGGCTCCTTCTCCCCGCACGGATTCCGAAATCAAAAAGCTTCTCTCTTCCTCTGCATACAGGGTTGTAGGATGAATCTGAACATAGGAAATATCCTTTAAAGCAATTCCATGGCGGATTGCAACAGCCAGGGCATCTCCTGTCAAATGGCGGAAATTAGTCGAATGACGGTATAGCCCTCCGATTCCCCCTGTCGCCATCACCGTATAATCTGCCTCCACCGCCTCAATTTCTCCATCCGGCTTCTGAACAACAGCCCCATAACACACATTGTTTTCCTCAATCAAATCTACCATGGCCGTATGTTCCAGAAGGGTAATATTGGGCCGCTCCTTCACCTGGGCTAACAGGGTGCTGGTAATCTCCTTTCCAGTCACATCCTCGTGAAAAATAATCCGTTTTTCTGAATGTGCCCCCTCTCTGGTAAATACCAGCTCTCCCTTCTCGTCCTTCTGAAAATCTGCTCCAAACCGCAGCAGATCCTCTACAACCGCCTGGGAGGAACGAATCATAATCTCCACAGAGGTTTTATCATTTTCGTAATGGCCGGCTTTCAGGGTATCCTCAAAAAAGCTCTGAAAATCCTTTTCATCCTTCAGCATACACATGCCGCCCTGTGCCAGAAAGGAATCATTTTCTTCGGCGCCTGCTTTTGTAATCACCGTAATTTTTTTATCTGTCGGAAGATTCAGCGCACAATATAAACCAGAACAGCCGCTTCCTACAATCAAAACATCCGTCTTCATCATTGCTTATTTGGCCAGCATCAGCATTTTTTCCAGCGGTGCTCCTGCCTGAATCCTCACTTTCTCTGTAACCTTTACTTCGTTTGTCTCCTGCTTTAAAACCTCCAGAACCTTTTCTAAGGTAACCAGCTTCATATCAGCACAGATCTGGTTATCGGAAAGGATATAGAAATTTTTATCCGGATTCTGTTTCTTTAATTCATATAATACCCCCACCTCAGTGCCAATAATATATTCCTTTCCCTCATCTCCTGCAACAAAATCAATAATGCCGGAAGTGCTTCCTATGTAGTCTGCCAGCTCCAGCAGCTCCCCAGTACACTCTGGATGCACCAGAAATTTTGCTTCCGGATGCTTTTCCTTTTCCCGTTTTACCGCTTCTGCAGACATAGCCGCATGAATGGGACAGCAACCGTCATTGAGAATCACATTCTTTTCCGGCACCTGTTCAGCCACATATCGTCCCAGATTTCCGTCCGGAATAAAGAAAATATTCTGATTCGGCAGATTCTTTACAATCTTGACCGCATTCGCTGAGGTCACGCACACATCAGAGCAGGTTTTAATCTCTGCTGTGGAATTGATATAGCATACCACCGCCAAATCCTCGTACTTCTCTCTCATTTCACGGATTTTTTCCAGCTGCACCATATGAGCCATCGCGCAGTCTGCCGCCATATCCGGCATCAGAACCTTCTTTTCCGGATTCAGAATTGCGGCGCTTTCTCCCATAAACTTTACACCGCAGAACACGATGATATCTGCATCTGTTTTCTGAGCCGCCTTGCTTAAATAATAAGAATCTCCAATATAATCTGCTATTTCCTGCACCTCATCCGGCACATAATAATGAGCCAGAATCACTGCATTTTTTTCTTCCTTCAAACGCCTGATTTCTTCTATTACTGACATGAGTCCCTCCATAATGCCCATTTCCCTGAAATATTTACAATTTTGCGTAACTATTCAGGACGGCGGGAGAACTGGCGGGAAAAGCCGTATCAGGCTTGCCTGTAAGCGGCTTTTCTCGCCAGTTCTCACATCGGAGGAATCCCCGATACTTCTTGTTCGGCTTTGCCGGACAAGAAGATGCCCCGTCCTGAACAGTTACAATTTCGCAACATCTGGCATTATACCACTTGTTTTGTCATGTGACAAGACAGTTATAAATCTTTCTGTCTTCTTTTGATGCAAAAAAGGGGAGCTGTCGTGCCAATCCCGGTGTCAGCATCATTGGTGTATAGTCAGTCAGACAGAGCAAAAACCTTAAAAAGGGAAAAAGCAACGCTGCAAATTAGATGAGAAATCATCTATGGAGCAGCGCTGCTTTTTATATAAATGTGTATTTTGCATTTTTCTTCGAAAACGGCCTTTCATGCAAAACTGGCGGATACGCGTCACAAAGAGAATAGGGTTGTCAGGAAATATATAAATATTTGTTATCTGCTGTCCCCGCTCAAACAGCCACTTGCTCATAGCGTGGCGTCATACCTTTTCAAAAGCGAAACAAGCTCCGGCTCCTCTTCAGAATAGAGCTTTTCTCTGTCAACAGATCATGTAAGCTTCACATCCTCTATCACGCCTTCGATATCATCTGTGCTTACAGGATAAGTCTGTGTAATCTCTGTTTTTCTATTTTTATCGTTCTCAACAATTTTTTTAATTGATAATATATGCGCACTAATTGTAATAAGTGAATAAAAAGAAACTGCCAGAAACGCAATCAAAATAATTATCCTTGCAGATTTACTCTTTAAAACACTTCTAAGTGCAAGAAAGAATCCCTCCATTCTACTTTTTCAGCCAATATTCGTAACTATTTTCCTGCGCCGGAGCGTGGCTGCATCAGCAGCCATTTCCCCTGCGCGCAGTATATATCTACGATTTCAAACTGATCCTATCTGACAAACGAGACCCTCGCATCCTTCTCCCTCCTATAAATCATAATACCGGACAAATTCTGCCGGATGAGGAATTCTGCTGATTTCCCTGCTGTCTGCCCTCATGGTTCGAATCCAGTTCTTGATCAGGCTTTCTGGGAAAACGCCGCCTTCTGTCAGATACTCGTGATCTGCCTCCAGCGCATCCAGAACCTCATCCAGACTGGCAGGCAGATGACCCAGCTTTGCCTTTTCCTCTTCAGAAAGCTCAAACAGGTTAAAGTCAAAGGGTCCCCAGTTTTGACCTGCCGGATCGATTTTTCTCCGAATGCCGTCCAGACCTGCCATCAAAATTGCGGCATAGGCATAATAGGGATTGCAGGTTGCATCCGGATTGCGCAGCTCAAACCGCTTCTTGTCCGGGGATTTTACATAGGCCGGGATCCGAACAACAGCGCTGCGGTTTGCCATGGCGTAGCCTATGGTTACCGGCGCCTCAATAAAGGGATCTACCACTGCCGTGGCAATATCCGGGATAAATACCATGTCACTGTTTTCTACCATGGCGTAGCCATAAAAACAAGAGCCATATCAAAAGCCTGTCTGCGTAAAACAGGCCTGATACAGCTCTCTCCAAAATACAAAATATCCGTTCAGCAGATACAGAGCGATCCACCCTTTACAGCTGCCGGAAAGACTTACCCTTCCCTCTCTGATTTACCTTCTGAAGGTAAATCTCTCCCTTTCAGCTGTCAGATCTGCTTTACAATCCGAAAGCCGTAAGGCTCCATCCATATTTCCTCCGCCGTTTCTTTCCCTCTGCCAAAGCAGTCCGTGCTTCCTTCCAGATCCTTTCGGAAAACCATCTGGCTGTCACTGGAAAAATTAAACACTCCCGTCAACTTCTGTCCGTCTTTTTCCCGCTGAAGACAAAGAATATGAGGATTTTCTATTTCCAGAACACGGCACCGGGCATCCTTGGCCATAACCGCCTCCTGACTGCGAAATTCCTCCAGGTGCCGCAGTCCGTCAAACAGACGTCCAGGAATGCTGTCTTTGTTTTTCTGTGCCTCCTCTGCCAGCTTCCAGGGGAAGCGTCCCCGATGAAGATATCTGGAGTCCCCGGCCTTTTTGGGATCCTGTTTATAAGAAGGATCATTCAGCTGCCCCACCTCATCTCCGCTGTAAAGCATGGGAATTCCCGGCTGCCAGAGCATCAGGGCATGAAGCATCAAATCCAACCGCAGTGCCTTTTCCATTTCCTCCCGGCTATTTTCCTCTGCTGCGGCTTCCATACCGCACATAGAAGCAGTGGTTCCGCAGAAACGGGCATCCATCGTCACCGGATCATCATTGTAAAGCTCTCCTCTGCTCCTGCTTTCCCCATAAATTCCCAAAAAATATTCATTGAGAAATCGCTTATGAGGAATTTCTCTCATTCCCTGCTGTTTCAGAAAATCATAATCCAGACCCCAGCCAATATCATCATGACATCTGAGATAATTCAAAAAGGTATAGACATCCGGAAGACTGTAAACAGCGGAAAGCTGACGCTTTAAAAGCTCCGTATTCTGAGAGGCCACGGTATGCCAGATGGTTGCCATGGTTGTCACATTATAAAGCAGATGACATTCCGGTTTTTCCGTAGTTCCAAAATAGGGAACTACCTTCTGGGGCTCCATAACAACCTCCCCCAGCAGCGCCACTGAAGGACAAACAATTTCTCCAATTATACGCATCATCCGCACAATTGTATGAACCTGGGGCAGATTTCTGCAGCTGGTTCCCAGCTCCTTCCAGATATAGGGAACCGCATCAATCCGGATAATATCAAGTCCCCGGTTGGCCAGATACAGGAAATGATACATCATTTCATTAAACACCCGGGGATTTTTATAATTCAAATCCCACTGATAGGGGTAAAATGTAGTTAAAACGTAATGCCCTGCCTCCTCGACCCAGGTGAAATTTCCCGGAGCCGTAGTAGGAAACACCTGAGGAACCGTCTGCTCATACCGAGCCGGTATTTCCCCATTGTCATAGAAAAAATAGCGGCTCATATACTCGCCGTCTCCCTGTCTGGCCCTTTTCGCCCACTCATGATCCTCCGATGTGTGGTTCATTACAAAATCCATACAGAGATTGATCCCCTTCTTATGACAGGCCCGGGAAAGAGCCTCCAGATCCTCCATAGTTCCCAAATCCGGACGAACCTTTCGGAAATCAGAAACTGCATATCCGCCGTCTGAACGTCCCTCCGGCGTATCGAGAAACGGCATCAGATGAAGGCAGGTTACGCCGCACTTCTGAAGATAGGAAAGCTTTTTCTTCACTCCCTTTAAATCCTCTGCAAAATTGTCAATATACAGCATCATGCCAAGCATATCCTGCTTCTGAAACCATTCTGGTGTCTCCAGCTTTTCTCTGTCACGTTTTTTCAGTTCCGTCCCTCTCTCTTTGTAAAAGGCCTCCATCTGGCTGCAAAGCTCTGCAAACATGGAACCATTGTCATAAAGCTCCATATAAAGCCATCTCAGTTCATCCAGATGCCGGTTCAGGCGGTTCAGAAATTCGTCCATATCCCGTGTCATTGTATTTCCCCTTCCCTGCTCTGCCCATTCTCCTGCTTCATCTCAGTCAGATGAATCCGGATACTGCCGTATTCCTGCTTCAAATCAGAAAGCACAATTCCTGCGCTCATTAGAGCTGCTCCGGAATACACAGTACCTGTCTCTCTGCTGCAGTACATCCGGTCTGCTTTCAGCCCCTTAAGCCGTACCCTTGGAACTGACGGATTTCCATGGGCATTTAAAAGAACTGCAAATACCAGAGCCTCTCTCTGATCCTCACTGACGTGCATCCAGGCCGCAGTCTCCTGATCCTGCTTCATACAGAACGGATTCGACAGCCGGTAATAGTCTCCGCTGTGGATCAAAGGCCACAGCTCCTTGAACTCCTGGTTATAGATGGAAATCTGCCGTTTATCCTCCTCAGAAAGCCGATTCAGATCCAGCTCATATCCAAAGCTTCCTGCCATTGCAAGATTGGCACGGGTTTTCAAAGGCGTGGTTCTTCCATTCTGATGATTCGGCACTGCGGAAACATGTGCTCCCACCGCAGATACCGGATACCCGAAGGATGTGCCATACTGAATGCAGACCCGATCAATGGCGTCTGTATTATCACTGCACCAGATCTGTGGTGTGTAATACAGCATTCCTGCATCAAACCGGCCTCCTCCGCCGCTGCATCCCTCAATCAGTACCTGAGGATAATTTCTGTGGAGCCGCTCCAGAAAATCATACAGTCCCAGTACATACTGATGCAGTACCTTTCCCTGTTCTTCTGGCTTCGCCCCATTGGAATATACGTCGGCAATGCTTCTGTTCATATCCCACTTTAAATATTCAATGGGAACCGTATCCAGAAGGCTGCTGATCTGCCCGTAAATGTAATCCACCACCTCTTTTCTGGAAAAATCCAGTACAAGCTGGTACCGGCTCCGAACCGGCTTCTTTCCGGGCACAGCCAGCGCCCAGTCCGGGTGTGCCCGGTATAAATCACTGTCCTCCGATACCATTTCCGGTTCAATCCAAAGTCCGAATTTCATTCCAAGGCTGTGAATTCGCTCTGACAAGTCTCCAAGGGTGCCGCCCAGTTTTTTTTCATTTACCTGCCAGTCTCCCAGCCCGGAATCATCAGAATCCCGTTTTCCAAACCAGCCGTCATCTAAAACCAGCATCTCCACGCCCAGCTCTGCTGCCTGTTTCGCAATCTCATAAATTTTATTTCCGTTAAAGTCAAAATAAGTGGCTTCCCAGTTGTTGATGAGAATCGGCCGTCTGACCTCCTTGTACATTCCTCTGCACACATTATGGCGCAGAATCCTGTGATACTGGCGAGACAGCTCTCCCAGTCCTTTTCCTGTATAAGAAAGGATTACCTCCGGCGCTGTAAAGCTCTCTCCTGGCTTCAAACTCCAGGAAAATCCCTCCGGCGAAATTCCCATGCCCATCCTGGTCTGATCATACTGATCCCGTTCTGCAAAGGCCTGAAATCCTCCGCTGTAAACAAAGGACATTCCATAACAGGCTCCAAAATCCTCTGTTGTCTCTTTTTCCGCCAGAATTACAAAGGGGTTATACTGGTGGCTTGAGGTTCCTCGTCTGCTTCCAATTACATGAGCGCCGTGGGCCGCAGGAATCCTCTGCACATTCCTCTCCATGGCATGGCGTCCGTAAAACTGGATCCAGTCATAATCGCCGTAAATCAAATCCAGACTGGCGCTTTGTACAGATTCCAGAGTCAAAAGCTCCTGTCCCTCATTCTGAAGACGGACTGCCCTGGTTATCACATCCTTTTTAGGAAATACCCCATATAAAAGAGTAACCAGAAGGCCGGTTTCCATATCCTTTAAATCTACCTCCAGCGTCTGTACATCCTGATCCTGTTCTGCCTCATAAACTGCTGGAAGTCCTGAAAGCTCATACTTTCCGTCCAGAATCCGATATCCGGCATACCGTAAATCTGAGCTTACGGCGCCGTTTTCACGGCGCACGATCAAAGCTGGCATACGGAAATCACCATTTCCTCTTACTGGATATTCCTGAGGTAAGGCATCCAGAGAATAGGTTCTGTCACTTCCTGCATCATAGGGATTTCCGGAAAATCCCCTGTCTCCATAGTGAAGCAGATACTCCATAGAGCCCTCTGCCCGTTCCCCATAATACAGATGCAGCAGATAACCCAAATCGTCTGCTTTCATCTGATAAGTAGAATGATCCGTATGTAAGGTAAACAGATTTTTCTCTGCAACAATCGCCATTTTTTTCTCCTCCTATTTTCCGCCTGTCATGGCAATTCCTTCAATAAACTGTTTCTGGAACAGCAGATACAAAATAATCATGGGAATCATAGCCAGCATAGAACCGGCCATAAGAACCGGATAATTGGTTGTAAATTGTCCCCGCAGTGTGGACAAGCCTGCTGACAGGGTCATTTTTCCCAAATCCGTATTGGCAATCAAGGGCCACATCAGATCTCCATAGGCAAATACTGCCGTAAAAATTGTCAGCGCCGCCATGGAAGCCTTTGTCAAAGGCATCATAACCTTTGTAAAGGTCTGCCACTGGCTGCATCCGTCCAGACAGGCTGCCTCTCCAATCTCATCAGGAATTCCCATGTAGGACTGCCGGAGAAAGAAGGTTCCAAAGGCACTGACAAGTCCCGGAAAAACCAGAGCAAACATCGTGTTTGTCAGTCCCATCTTTGCCAGCATCTGGTACTGGGGAATAATAAAAATCTGAGACGGAAGCATCATCTGCACCAGAACAATAGAAAACAGAAGATTTTTCCCCTTAAACCGAAGCTTGGCAAAGGCAAAACCCGCTGCGGAAGAAAAGGCCACAGCGCAAATTACACGAAATACAATCAAAAGCATCGTATTCAGATACAGTTTCACAAAAGGAAGGCTGGTCAGGGCCTTTGTGTAGTTTTCCGCCAGCCACCGGGACGGAAGAATCGTCGGCGGAATCTGTACGCTTTCTGCCGGTGATTTAAAACTGGTAAGAAGCATCCAGATAAACGGAAAGATCATCAGAACTGCGCCCAGGGTAAGGGCACCATATATCATTATTTTATTTCTGCGGTACTTTTTCTGCAGGGAATCCATGCTGCTGCCTCCTTTTATACTTCATAATTTACCCATTTTTTCTGTCCCCAAAACTGAACTGCCGTTACAATACCGATTAAAAGCACAGTCCAGATTACAATTGCAGATGCATATCCGCGATTGCCTGCTACAAAGGACTCCCGGTAGAACAGATACATCAGGGACTGCGCACTGGTCAGTGCAGGATTGGTCTGATCAACCATCATATAAATTAAATCATATACCTTCAATGAAGCCATCAACCGCATAATTAAAACCACGAACAGGGTAGGTGAAACCATAGGAAGGGTGATGGAAAAAAACTGCTGAATTTTCGTAGCTCCGTCCAAATCAGCTGCCTCATAATAGCTTTTGGAAATATTCTGGATTCCGGATAAAAGCAGCACTGCATCGTAGCCTACAGAGCTCCACACTGCCACAGCTGCCGTTGCCGGAAGCACCAGCTTCGGATTGGTCAGCCAATTCACCCGGCTTCCCAGAATCTGATTGATAATACCGTATTCTGCATTAAAAATCCATTTCCAAACCATAGCCACTGCTGCCGGCGCAACTACCATCGGCAGAAAATAGATGGCGCGGAAGGCAGTCTTTCCTGCAATCTTCGCATTCAGCAGCACTGCTGTTACCAGAGCCAGAAAAATCCCTACCGGCACCGTTAAAATACAGAAATAGACAGAGTTCCAGGTTGCTTTCCAGAACTCCTGGCTGGAAAACATTTTTACATAATTTCCAATTCCGCTGATCTCATAAAATCCAAATGGATGGGTGGTGGAAAAGCTTAAAATCAGGGTCTGAATAAACGGATATACATTCAGAACGATCAGACCGATGATTGTGGGCGCTACCAGCAGATACCCCCATTTTGCCTCATCGCTTAAACCTCTTTTTCTTCCCATGCTTCCTTCCTCCTTTACGGCTCTGCCGCTTCATCTACCAGCTGCTGCATCCTTGCCAGTCCCTCATCCAGGGTCAGACTGCCGCTGTAAATCTTCAAAAGCGTATCATTCACCTGTGTCTTCCAGTTCGGTCTGGATGCATTATTCACGCTCTGAACACCATATGCAAACATCTCTGTGCATTTCTCTACGTTCATTTTATAATCAAATTTGTCAAATGCGCTGATCCAGGTATCCTCCAGCCCCTCATAGGCCGGAATCGCCGCACCGGACAGTCCCTGCACTCTCTGTCCCTCCTCAGAACCACAGAATTTCAAAAAATCAAGGGCATGAGAAAGCTTTTTGCCATGAGCTCCTGTTGCATAGGAAAGCCCATTGGAAATCGTGGCTCTTCCGTCGCCTTTTTCCGGATCCGGACATTTTGGAAGCACAGCAACATCCCACTTTCCTTCCATTTCTGCATTATTCTCACGAAGAGACATCAGATTCCAGTTTCCTTCCAGATACATCGCTCCCTGTTCAGAAAAGAAGGCATTTCCCGGAGCTGTTTCTGCAAAATAATTCTGGTCCGGACACCATGGCTCCTTCTGAAGATTCACATAGAATTCCATGGCTTTTCTGGTTGCCAGTTCCAGAAAACCTGCCTTTGTCTTGTCCTCATTTAAAATACAGCCGCCTGCCTGATAAACAAAATTCCAGTATCCCAGCTGCTCATCTGCGTATGCCATGTAGCCGTATTTTCCGGTCTTTTCATAGATCTGGGCAGAGGCTTCACAAAGTGTGTCCCAGGTCCATGTTTCATCTGGATAAGCTACGCCTGCCTGATCAAAAAGCGCTCTGTTGTATACCAGTCCCACGGTATCCTTATCCTTGGGAACTCCGTAAAGTCTGCCATCAGAGCCTCTGGCATTTCCCAGAGAAATTTCAGAAAAATGCTTCTCATAATACTCTGGATCCTCATCGTCATAAAGCTCAGTCACATCAGCCAGCATTCCATAGTCTGCATATTTCAAAATCTGATTCGTATGCATCCAGAAAATATCCGGAAGCTGGTTGGATTCTGCTGCCGCATCCAGCTTTGTCCAATATTCATCCCAGCTGGTCACCTGAAGATCAATCGTTACATTCGGATGTGTCTTCTCATATTCATCAATCACTGCCTGCATTCCTGCTCTCTGAGCCGTATCCCATATCTGAAAAGACAGCTTTACTTTTCCGTCCGCAGTTTCTTTGCTGCCACATCCGGTCAGAGAAAGGAGTGCCAGCAGCACGACTGCACAAAATCTCATTCCTTTTTTTGCTCTCTTATGCATCATATACCCCCTGTAAGTGTGGTCTGATTCGTATTATTGAGAAATATCCGCGCGTTCTTTCTACCATCTATGATACCTGACCCGCTCTCAGACGTAAATACAGGGATTTTACTACTTTTATATCAAAATACAACTTTTTTCTTCTCTGCTTGATGTCTAGTCGTATTTTGGTATATAATAAGATTAATCCATATTTTTCCAACAAAAAAAGCTCCGATTCATGACAAATTCGTCAATCTTTCGGAGCTGATGCCCTTATTTTTGTGATGTTTTACTTTTTTCAGAAAGGAAGATCCCAGTTATGTCCGATTATCTCTTTTCCGTCTTTCCCAATGAAAACTTTGTTGATCTTGGTTTATACCAATATGGTTGGGAAGCCTGCTGTCCGCTTCACTCCTACGGGCCTCACATACGCAATCACTATCTTTTTCACTATGTGATATCCGGCACAGGAGTACTTACTGCCGAGGATTCCGGCGGTATTTCCCGAAGCTATCCTGTACGAAGCGGAGAAGGTTTTCTGATTTTTCCCCATCAGGTTACCACCTACTGCGCCGATCAGGAGCACCCCTGGGAATATGCGTGGGTAGAATTTGACGGACTTCGTGTAAAGGAGGCTCTTGATTTAGCTGGCCTCTCTCCAGATCATCCCATCTATCATTCCAATGCCAGAGATATTTCTGCAGAGCTGAAGCAGCTGATTCTTTATATCGCCCAGCATCCGGAAATGCCGCCTCTGCATCTGATAGGAAAGCTCTATCTGCTTTTAGACTGCATCACTCGCTCTTCTTCCAGCAGAAAGCCTCCAAAAACAGGAACACTCCGGGATTTTTATATCAGAGAAGCGACTTCTTTTATTGAACAAAATTTTCAGAATGATATTTCTGTAGAAGATATTGCTGCTTTCTGCAATCTGAACCGCAGCTATTTCGGAAGAATTTTTCGGGAAGCCGTAGGAAAAAGCCCCCAGGAATTTCTAATCAGCTACCGTATGACAAGAGCAACGGAGCTGCTGAAGCTGACAGAGCTTTCCATTGGCGATATCGGAAATGCTGTGGGCTACCCGAATCAGCTTCATTTTTCCAGGGCCTTCCGCAGTGTCTACGGTATCTCTCCCCGTCAGTGGAGAGCCGAAAATAAAACCGGCCGCTAGCTGAGCCCCTTGCAGTTCCAGGGAAAAACCGGATGTTTTCCCTTCTCCAGCTCCAGCAGCCATTTCTTTCGTTCCAGCCCTCCGGCATATCCAGTCAGGCTTTGATCCCTGCCAACCACGCGATGGCAGGGAATCAGAATAGAAATCTTATTATGTCCCACGGCGCCGCCTACTGCCTGAGCAGACATGGAGGTTCTGCCCAGCTGCGCTGCGATCTGTCCGGCAAGCTCCCCATAGGTTATGGTTTCCCCATAAGGAATCTGCAGAAGAAGCTCCCATACCAGCTTCTGAAATGGTGTTCCCTGCATATGCAGCGCAGGAAAAAAATCCGGCTGCTTTCCCTGAAAATACAGATCCAGCCATCGCTTTGCCTCCTCAAAAACAGGAAGCCCCCGGGGTTCCGTTTCTTCTCCCAGCCCTGCTGCAAAATACTTCTGTCCCTGAAACCACATCCCGGTTAAGCCTTCCTCATCTGCCGCCAGAAGAAGCTCCCCCAGCGGCGATTGATAGGTGCTGACAGCGTTCATTCTCTTTTCCTTTCTTATTCTGCGTACATTTCTGTAGACAGATACCGGTCTCCCGTATCCGGAAGCAGTACAACCACGGTTTTTCCCTCATTTTCCGGTCGCTTTGCCACTTCTATGGCAGCCCAGAGCGCTGCGCCGGAAGAAATTCCGACGAGAACACCTTCTCTTTTTCCCAGCATCCGCCCGGTCTCAAAGGCATCCTCAGAGGTCACTGGAATCACCTCATCATAAACCGTGGTATCCAGAATCTCCGGTATAAAACCAGCTCCTATGCCCTGAAGCTTGTGAGCGCCTGCCTTTCCCTGGGAAAGAACTGGGGAATCCGACGGCTCCACTGCCACAATCTGAACCTGGGGCTTCTTAGATTTTAAATAACTTCCTGTTCCCGTTATGGTTCCTCCGGTTCCTACTCCTGCCACAAAGAAATCCACTTCTCCGTCTGTATCCTCCCAGATTTCCGGCCCTGTTGTCTCAAAATGAGCCCTGGGATTAGCCGGGTTCACAAACTGCCCTGCCAGAAAAGCTCCTGGGATTTCCTTTGCCAGCTCCTCTGCCTTTGCAATCGCTCCCCCCATTCCCTTTGCTCCTTCAGTCAGAACCAGCTCTGCACCGTAAGCAGTCATCAGAAGACGTCTCTCCGCTGACATGGAATCTGGCATCACAATTATCACACGGTATCCTCTGGCCGCTGCGATTGCAGCCAGGCCAATTCCTGTATTTCCGGAGGTCGGCTCAACGATCACAGAATCCTTTGTCAGAATTCCCTTTTCTTCTGCATCATTCAAAATGTATTTTGCAACCCGATCCTTTGCAGAACCGGCCGGATTAAGATATTCCAGCTTTGCCAGAAGTCTTGCCTTTAAGCCAAACTGCCGCTCCAGATTTGTCAGCTCCAGAAGCGGTGTTTTTCCCACCAGCTGATCTACGGATGTATAAATATCTGCCATTTTCAAAATCCTCCTGTTTTCTTTTTTGTTCAAGAATTCTCTGCCCTGGATTTTTCTTCAGGCATTTCCTGCTTTGGTGGTATTATATTTCGGTTTCTGCCCTGTGTCAATTCTGGTTATTCTAAATTCTTACTCCAGCGCCTTTTCCTTCCACTTTCCCCAGCGATAGAACACAGCCGTAATCACAGCGCCCAGAACCCAAGAAACCAGAAGAGATATCCAGATGCAGGCGTACCAGCCTCCCGGCATTTCAGGCGTTCTGGTCATCCAGGCAATTCCGTAAGCCAGAGGCACCCGGATGGCTACCGTCGTAATCAGAGAAATCCACATAGGCGTCATGGTATCTCCGGCTCCCCGCATAACGCCGGACAGACTCTGGGTCACTGCCATGGCAAGATATCCCAGAGCAAGAACCCGCATCATGTTGTTGCTTAACGTAACCAGCTCCGAGGTGGAGGTAAAAATCGCCATCAGATGACGGCCGAAAAGCAGAATAACCGCTGTAATGGCAGCAGAGGTTCCCACTGCAATCAGAGTACCCTGTTTTGCTCCCGTCTTCACCCGATCCAGCTTTTTCGCGCCTACGTTCTGTCCAGAATAGGTAGTCATTGCTGTACCAAAGGAGAAGTTAGGCATCATGGCGAATCCGTCCACTCTCATAATAATAACATTGGCGGCAATCACCATTTCTCCAAAGCTGTTAGTCAGAGACTGCACTACAACCATAGCCAGAGAAAAAATGGCCTGGGTAATTCCGCTGGGAACGCCCAGCCGTACTACCGTTGCAATATTTTCCCGGTGAGGCTTTAAATAGCATGCCTTTAAATCAAATAAATGCTTCATTTTCCGAAGCTTCAAAAAACACAGAACTGCAGAAATCATCTGAGCAATCACCGTAGCCAGAGCTACCCCTGGCACACCCATATTTAATCCTGCTACAAACCACAGATCCAGAATAATATTGATCACTGTAGCGACCACCAGATAAACCAAAGCAGAAAAAGAATCGCCCAGACCTCTTAAAACGCCGCAGAGAATATTATAGTATGCGACTCCGGCAATTCCATACATCATAATAAAAAGATAATCAGAGCACCAGTCTATGATGCTGGCAGGCGTGTTTAAAAGTTCCAGAATCGGCCGAATCGCCACAGAACCTGCAATCACCAAAAATATGGAAGAGGCTGCTGTTAAAGTCAGCACGCTTCCAATTGTGCGGGAAAGATTTTCTCTGTCCCGTGATCCGAAATACTGGGAAACCATGATGCTGGCTCCCATAGAAATTCCGATAAACAGCACCAGCAGCAGATTCAAAATCGGGCTGGCGCTTCCCACTGCTGCCAGAGCATTATCTCCCACATACCGGCCTACAACAATACTGTCTACGGTATTGTAGAGCTGCTGAGCCACATTGCCGATAATCATAGGAATCGTAAATAGTACAATTTTTTCCCAGGGACGCCCTTCTGTCATATCCACCTGGGCAAATAGTTTTTTCAGACTGTTCATTCACTGCACCTCATTTGCTGTTTCCTTGTTTTTATAAAAAGGATGCGGAAAAGCAGCCTTCCTACAGCTGTAGGAAGAATCTGATCCTCCGCATCCTTGGATTTCCCTATAAGCTTGTTCGCCTTAGCTGCACAAATCTACAATAACCTGAGCAAAAATCTTTGCGCTGATTACCAGATCGTCTGTCTGCGCAAACTCATTTGCTCCATGCATATTGTTGTCTCTGCCCGGCATGGCAGCGCCAAATGCAACGCCGTTTTTCAGGTGATGAACGTAGGTACCGCCTCCGGTAGACTGACATTCACTCTTGATTCCTGTATAATCCTCAAATGCCTTTAAGAGTGTTCTGACAAAATCAGAATCGCCGTCTACATGATGAGGAGGAGTCATGGTTTCGTTCAGAAGAACGCCTCCGTTCTCTTTCATCTTTTCCTGAATCACCTTCAGAACATTGTCTTCGTTTCCGCATACCGGAACACGGCTGTCAAACTCTCCATCCAGGGAAGCTGCGTCAACAGTCAGCATAGTAAATGCCAGAGTCAGACGTCCTGACAGCTCGTCCTCCATATCCACGCCCAGTCCCTTTCCGTAGAAGTCCCCGTGAGGCATCAGGGCTGCAATCTTCTTCAGGCCATCCACCTGCGGGCAGGCAGCAAAGGGAAGTCCGGTCAGCAGCTCCAGAAGTCCGGTCAAAGCATTAACTCCCTCCTGAGGCGTAGATGCATGAGCTCCCTTTCCTTCTGCGGTAATCTCCACTGCTCCGTCTTTGGCTTCCATGGTAAAATGAACGCCTGTCTTTTCTTCTGCCGCCTTTGCCGCAGCCTCCAAAACGCCGTCCTCAAAGCCCTCTACCACTGCCTTCGCTTTTCCGGGAACCACATTAATCTTAGTTCCGCACTTAAGGCTTACCAGTCTCGGAAGAGCCTCAGAAACCTCAAAATTCATTGTGAAATGTCCTGGAAGACGTCCCTTTTCCACATTTACAACCGGGTATTCAATATCCGGAGAAAAGGTCATGGGAGCCTCTGGTTCTTTGCTGTAATAGTATTCAATGTCAGAGCTTCCGCATTCCTCATCGGTACCCAGGATCAGACGGACATTCTTCTTTAAGGGAATCCCCAGCTCTTTTACCGCACGCATAGCATAAAGAGCAGCAATCGCCGGACCCTTGTCATCGGCAGTTCCCCGTCCGTAGATCTTTCCGTCTTTTTCAACAGGCTCAAACGGCGCTGTCACAGTCCAGCCCTCTCCGGCAGGAACTACATCCAGATGAGCCAGAATATCCAGGTGGCGGGGCTTGTCATTTAAATCAATGCAGCCTACATATCCGTCATAATCGGTGGTATCAAAGCCATATCCCTCTGCCATATCCAGCGCTGCGTCCAGGCATTCAGCCGCCCCAGGACCAAATGGCATATCCTCCTCAGCAGGCATTTTTTCGCTGTTAATTCTGCACAGTTCGCAGACGTCCTCCACCAGCTCCTGACGGTGGGCATCAATAAACGCATCAATTTTTTCTCTGTACATTGTAAAAACCCCTTTCTTTTTATTTCATCATGCCAGCCAGTGTCTCATTCACCAGCTTTCCGTCTGCTTTCCCCTTTACTCTGGGCATCAGAACCTTCATGATTTTTCCCTTATCTGCGCCAACGGGCTTTTCAATTCCCAGCTCTGCCAGCACCTCCTGAATCACCTGGGCAATCTGCTCCGCACTCATATCCTCCGGTGCAAACTCCTTGTAAACAGCGATTCTTGCTGCCATTTCCTCTCTGATATCCTGGCGTTCCTCAGGAGCCAGATCATAGGTTTCCTTACTCTGACGCAGTTCCTTTTTCACTACAGCATTTTCCTCTTCCTCTGTCAGGGGAGAACGCTTGTCAATCTCCGCGTTCTTTAAAGCAGACAGCAGCATAGAAAGAGAATCCTTTCTCACTTTATCCTTTGCCTTCATGGCTGCTACCATAGCAGCTCTTACTTCATCAATCTTGCTCATAATCTTTGTCTCCTTTCATGATGCCAATGATCTGTTGTCTCACTATACGGAAATACCTGTCTTCCAAAGCCTCTTAGCTTCTTCCAAACTCAGACAGCTTCAGTCCCGGATTTCTCTCTTCTACCATACCCACGCTCCAGCTGTTGACAAACAGAAGCAGCGGATTATCCTTCAGATCCTTGATCCGTTTCATATCGGAGGTACCCTGAATTCTTGCCACATCCACTTCTTCTTTATTCTCAATCCAGCGGATATATTCATAAGGCAGCTTTTCCAGCTTTACCTCTACGTTGTATTCATTTTCCAGACGATAGGTTAAAACCTCAAACTGCAGTTCACCAACTACGCCTACAATAATCTCCTCCATACCAGTATTAAACTCCTGGAAGATCTGAATCGCACCCTCCTGGGCAATCTGGCTGACGCCCTTTAAGAACTGCTTTCTCTTCATGGTGTCAATCTGGCGCACCCTTGCAAAATGCTCTGGCGCAAAGGTGGGGATTCCCTCAAATTCAAACTTTTCACTGGATTTGCAGAGGGTATCTCCAATGGAAAAAATACCAGGATCAAATACACCGATAATATCTCCGGCATAGGCCTCTTCTACAATCTTTCTGTCCTGAGCCATCATCTGCTGCGGCTGGGACAGGCGCAGCTTCTTGCCGCCCTGGACGTGATTCACCTCCATGCCTGCTTCAAACTTTCCGGAAACAATCCGCATAAAAGCAATTCTGTCTCTGTGGGCCTTGTTCATATTGGCCTGAATCTTAAATACAAAGGCGGAAAAATCCTCTTTAAACGGATCAATCTCCCCGGTCAGAGTTCTTCTCGGCAGGGGGGAAGATGTCATCTTCAGGAAATGCTGCAGGAAGGTTTCCACACCAAAGTTAGTCAGGGCAGAACCAAAAAATACCGGAGACAGGTTTCCTCTGCTTACCCGCTCCATATCAAACTCATCTGCAGCGCCGTCTAACAGCTCAATCTCATCCAAAAGCTGTTCATGGTAGGAATATCCAATCACATCATCCAGATTCGGCGCATCCAGACCATAGTTCTGAGTCGCTACCTCCTTCGCGCCTCCCATAGCTGCTGTAAAGGTGGTAATTTCCTTGGTATGGCGATCGTAAACGCCCTTAAAATTCTTTCCGCATCCAATCGGCCAGTTAATGGGGCAGGTGCGGATTCCCAGGACATTTTCAATTTCATCCATCAGCTCAAAGGGATCTCTCGCTTCCCGGTCCATTTTATTGATAAAAGTAAAAATCGGAATTCCTCTCAGCACACAAACCTTAAACAGCTTAATGGTCTGCGCCTCAACACCCTTGGAGCCGTCGATTACCATGACGGCACTGTCTGCTGCCATCAGGGTACGGTAGGTATCCTCTGAGAAATCCTGATGTCCCGGTGTGTCCAGAATATTAATGCAGTATCCGTCATATTCAAACTGCATTACAGACGAGGTAACAGAAATTCCTCTCTCCTTCTCAATCTCCATCCAGTCAGAAACTGCATGCTTGGCAGCTTTTCTTCCCTTTACGGTTCCTGCCAGGTTAATGGCGCCTCCGTAAAGCAGGAATTTCTCCGTTAATGTGGTTTTACCTGCATCCGGATGGGAAATAATGGCAAATGTTCTTCGTTTTTTTATCTCTTCTGCTATATTTGACAAAAGTCTGTCCTCCAAATCTTCTGATTAAAGCTCTGCTGCACAGATCGATTGCTGCGCAAATTTCTCTTCAATCCATGATTGTACCAGAGAAATCCAGCTCTGGCAACAGGGTTCCAGGGCATAATGATCACTTCCTGAAGTTTCTTGCCTTTCAGCCTCAGAATCTGTCCATAATCCGGTTCAAAAGCTGATGAGCCACCTGTTCCTTTGTCATCATAGCCAGCTCCTCTGCCCCTTCTTTAGTAATTATGGTCACAACGTTCGTATCTGTTCCAAAGCCTGCCCCGGCTGTCTTTAAATTATTGGCAACAATCATATCTACATGCTTCTTCTCCAGTTTTGCCTGAGAATTTTCCAGCATATTTTCTGTCTCCATGGAAAATCCGCAGAGTACCTGGCCCGTCTGTCTGTGGTTCCCCAGCCATGCAAGAATATCATCTGTCCGTTCCATTTCCAGATTCATATCCCCGTCTTTTTTCTTTGTTTTCTCTGTTCCCACATATTTGGGGCGGTAATCAGCCACAGCTGCCGCCTTAATAATCACATCCTGACTGCTGCTTGCTTCAGTTACTGCCTGAAACATTTCCCCGGCGCTTGTCACCGGCACCAGATTCACACCAAGAGGGGCCTTTAAATTGACCGGCCCGCTTACCAGAGTCACTTCCGCGCCCCGTCTGGCAGCTGCCTGCGCAATGGCATAGCCCATTTTCCCGGTGGAGTGATTGGTAATATAACGAACCGGATCAATGGCTTCCCTGGTGGGACCGGCTGTCACCAGGACTTTTTTCCCCGCCATATCCTTTTCAAAAGCCAGCTCCTGCATAATATATTCCATCAAAAGCTCCGGCTCCGGCATCTTTCCTGCTCCTGTATCCCCACAGGCCAGATATCCGCTGGCCGGTTCCACCACATGCATCCCATATCTGCGGCAGATATCCAGATTATCCTGAGTGATGGGATTTTCATACATCTGGGTATTCATGGCCGGAACAATGTATTTCGGTTTTTTGCAAGCCAAAAATGTAGTTGTCAGCATATCATCTGCCAGCCCGTGGGCCACCTTTGCAATCACATTGGCTGTCGCCGGGGCAATCATGAAAATATCCGCCCGCTTGGCCAGAGCTACATGTTCCACCTGGAACTGAAAATTTCTGTCAAAGGTATCAACCAGACATTTGTTCCCTGTCAATGTTTCAAAGGTAGTAGGAGTAATAAAATTCGTTGCATTTTCTGTCATAATCACCTGCACATCTGCATGCTGCTTTACCAGCATACTTGCCAGGCTGGCTATTTTGTAGGCGGCAATTCCGCCTGTTACGCCAAGAACTACTGTCTTTCCTTTCAGCATTAGTCCCTCCTGATTTTATCGCCGGAGCCTGCCCCGGCAAACATTTGCAATGGAATCAGTATAGCACAAAAATTGCGTATTTAAAAGGGATTCCGATTGTGTTTCCCTGTAAAATATGATAGGATGAGTGTGCAAAACAACTGCTTTTTGCGGTTCGTTTTCTGCCTGAAAATACACAGATTCTGCCGGTTCCCTTCAGGAATCGGGAAAGGAGCTTTTCCAATGATTTTAGCACTGGATATGGGAAACACCAATATTGTGGTAGGCTGCATTGACTCAGAAAAAACATATTTTGTTGAACGCCTGACCACCAATCACAATAAAACAAGCACAGAATATGCCATAAATATTAAAAATATTCTGGAAATTCACGGCATTTGCACAGCTGATATTGAGGGCTCTATTCTTTCTTCTGTTGTGCCTCCTCTGAATGCCGCCATTTCCTCAGCCGTAAAGAAAATCCTGGGCCATCACCCCATGCTGGTTGGATCCGGCATCAAAACCGGCATGAATATTCTTATGGACAACCCGAAAACCGTCGGCAGCGATCTGATTGTTGATGCTGTCGCTGCTATTCGGGATTATCCCTGCCCCATCATCGTCATTGATATGGGAACTGCCACCACTATGTCTGTGGTAGATCCGGCCGGCAATTATATCGGAGGAACCATTCTGCCTGGACTTCGTATTTCCCTAGATACCTTAAGCAGCAAAACCGCCCAGCTTCCCTCTATCAGCCTGGATATTCCCAAAAAGGTCATCGGAAAAAATACCATTGACTGTATGAGAAGCGGAATTATGTACGGCAATGCCGGCATGATCGACGGCCTGATTGACCGGATTGAAGAAGAACTGGGGCAGCCTGCTTCTCTGGTTGCCACCGGAGGACTGTCCCGCTTTATTATGCCTCTGTGCCGCCATCAAATCCAGTATGATGAGGCTCTGATGTTAAAGGGGCTGCTGATTCTTTTTGAAAAGAATAAGAATCTGTAGTCAGAGCAAGAGATTTTCCTCTGAAATAAAGAAAAATAAAGGCCAGCGCCGCTGCAGCTAAGACAAGTATCATCTGCAGCGGCCTCTGGCCTTTTGCGTTTATTCTTTATATTTTATTCTTTTTCTGAGCCTTTACCGGCGTTCTCCCAGTCTCTCCTGCGAACCTTTTTCTTTCTATAATAGTTCCGCATCTATCCAGACGTGTTATTGTTGAATCATTCACTCTGCAAAATCTCCCACAACTCTACAGTGCCCGGATAATCTTTACATGATTTCGGAGAACCGCATAAAAGCTTCCTCCATCCTCCTGCCCAAACCGGCGCAGCAAGGCTGAATGAATCCCATTCAGATTCTTCTTGGGTACCCCGTTAAGAATCTTCAGAATTTGATCCACATCTCCTTCCTGCAGGCTCATTTCACTGCGTGCCAGAATCAGTTCCAGATACCGGCGTTCTCTTTCCTTTTTGTTGTTGCTGTATCCGGCGGAAAGTTCTCCCCGGCAGCCAGGATTTTCTCGAATAAAACGATAAATTCCGTTTCCAGTTGCCAGACCAAAATGATACTCCATCACATTGTGAACCAGAGACATATTCGAAAGCTTCAGGGTTTTGCAAAGCTCCAGGAGAAATCTCCGATCCTCCTCCGGCTCCCGGCTTCCTGTTCGACGGAAAATCTTCAAAAGCTCTTCCCTCCAGTCAGCGCCGCCGCCATTGTGTTTTTCTTCTGTTTCTGCTTCGCCGTTTTCCCTGTCTTCCTCTCCGTCTCCAAAGAGCTCCTGCTCTAAAACAGCTTCGTCGTCTTCGAACGGCTCTGGTTTCTCCGTAAAAACCAGGGTATCCTCCTCAGCGAACTCCCGGCATTCTTCCTTCTTCTCTTTTTGTGTTTTTTTTCGTCTGTTTTTTCTCTTTTTTCTGCCGTTTCCCTCAGAAGTGGTCTGCCCGCAGCTTCCCTCGCCTTCTGCTTCATCCTTTCCCGCTGACACTTCCTTTGGGGACATTTCTTCGCAGCTGTTCTCTGCACAAGCTTCCACTTTTCTCATTTCTCCGCAGATGTCCTCTGCACAAGCTTCCGCTTCTCTCATTTCTCCGCGCCCGTTCTCTGCAGATACTGCCTTCGGAGACTTTTTCCTACGAACCTTCTTTGCAGAAGATGCTGATTTTCCCGGCTTTTCTCCGTGATTTTCCACTGCGCAGGATTCTGATTTTTCCTGTTCTTCTCTGCGGTTTCCAGCTGCACAGGATTCCGATTTCTCCTGTCCTTTCCTGTGATTTCCTGCTGCGCAGGATTCTTGGAGAATCGGCTCCTCTCCGCAATTTTTTTCTGCACAGGATTTTTGAGCGGCCGGCTCCTCTCCGTGAACACGCGCTGCAGCTCCAGCCTTTTCAGACTTATTGTTTCGGCCCTTCTTTTCTGATACGGCTTTCTCTGCCTTCTCTTCCTGGCGTCTTTCCTCCGGCGCTCCCTTCTCACAATCTGTACCCTTAATTCTCCGCACAGAGCATCCCTTCTGCTGCCAGTAACGAACTACAGCGTCATATCCGGTATCATTGGAAACAATGATATATTCCCGGCTGCCATTCTGAGACAGACAGCTTCCCAGCTCTGTCACCAGCTGAAAATCCAGGGCATTCTGCCCTTCAAAACACTTGATCCAGTGAACCGCCCCTCGCTTTTGTTCCATCAGACAAACGATTCTATCATAGCCCATGTGTGCGCTTTTATCTGTATAAAATACCAGAATCTCATCCCCATCCTCCAGTACCTGCAGAAGCTCCACCCACACATCGTTGATATTCTCGCTGTCGATTAAATAGGTTCTTCTCATTTCATTCTCTCCGTTATAAATTTTTCCCGTGATCTTTATTATACACGTTTTGCACGGAATGTAAAATAGGAACCATTACGCACCCGTGGAATTCGCTCTTCTTTTATAAACCAGATCCACAATTCCATTATAATTTTGTGTACTTACCAGCTCCAGCTTCTGTTCTGTGCTCTTGTCTTCAATTCCTCTATCTTTCCAGGTCTCTCTTTTTTTCGAGCCTTATATTTCGTCAAACCATTACATACTCTGATGGCATTCCTGTTTTCGATTGTATCATAAATTTATTCCTTTTGTTTGTGCTTCAGAAGTTTTCCTATTTCTTTTCTTGTTTCCACCAAATAAAGGCCCCTGGCACGTGTTCTCTCCGTATGCCCTCAAAATACAGATGTTTGAACATCTATTTTTTAAGGTTTCGACAGTCAACACTCTGTGTATATCATACCTCTGAGTTTTATATAGAATTCCTCTTTTCCCACCGTAAATGCAAAATTTCTCCTCTGATTTGTGCAGGAAGCAGTTCTTTTTCTCCTTAAATGCAAAATCTTCGCCATGAATTGTGCAGAATTCGCCCTTTCCCTCCATAAATGCAAAATCTGCATCATGGCTCAAGAGTCCCCTATAGAAATTATTCCCCCACAGAAATCTCTTTTCTGCAAATACAACAATGCGGCAGTTCCAAGCAAATGCTTCAAACTGCCGCCGCTCAAACTTCTATTCTATTCTTCCTCAGCCTTCTGAGGCGTTCTTGCTGAAACACAGTAAACCTTTACCGAGCGTTCCATCCGGCTGTTAAAGAAGATCCTGTCTCCCGTATGACTGTATATGGGATGAGGGTGGGCATCCTGCCCCAGCCAGTCACTTTCGTGTTTGCAAAGAGGAATCCAGGTCAGAGTTCCCTTTTCCCAGTCCGGAATGACCTTGCAGATATACTCCGCATCCTTTTTATGTGGATCCGGCCCGTTATCTGTACTGTTTTCCCGAACCTGCTTTACCTCCCAGGGATATTTAAAATACCCGTCGCACACCAGGTTTCCCCTGTGATCCATAGTAAAATGGCCATAGGCATTGTAATCATCCGGCAAAGCAATTTCCCAGTACCTTTTTGTAGCCAGCTCATACCGGCCAACCATAGCCGGACCGCCTGCATAGCCGCCATGATAAATAATCTGAGTTCCGTCATCACTCCACATCTCATGGCAGACCCAATCCTCCGCTCTTCGTGCAAAGCCCCTTGGATTCCCCAGAGTATCGCTTCCCTCGGTGCGGACACGAATCAGAGAATCCGTTTCATGGTCATACATCCAGATACGCCGGATCCCGCAGTCAAAGCTGGGCCACTCATGGTTATACATAATAATTTCCGGATTGATTGGATGAAACTGCACATGGGTAATCCAGCATTTCGGAACTGTTTTTTCAAACAGCAGCTCTCCTGTTTCTGTATCATAAACACAGAGATAGCTGTTTAAATTTTCCTCCTGCACCCGTCCGTCAATATCATAAACCGGACGCCGGTCAAGCCCGGCTCCCTCTGTTTCCGGATCAAAATCCAGGCATCTGCCGTCTGTCATAGGGACACAAAGTCGCTTTCCATCTGCACTGACATGAGTAAATGCTGTCATTCGCTCCTCCGGTATCCGGTTCAGCACAGTAATCCTTCCCTCCCGGTCTGCCCTGCATATTTTATCATCCTGAATAAAATAAATGATTTCCCTTACATAATCGAGACAGACACTGGCCTTCCCCAGCCCCCGATTCTTCTCTCCGTCAAAGTAAACGTAGCTTTTTAAAGTACCTGCCTGATTCTGTGTAAGAACCTTCTCTTTTCCGGTAAACAGATCCTTTACTATCACATTGGGGCTTCCCCCCTGATCACTTATCATATAAACTCTGTCTCCGCTCTCCCCAAGAGACGAGCAGGTAAAATACAAAAGCTGAGTATTATATTCCTGTCCATCCAGACAGCCGCCTGCCAGCATCCGTCCGTTTAATGGTGTCTCCTTCACAAATCACAGCTCCTTTCTGATATACAGAATCCGTATTATTATTCTAGAAAACGAACCGAATTTTTTTCAAATAAACACAAATTGCTGCGAAATACCACCTGGCTTCCAACAACAAAACTCTCCTCTGGTTTTACATCCTTCAACAAATAATCTACTAACATTCGAGTCGCCATAAAAGCCTGTGCGAACGGATTTTTTTGAATCAGATTCTGAAATACTCCAGAACGCAGTGCCTGCTTATTTTCCTCAAAAAGGTCACTTCCCACAGCTACCAGTTTTCCAGCTTTTCCGCTTTCCTGCAATGCCCGCGCCAGCATTATGCTGGCACGAGAAGAAACACTGCACACTGCAGCCACATCCGGACGTTTAACATAGGACAGTATATTGTTATAGTTTTCTTCACAAATTTGATTTGAATGATCCCTATAAATAATATTTTCATAACCATTTTCCCGCATATATGAAGTAAATCCCTGTTCAATGCGATGATGTGATGGATATTCCTGTATGCCTGCACATATAAAAACACTTCCACAGGAAGGGATGCGATCCATTATTATTTCTGCCATGGTTCTGCCAATACAGTCGTAATCTGCTCTTACGCAAAAAAGTCTCCCACTTTCCGGCATATCTGTATCCACCAAAGCCAATGCCAGACCCTCCTCTACATATCCTCGCAGCACATGCGCAGGAATTGGACATCTATTTCCATGAATAACAAGACCATCCAACTCATCGTTATCCAAAAGATGTTTCAATCCCTCCAACACCTGATTCTGTCTCTTCCACAATTTCAACTTATCGACACTGTCATTCTCTGGATATGCAAACTCCTGAATAGAAACATTCAGATCTCGTATGCTATCCTGATAAGCTCGAAATCCACTCCACATTTGGGGATAATAATACTGATTATCACCCTCTGTACTTGGAAAACATACTGCAAGCCGGACTGTTTTTCGTTTTAAAGATGCTGCTGCTACATTGGGATGATAATCCATCTCCTTTGCCAATGCCTTAATTCTTGCTCTGGTTTCTTGGCTAACGCCGGTTTTATCACTCAATGCCAAATGTACAGTTCCTAATGATACTCCCGCCGCCGCAGCAACATCCTTAATTGTAACTCTACGATTCATAATATCTACCCCAAAATTCAATAATATGGGTTACTGTTGGATGATAAAATTTTGTTATTGCATTATTATTTAAATCCAAAATATTCCTTTACATTGTTATAACAAATATTCTGTACCGTTTTTCCTAACTCTGACTCACCAGAAAAATATTCCCCTCGCTCCACTAACTCACCTAAAAAATTACATAAGACTCTACGATACAGTTCGTGACGCGGATATGACAAAAAACTTCTGCTATCTGTCAACATTCCTACCGATAAACTTATCGGATATAAATTGGACACAGACCGAAATTGTTTATCAATCCCATAAATTTGATCATGGAACCACCAGGGTGCTCCCAGCTGGACTTTTGCCCGAGTCGCTTTTTCACAGAACCCTGCTGCTAATATAGCATAATTTTCCGTATTTGTCCCGTCTAGACAATATAAAATTGTCTTGGGAAGTCTATCCTCCAATGTCAATCGATTTAAAAGTTCTCCCACACTCTGTACGCGGGTAGAATCATCAGCACAATCAAATCCTGTGCTCTGCCCGATTCGTTTTACATATTTTCGGTTTGCATCCAGATATGTACCGATATGAAGCTGCATAACATAATCATGTATACAATACAGCTTTCCCATTTCATAAAGAAACGCACTGCGATACTGATCATCTTCTTTTTTGGTAAGCTTTTCTCCCCTCAAAGCTTTTTGAAAAATAAATTCAATTTCTTCCTCTGTTGCATCTACCCAGGTAAAATCCGGAATACCATTATCAGAAACTGTCGTTCCTGTAATCTTTTGAAAATAAATCAACCTTCGTTCTAACGCTGTTATCATCTCGCGAAATGTTGTCACTTTCATATCTGCCGCATTTTCCAAAGCCTTCATGTATTCTGCAAATCCTGGTTTTGCCGCAAACATAGCCTTATCTGGTCGGAAAGCGGTAATTATTTTCGTTTTCAAAGTCGGATCCTCGTTCATGGCAATATGATATTTTAAATCATCTACAGGATCCTCCGTTGTGCTAACCAGTTCTACATGTGAATGTTCCATGCACCATCTAGGTGTAATATTCTTCTCGGCAATTAACGCCTTTGTCCTTACATAAATATCTTCCGCATTCTCTTTACATAATGGCTCATCTATATCAAAAAATCTTTTTAATTCCAATGCACACCATATATAGAGTGGATTCCCAATCAATTGCGGTACAATTTCTGCAAATGCCAGGTATTTTTCGTAATAGCTGGTTTCTGTACCAGTAATATATTTTTCATCAATTCCGAAGGTACGCATAGCCCGCCATTTATAATGATCCCCTGACAACCACATTTCGCCAATATCTTCAAACTGCTTATTTTCCCAAATATCCCTTGGCTGCAAATGGCAATGATAATCGATAATCGGCATAGATTCCGCATATTTATGATATAACATACGCCCCGTCTCGTTGGTCAGACAAAGTTCCTCACTGAAACTTGTATTCATCTCTGCATTCCTCCTTAAAATCCGATTAAAGCTCCTCCATCTACTGGTACACAAGTCCCACTGATATAACGTGCTGCGTCGCTGCAAAGGAAAGCTGCGCACATTCCCACATCCATAGGATCTCCTACCGTCTTTGCCGGAATTCTTCCCATAATTTTGTTGAGGCGCTGCTCATCATTATCCGTTGCTTTATGGAACATGGGAGTGTCTATCCAGCCGGGAGCAATCGCATTTACTGTAATTCCATATTCAGCAAGCTCTGCTGTCAGTGTATGGATTAATCCAAGATAGCCAGCCTTGGCTGTCGAGTATCCCGCAACCTGCGGCTGTCCAATATAACTTGTCATACTTGCCTGGAATAGAATACGTCCATGTCCCAATTCCTTCATTTGAGGAACAAAAGCCTTTGTTAATGCAAAAGCTCCTACAAGATGTACATTCAATACACTGACATACTCCTCTACACTCATCTCCCAAATAAATTTTTTGCAATGATTTCCTGCATTATTGATCAAGATACTAACAGGACCATGCTCTTTTACAATTCGATCGGCCATAGCCTGTGTTTTATCCGTTTCTGTTATATTGAACTGGTAATACGCCACTTTATCACCAAATTCCTTCATAGCCATTTCTGCCTGCTCCGGTGTCTCCATGCTAAGCACGATTACCTTTGCTCCAGCGCTCACCAGACATCTTGTAATTGCCAATCCAAGTCCCGTAGATCCACCGGTTACTACCGCTGTCTGTCCATTTAAAGAATAATATTTTTCCATGCTGAATTCTTTCATTTGCTGTTCTGTAAAAGCTGCCATTTTTAACATCTCCTTTAATTTTATCTACAAACACATTTTCGTCCTACTTCTTTTTCCTGGTACTTATAAGGAATATAATATTCCCTATGTCCCAGCATTTCGCTTTTCGTTTCTTTTCCGGAAGCGATTTCTGCTACCATATGAGTCAGATATTCAGCTAATTCATCCTGACTGCATTGTCCTTCCAATACCGGACTCGCATCAAAATCCATATCTTCTTCCATTCTCCGAAAAGTATCATGATTTCCTGTAATTTTTATACAGGGGCTTACCGCACTGCCAACTACATTGCCTCTTCCTGTTACTAAAAATACAATATGTGTCCCGCAACTAATCAAATCCATTAAGCCTTCATTGTCATTAGGATTAGTAATACCAAACTGCATCCAATGCGGATCTGGCGTGGAATCAAGCAGCCACAGTCCTGGCTTATTCGCTTCGACAGATACTTTTAATACTCCTTGAATCGGTCTGCTTCCACTTTTTACTACGGCCCCCATACTCTTTTCTTCAATAGTAGATAATCCGCCTGCAAAATTTCCAGGGCTTACCGAATACTGTCGTACAGCTTTGCAATATTCCAAAGCCTTATCATAGGTATACTGAATTTCTTCCTTCGCCTTCTGGTCAACTGCTCTTTTTGTAAGAAGATCCACAAGCCCTATTGCCTCAACAATTTCTTCAAAAATTGCAGTTCCTCCCATATCAACCAGCTTATCAAAAAAACGCCCAACAACTACGTTTCCTGCCAATCCACTGGTGTAATCGCTTCCTCCGCATTCTGCACCAATAACTAAATCATCAAAACCCATTTCAACTCGTGGAGTCTGTTTCAATTTCTTTAATATCCGCTGAACCTCCTCCACTCCTTTATTGATTGCAGTTCTGGTTCCTCCTTCATTTTGAATAAACAGCCATGCTGATTCTTTTTCTTCTTCTTTGGCAATGTTACTCAGCCATTCTGGCTGTATGTACTCACATCCCAAGCCTACAGCCAAAATACCACCTACATTTGGATGACGGATTAAACTAATCAGCAGGTTTACTGCATACTGATTATCTGTACATCCATCAAACCCTAAAACCTCAACATCTGAATCTGCCGCTAGTTCTGCAATGCGCCGAGCTACAAATTCACTGCATTTTACCGTATAAATTACCAAAACGCGATTCCTGATTCCTTTTTTCCCGCCTTTTCTTTTATACCCCATCCAACGGTATTCTTCAGGAAGAGTTTTCATATTCGCTTCATTCTTATCCATTCCGTCCTCCTTACTCATACCGGGTATCCTTCGGTGTCCCGGTTACTGCATCTAAGTGACTGGAACGTTCATCATAAATACTTTTTATATTGTGCAGATGTACCCAGCTTCCACTGGGAATATCCTCTGTAGCCCGACCAATCACAACGCCATATTTTACAATCTCTTCCCCGGCCTTAATATCCCGTAATGCAATCTTATGTCCCACCGGAACATCTGTCACTGCCTGCATATTTTTTATCAGGGCATCGCCTCGTACAACTACAGTTCCCCTGTTAAGCGGTTCCAATGCCGTTGCTACATTATCTGAAAAATCAATTTGAAATGCCGTCACACTGATTTCCTCTTTTCCTTCTATAAAATTCCAAATGTTGCAAATGCTTCTGTTGCACTCATACCTTCTTCAATCGCTTTTCGAACCTTCTTTTCTCCAGCAGCCTTTTCTAATGCCTTTTCCAAGACTTCTACATATATTTCCTTTGGAATAATCAAAACTCCATCTACATCACCAAATACCAGATCTCCATCATGAATCGTCACTTGTCCAATCTCAATCGTGCAACGGAAATCGCATACGCTCGTTCGAATACTGGAATCCTGAGCCCAGCATGCCTTCGCAAATACCGGCCAGTTCAGCCCCAGCACCTGCGGTGTATCTCTTGTATATCCATCCAGTACAGCACCTGCTGCACCTCTTGTTTTCGCTGTCGTTGTCAGCAATTCTCCCCACAGCGCACTATTATGAGCGCCTGTCGCTACATAAATTTCATGTGGTTTTAACTGATCCAATGCCTCTGTTAAATAACCAAAAGGTTTTTTCTGTTCTCCAAAAACATCATTTTCAAGAACCGTACATGCAAAACCAGCCATTTTCAAGCGATTGTCCGACTCTTCCTTATTCACAAATGGCTCTGTCGGAACCATAGCAGCTAATGGTCGAATTTCTGCTGGAAGAAACTGATGACAATATCCCATCTGATCCAAAATATCACCCACTACTGGAGTGTAAAGCTTCTCTTTCATTAACTGAAACATCTCTTCATAATTTTTCCACATTGCCATTTTTTCTGTCTCCTTACCTAAAAATCTTATATTCTTGTTAAAAAAGTGCTGCCACCGGCCTTACCGGCACTGCAGCAACACTTTTTTCTTGCAATTTCCTGTCTTATACCGGCATCAGTAAATTTGGAAGGAACATAACAAAGGCCGGTATATAAGTTACTATAAGCAACACAATCAGCATTACCATGTAAAATGGCAGCATACTCTTGGAGAGTTTCTCAATCGGAATTTTTGAAATAGCTGCACCAATAAATAATGTAGAACCTACTGGCGGAGTTATCAAACCGATTCCTAAGTTAACAATCATAATAACGCCAAAATGCACTGGATCAATTCCAATACTAGTTGCTATTGGAAGCAAAATGGGCGTTAATACCAGGATAATACAACTCATGTCCATCATGGTTCCAAAAATCAGCATCAAAATATTCATCATAATCAAAATCAGATACTTATTTGTTGTAAATCCCAAAATAGCATTGGAAATAATAGACGGAACCTTTAAATAAGTTAATACCCATCCAAATGCAGAAGATGTAGCAATCAAAATCAACACAATCGCCAGTGTATTCAATGCATTTTCCAATACCTGCCAAAAATCCTTAAGGGTCATTTTTTTATAAACAAATATAGATACAAACAATGCCCACACAACTGCAATTGCAGCGGACTCTGTTGCTGTGAAGATACCAATAACTACACCAACAACAACTATCATAACTGTAAACATTCCCCAAACTGCACTGCCTGCAGACTTAATGAGGTTTTTCAGACTGAAAGGAGAACCCTTGGGGTAATTCTTCTTTACAGAAATGTAGTAGCTGTAAATCATCAAAGCCACACCTAAAACGATTCCCGGTCCGAATCCAGCCAGAAACAGACGTCCAATAGAAACTGTTCCTGCCACTGTGGCGTAAATAACCATGTTATGGCTAGGTGGAATCAAAATTCCCTGTACAGAACTAGCCATTGTAACATCTGTTGAAAAATCTGTATCATATCCCTGCTCTGACATCATAGGAATTAAAATGGTTCCTAAAGATGCCGTATCTGCTGCGGATGAACCTGAAATACCACCAAAAAACATAGATGCCACAATATTTACCATTGCCAGTCCGCCGCGAATCCATCCTACTAAGGCATCTGACAACTCAATCAGTTTATCAGAAATACCTCCTTTTCCCATTATTTCACCTGCAATGATGAAAAAAGGAACTGCCATCAGAGAGAATGAAAATACGCCTTTTACCATCAGCTGTACAACCTGCATCAGCGGAAGCCGGAGATAAGCCATTGTTAAAACACTTGACACACCAATGGCATATGCAACTGGCATACGAAACGCAATAAAACCAAAAAAAGTAATTAATAATATCGCAATAGCAACTGTCTCATTAACCATTTGCCTCTCCTCCTTCCTCCTCATATCCAGCCGGCAATTTTCCTCTCATTCGCATAAAGAACAAAATGAATTTCTCACTCTGCATTAAAAGCATACATACGCCGGCAATCGGAACTGACGCATACAAAAAGCTCTGTTTGCAGCCTAACCCGGACATTACACTTTTACTCATCAGTTTTGTAAACTGAACGCCATAAATAATCATAAATAAACTAAATCCAAAAATCATTACATGGCTTAAAGCCTTCAGCACTTCTATTGCTTTTTTGGGAAGTAAATAATCTATCAGCATAACTCTAATATGTGTATCTGTCCGAACTGCCAATGATGCACTAATCAAAGCCATATATACCATACACATCAATATCGCCTGCTCTCCCCATCTTGGAGTTGAATGAAGAATATAGCGGCAAAATACAACGTAGCTGGTAATACAAATTGATGCAATAAACACACATTTGCAGAATGACATGAACAGCCAATAGATCATATCATAAAACTTTTTCATCTTTGCCCTCCTGTCTTAGAAAAAACAGGACTCCTGCATGTTTCCATTGTTCTTGCAGAAATCCTGTTTTTATAATATTTTATGGTAATCGGATCCTCTTATTTCTGAATCTCAACCATTCTCTGCAGGAGATCTTCAATTCCCTTGGTATAATCTGCCCATACCGGTTCACATGCTGTCTGTGCTGCTGCAGTATCCTCAGGTGTCATTTCAATAATTGTTACACCCTTCTCCTCTAAAGAAGCACGCAACGCAACTTCCTCAGCTTCAATTTCTCCCTTATTCCAATCAGACGCCTTCTGTCCTGCCTCCAGTAAAATCTTCTGATCTTCCGGACTTAAAGCATTCCACTTTGCCTCTGCCATTAATACAACGCCAGGGCTGAAGGTATGGCCGCTTAATAAGTAATAAGGTGCTACTTCATAGAATTTATTAGAATCATATCCCGGATATCCGTTCTCAGCGCCATCAACAACTCCAGACTGCAGAGAACTGTATAATTCACTGTAAGAAATCGGAGTCGGCTCTGCTCCAAGCGCTTTCATCGTATCCATCATTAACTGTGTTTCCGGAACTCTGATCTTTCTGCTCTTAATATCACTTAAACCAGTAATTTCTTTTGTGGTAAACAGGTTGCGGGCGCCTTCATCCATATAGAAGAGACCAACCATACCTGCCCCAACTTCTGCGCCCTCTGTAAGAAATGCCCGTCCAAGCTGTTCATCCTCTAATACTTTCCACATTCCTTCACGACCAGTGAAAATAAATGGAAGGCCAAACATATTTAATTTCTGGAATCCATAATCAGAAAGAGAGTTTGTGTTCGCACGGTACATATCAACAGTACCTCCGCCCATTTGAAGTGCATTCAGGCAGGTTTTCTCATCGCCCAAAGTGGAAGCTGAATAAACTTCAATTTTGATACGTCCATTGGACATCTCATCAACATATTTTGCAAATTCATATCCTACGCGAGTGTTAATATTATCATCACTGTTCAGCTCTGCATATTTAAATACCATCTCCGGCTCTGATACACTTGCCTCTCCTGCTGCCTCTGTTTTTTCTTCTGAAGCAACAGCTGCTGTTGTTTCAGAAGCTTCTTTTGCAGATGATGTTGTTTCCTTTTTAGATGCTCCGCCACATCCCACCAGACTCACTGCCATAGCAGAAGCAAGTGTCAACGCCAATAATTTTTTCTTCATAAATGTTGTCCTCCTGACTTAATTTTAACGTTTTAATCCCTTTACGGTTTCGTTCACTAAAACGTTTTTATTGTTTCTGGTTAAAGATTACACTAAATAGTATATTTTGTCAAGTTTTTCTTTTATTATAAACTATTTTTAGCTATTATGACCATTATTGATGTCATAATGATATTTCCCTCTCTTTTTATTGTATATTTTGTATATTTCATTGTTTAGTTTCACTTTAATGCTTATTTTTTTGTTTGTTTTCACCTCTTTTTCGCATTATTTTCGCTTTTTCATCCTTTAAAAATAGTGATTTTAACGTTTTTTTCAAAAAATGTATCAAAAAACGTTTTAGTGTTTACTTTTCTTTTTTTCTATGTTACTATCGTAAAAAGAGGTTTGTTAATAAAACGTTTTATCACTCATAGAAAGGAGATTTCTTTTATGAAAATTACTTCATTTGAGACATGGTGGGTAAGCAGAGATCACTGCCTCTTTGACGCAAAACGTCAGGGCGGTGCTTCTATGAATTGGGATGTTATGGTTATTCGCGTTGGTACAGACGCTGGAATTGACGGTATTTCTACCTGCCTCGCTGCTCGCAGCGGAGGTGTAACAGAGAATTACCTTTATGATAATATTGCTCCTGTTGTTATGGGACGAGATCCTCATGACAGAGAGGCTATCTGGCAAGAATTATGGAATATCGACCGGCACCTGACCTTTTTCCCTGTTTATTTGCCAGGTCCTATCGACGTTGCCTTATGGGACATCTGTGCAAAAGAGGCAAAACTCCCACTTTATAAATATATTGGTGCATATCGGAACAGCCTTCCCGTATACGCCAGCGGTAATTTTCATGCAACTGTTGAAGAATATGTAGAAGAAGCACTTTACTACAAATCTCTCGGTATTTCTGCATACAAAGCTCATCCTGCAGGGCCTGCAGCATTTGATATGCAGGTTCATCAGGCTCTTCGCGACGCTGTTGGAAACGATTATGTACTCATGAGCGATCCTGTTGGAGAATATACAATGGGAGATGCTGTTACCATTGGCCGTCAGCTAGAACGTCTAAATTATAAATGGCTTGAAGAACCTTTCCGTGATTTTGAACTGTACAAATATACAGAATTATGCCGTACTCTGGATATTCCAATTGCCGCAACAGAAACAACTCGAGGCGCTCATTGGGGTGTTGCACAGTCTATTGCTCAAAAAGCTGCTGATATTGTAAGAGCTGATGTCAGTTGGAAAGACGGAGTTACCGGAACATTAAAAATCGCTCACATGGCAGAAGCTTTTGGCATGAATTGCGAAATCCACACCACTACCATGAACTATATGGATCTGGTCAACCTTCATGTAAGCTGTGCCATCCGAAATTGTGAATATTTTGAATATTTTGTTCCAGAAGATAACTATCAGCTTCCCATGAAGGGATTACTCCCAATAAAAGATGGCATTATTACTGTTCCTGATACACCAGGCATAGGAGCAGAATTAGATTGGGAATTAATTCAGAAGGCCTGTCGCAGCCACAAAAAACTGGAATTATAAATAGACAAGGAGTAAACTATGCTTGAATTAAAAGATTATGTCGGTATCGTTACCGGAGCAAGCAGCGGAATCGGTCTAGCTATTGCCAATTCACTGGCTGAAGCTGGTGCAACCGTATATATTATCAGCAGAACCGGAAAAGTAAAAGAAGGATATCCAAACAGTGTGCCAGGAACCATTCATATTCAAGGAGATATTACGAACTATGAGAGTATGCGCAAAATTTGTTCCGAGCTTGCACAAAAACACGATGGACGCTTGGATTTCCTGGTAAATAATGCAGGAGCAACCTATAAATGTCTCGCTCAGGATTTTCCTGACGATGAATTCAATCGAATTATAAATGTCAATGTCACCTGTGTATTTCATTTATGCCAAATTTGTTATCCATACCTGAAAAAAAGCCCGCACAAGGGACGTATCATTAATATTTCAAGCATGAGTGCTCATCTCGGTTTTTCTCAGGTAGTTCCATATTGCACCAGTAAGGCAGCTGTCTGCGGCATGACTCGAGGACTCGCTGTTGAATGGGCCAATGATAATATTTGTGTCAATAGTATCGCTCCTGGCTGGTTCCACAGTAAAATGTTGGATGATGTTATGGACAATGAGCGGCGCGAAAAAATTCTGAACAGAATTGCTGTTCATGATTTTGGAGATACAAAAGATTTAGGAGCCATGGCACGGTTTCTGATTGGTCCAAATGGATGCTACATTACGGGACAGGATTATGCTTTAGATGGCGGAACACTGGCTTATGGATATTAATAAAAAATTATCGGCTATTCTGATTGTCCTTTTTCTTGTACTCTTTCCGCTTCATGTAGAAGGTGCACAGGCAGACAATCAAATAACATTTTCTATTCTTCCCTCCGAACTAAAGCCTGATGAAGAAGACTATTGTTCTGTGCAGCTTGAAGTTCCTGATTTTGACCGCGCTGAACTATACTGGAGCAGCCTTGGAACTCCAACATTTTATATTCGCACCCGCGAAAAACAAGATGACTATTGGAGTGAATGGCAACCGTTCGAAGAATCTGGTCACCCATTTTTGAGGAATATCGGCGGAATTTTTAATTTTTCATTATTTGAATCAAAAAACAATTCCCCGATATTTCTTGAATTACGTACCGAATCCAGTGAAATTGCAGATCTTCAGGAAATTCAATTATGTTTGCAAAAAGAACAAAATGACACTGTATCTACAATTGTTACTATCATTGTTATGATAGCAGCCGGAAGTGTATTATATATAAAAAAGAAAAGAGAATTTGTTCCCTCATAATCGACAGCAGGCATTATGCCTGCTGTCTTCATTTAAGCTCCTTTTCCCCTAAAACCATCTCCAAAAGCACATAAATCACTCCGCCTCCGCAGCTTCCTTCCTCTTCCGACTCCTCTCCTGCCATATTCACATAACACAGCATTGAGTACTCAGCTCCGGACTTCAGAAGTTCAAGCGCGCGGTTCATCATAACTGCCTCCGCACGGCCGCCTCCTATGGTTCCAATGCAATAGCCGTCTGGCTGTACCAGCATTTTCGTTCCCGCCTCACGAGGCGTAGATCCCTTTTTTCCAACAATAGTTGCCATCACACCAGCCTTTCCCCCATTTCCAGTCTTCAAAAGGGCGTGAAGCATATCTCTGGAATATCCGTTCTGTCTAATTCCTCTGTTTTTCACCTGAATAATCTCAGCCATAATCGCAACTCCCAGTTCTGCCGGAGTTTCTGAGCCAATATCCAATCCTATCGGCGTGTGGATGCGCTCAATTACCTGCGGCGCTGCTCCGTATTCCAAAACAGCGTCTTTCACCATCTGTACTCGTTTCCGATTTCCCAGCATTCCAATATAAGCATGAGGCTTTTCTACGATTTTCTTCAGACAAATCTGATCGTAGACGTGTCCCCTGGTTACAAGAACGAAATAGGTACTGCTGCTGCCCGGTATTTGATCCAGACCCGCTTCAAAGGGTTCACAAATCACCTGGCTGGCCCCTGCCCGTCTTGCATTGTCTGCAAATACAGGACGATCCTCCAGCACAATTACTTCAAAGCCCAGCATCCTTCCAATCTCAATAACCGGAATGGAAACATGACCTCCGCCGCAGATAACCAGACAGTTTTCCTGCCCCAGCCAGTCGCAGAAAACCGGTATTCCTGCCACCTCAGCAATGCTGTCCCTGCACTGTTTCTTATCTCGAACCGCTATCCAGACCTCTTCCTTATGTTCCCTCAGGTATCCTTTTTCCTCTGTATCAAATATCAGCTGCCCATCTGAAAAAAGAGCCTTTTCTCCAAAATGCGGCCCCGCCAGCACTGTCACTGCCAAATTCTGTTCTTCCGGATTACATCGGGAAACCGCTTCATAAAAGCTTCGCATCCCACATTCCCCTTTCTTTTATTCCATTTTCACTGTAACACTTCTGCCGCGCTCTTACTTTGGCAGCTGGGCAAAAAACAACTCATACAAATCATCTTCCCCTTTTAAAACTGGAGAATTCTCTCCGCCTCCATTGGTACTGCGTTTCATAGCGGCATAAAGTTCCTCCCCCGCCTGAAGCAAATCCATTTCATAAAGTTCCTCTCCCTGCTCCCTGCAGATTCTGCAGAAATCTGATAATGGATTCTGACTTTTTCTTGTATCCCAAAGCCGTTTCCGCAGCTGTATATCCTCAGCCGCCTTTTTCTGAAGAACTTCCAGAGAAACCGCAACGTCCATAACTCTTATACTCCTTTATTTTTTCTCACATCATGCTTCTTTTGAAAAACCTTTCCTGTCTTATCTGCCAGAAAACCGGCGCCTATAGCCAGAGCCGTAGGCATCAGCCATCCAAAGCCCTGTCTGCTGCCAGGAATCCCATGAAGAAGTCCAGTCACACCCGGAATCACAATATGGTTCTCGTCCAGCATAAAAAGCAGGCTGAACAAACCGCACACAAATGCTGACCAGGGATAAATCCGCGGATAATCTTTGATTCTGTGGTGAAGGCAGGAAAGAAAAATCAACAGAATTGCCAGAGGATAAATGGCATTAAGCACCGGCTTGGAAATTCTTAAAATCGCCCCCAGGCCCGCATTGGATATGGCCATGGACACAGCCGCAAACACATACACCCATGCACGATAGGACAGCTTCGAAAAAATTCTGTGAAAATAATTTCCACAGCATACAAGAAGTCCCACACAGGTATTAAAGCAGGCAATCATAAAAATACATGCCAGCATCACTGTCCCAGCCTTTCCAAAAAGAAATTCCACCACTCCGGTCAGTATCTCTGTTCCATCGGCCGCCCCGGCAAACCTGGTTCCAGAAACCATTCCCACATAAGAAAGCATTCCGTAAACTGCCAAAAGCACCGATCCTGCAGTCCATCCCGCACGAATGGTTTCTTTCATTACTCCTGATTCCTCTGAAATCCCCATGACCCGGATATTCATTGTGATAATAATTCCGAAATTCAGCGCTGCCAGGGTATCCATTGTCTGATAGCCGTCCAAAAATCCCCGAATCACGGCAGTCTGTCCATAAGCGCCATTGGGCGCTGCCGCTGGTCCTGCCGGACGCAGAACAGAGGACGCAAAAATAATCACAATCAAACTCAGAAGAATCGGCGTCAGACATTTTCCCAGATACTCTGTCAGCTTTTCCGGATGCATAGCCACCTGAGCTGCCAGCAGAAAAAACGCCAGGGAATAAACAAGCTGCACCAGCCTCAGTGCTTCCGGCTGATTCCAGAAAGGCATCACCGCAATCGAAAAAGAGGTGCTTGCCGTTCTTGGAATGGCAAGACATGGCCCAATGGCCAGGTATAAAACAAGAATGTAAAAAAAAGAAAATCTGGGATGCACCCTGGACGCCAAAGTCTCCAAACCTCCGGATTTGGTAACAGCCACTACCCCCAGTACCGGAAGAAACACGGCGCTCACTGCAAAGCCTGCAAATGCCTGCCAGATATGAGTTCCTGCCTGTGCTCCCAAAAATGGCGGAAAAATCAGATTCCCCGCTCCAAAAAACATGGAAAAAAGCGTGATTCCTGCCAGAATCCGCTTCCTCCCTGTTAACGCTTTCATGTCAGTTTCTTTCATGTTCTGTATCCTTTGCTATTATACTGTATTTATCCGGTCCCTACAAGCTTCTCCCCCCCCACACACTCATAAACGCGCTTCTCCGACTGCTTTTCGTCTTCCCCCAACTGCCTTTTCGTCTTTCTTAAGACAGCACCACCCGCAGAAGATTTTCCAGGCCACAGCAGGATTTTTCCCGGAAAAGCCTTTCCAGATGCCCCAGATTTACATCCGAATGCTCAATTTCTTTGGAGTATTTCCAGGCAGACTCTGTCAGTATAGAAAACAAATTCTTTCCCGATCTCTCAGATGGATCTGCAAAAATTCCTCTGGTTATCTCACAGATCAGAAGGGTACTGACCACAGCCAGCTTTATCTTTCCATAGGCATTTTCATCATACACAGCTCCGCAGAAATAGGTAAATACAAAATATACCATCAGCTGCTCCATCCAGATCTCCCACGACGTCTCATCCTGAGTCTCCTTCTTCCATTCTGCCGCAGTTTCTTCCCCTGCCGTCACCTGTGCAGCTTCTTCTCCCGCCGCAAACTGTTCCTCCTCCTGCGCCAGCCCCTGCTCCGCTCTTTTTACATACTGGGGCCAGTCAGCTTTTAAAAGTTCCAGCTCCCCGAAAATATCAAACAGCTCCCGCACCAGCCTGCTTCTGCTTTTCTTATCCACCCGGTACGGCTTTATCCGCTCTTCCATCCTCCGAAAAGCGTCTTCTTTCCCATAACGTTCCAGAAGCTGATCCACCAAAAACAGCTGCCCGCTCCGGATTCTTCTCTGCAGATCATGGCCCAGCGACAACACCATGGCAATTCGCAGCGACACCGGCTCCCGCCTCTCCTGAAGCAGGCGAATCATCAAATCTCTGGCATCCGTCAGCTTCGTATAAAGGAAAAAATCAAAATCCTCATACTCCTCTTCTCCCGCTTTTTCTGCAGTCAGAAACTGTACCGGCTCCCTGCTGCTCAGAATCAACCGCACCGCCTCCGGACAGGACAAAGACAGGGAAATCTCCCTGCTGCCCTCAAACTCCTCGATATGGCGCGGATAATTCCGGCAGGTTCTGCACAGCATTTCTTTTCCTGACTCCTGGTAAATATCGCACAGATTTTCGTCATTCAAAAAAGCGCACCGTCCTTCATACTGCTGAAAGCAGGACTCCTTCCAGTCAATGGAATTATGCAGCCGGTTTCCAAAAGCCCCTTCTGCCCTTCTGTATTTCTCCCTGGTCCGGTCATCGATCACAATCTGCCATCCGGCGCAGCAGGTATCTGGACATTCCCCTGCAATACACTGAAATTTTTTATAATAATGAGGTATGGTATATAACATACAGTATTCTGCCTCCCAAATCTTTTTCTCATTTTCTGCTGTCCATTATAACAGCCATTTTCTCCGCCTGCAAGATTCCCGGCTTCTGTTCTTTTCCTCTGCTCTTTTTCCTCTGCTCTTTTTCCCCTGTTCCTTTCCCTTCCTCCTCCATTTGTGCCCTGTGACAAAAAATGGAAGTATAAACCCTCCCTTTTTCGTAAATCATTTTCTATGTATCATGCGCCACAGAAAATTCATAAGCGGAGGTTAGAACATGGCAGGATATAAGGTTGAAATCTGCGGAGTAAATACGGCGAAGCTGCCGCTTCTTACGAACGAGGAGAAGGATGCCCTGTTTAAACGGATTCTGGAAGGAGATCCCGAAGCCAGAGAGGAATACATCCGGGGAAATCTGCGGCTGGTACTCAGCGTCATCCAGCGTTTTTCCAGCAGCAGCGAAAATATAGATGACCTTTTCCAGATTGGCTGCATCGGCCTGATCAAAGCCATTGATAATTTTGATATTACCCAGAATGTACGTTTTTCCACTTATGCTGTCCCTATGATTATAGGAGAAGTGCGCCGCTATCTCAGAGATAATAATTCCATCCGAGTCAGCCGTTCTCTAAGGGACACGGCCTATAAAGCCCTGTACGCCAAAGAAAAACTTACGCGAACTGCTTCCAGAGAACCTACTCTCATGGAAATTGCCGAGGAAATCGGCGTCAGCAAGGAAGACATTACCTATGCGTTAGACGCCATTCAAAGCCCGGTCAGTCTGTATGAACCCATTTACACAGACGGCGGAGATCCCCTTTATGTCATGGATCAGATCAGCGACAAGAAAAATCTTGAGGAAAACTGGGTGGAGGAAATCTCACTGCGGGAAGCCATGAACCGTTTGCCTCAGAGGGAGCGCCACATCATTGATCTTCGCTTTTTTGAAGGAAAAACACAGACAGAGGTGGCGGAAGAAATCCATATCAGCCAGGCACAGGTGTCCAGACTGGAAAAAAATGCATTAAAAAATATGCGGAATTATCTGAGCTGATTCCTATCAATCAATCTCTTCCATCACATACAGCGTTCCGAAAATACGCCGGAACGCTGTAAATTTTCCTCTTGTATTCTTTCTAAAAACAGGTTACAATCTTCTGTATTGCCTTTTTCTCTAAAGAAAAACCTGCTTTTTTTATTTCACGGAACCTGATGGTTTCAAACTATGATTTACAGGAGGTTATTGTTTATGACATTTTACCAGGAACTGCAGCTGAATGCCGCCGGTTCTAAAGCTTTGATCCGAATTACAGAAGATAAGAAAGAGCGAAAACGCCATGTGCTTATTTACAATTTTAAGGTATATCTGGTGGTTGCCTTCTGCTTTGCCGCTGTTACCCTTTTCAGCCTGATTTTTGGAAATGAAAACAGCATTGCCGGCGTAGCCATTCTTCTTGCCCTATTGGTTCTTCGTCAGGCCGATTTTGGAATTCAAACCACCCATGGCCTGTTGTGTATTATGGGAATTTTTTCCATACTGATGACTGGTCCTCATCTGTCTAATCTGGTATCACCGTTTTCCGGTTTTATCATTAATTTTATCTGTATCCTGACTCTCATGTTTTTAGGCTGTCACAATGTGATTATGTCCAATCACTCTACCTTTGTACTGTCCTATTTGATTCTTCAGGGCTATGACGTAAACGGGCGTTCCCTGGCTCTGCGGACAGCCGGTCTGTTTTTCGGCATGATCCTCTGTATGATTGTATTTTACATAAAACAGAAAAACCGGCCTCACAAACGGAAATTTGAAGATCTCTTTCATGAATTTGATCCTCGTTCCCTGCGAAACCGGTGGTATTTTAAGCTGACTGTATGCGTATCCACAGCCATGCTTCTTGCCTCTCTCCTCGGAATTCCCCGTGTAATGTGGGTAGGCATTGCCTGTATGTCCGTATGTCTTCCCTTTCAAAAGGATCTGGAAGTCCGTGCCAAATCAAGAGGTATTTATAACATTGCAGGATGCCTGATTTTCCTGGTTATTTACACCATACTCCCAAAAAGTCTTCACTCCATGATTGGGATTATCGGCGGAATTGGCGTAGGATATTCTGCAAAATATCCCTGGCAGACAGTCTTTAATACCTTTGGTGCCCTTTCCAACGCCTCCGGCATCTTTGGAGCCGTCGGCGCTGTAATCCTGCGTATCAGCACCAATGCAGCTGCTGCCGTCTATACAGCTGTTCTGGGCGGACTGTTTGACCGGACTGCCAATCGCCTGTTCCAGGCCAGATAACAGCCCGGACCAACTCTCACACCTGTTTTCGCGAGATACCAGAAGATGTCCTGTCCTGAACAGTTATGCTTCTGTTATCTCAGTGGAAAATGGCAGAACACCTTTCTCTCGCCAATCTCAGTACACCCTGGTGTCTCCTGGCTGCAGATTTCTCTTGCATAAGGACACCGGGTGTGGAAACGGCAGCCGGACGGCGGATTTACCGGCGAAGGAATCTCTCCCGACAACAGTTCTTTTGTTTCTCCCCGCAGCCGCGGATCTGCTTTTGGAATCGCATTCAGCAAAAATCTGGTATAGGGGTGGAGCGGCTTATCATACAGCTCCTCCGTAGGCCCCAATTCACATATCGTTCCCAGAAACATCACGCAGACCCGATCTGCAATAAACTTCACTACGCTTAAATCATGAGAAATAAACAGGTAGGTCAGGTGATACTGCGCCTGCAGATCCTTCAAAAGGTTCAGCACCTGGGACTGGATTGAAACGTCCAGAGCTGACACCGGCTCATCACAGATAATCAGTCTGGGATTTAAGGCAATTGCCCGGGCAATACCGATACGCTGACGCTGCCCGCCGGAAAACTGATGGGGATAACGATTATAGAATTCATCTGGAATTCCCACCTCCTTCATCAGCTCTCTGACCCTTTTTTCCAGCTCCTGCTTATCCTTCATGCCGTAAGTAATCAGCGGCTCTCCGATAATCTCGCGAACCCTCATCCGCGGATTCAAGGACGCATAGGGATCCTGAAAAATAATCTGCATCTGACGCCGGAGGGCTGCAAATTCCCCTGGCTTCATGGAGATAATTTCCTCTCCGTCAAAATAGATTTCTCCTGACGTAGCCTCCAGAAGACGGATCAATGTCCGGCCCAGCGTACTCTTTCCGCATCCGGACTCCCCAACCAGAGCCAGTGTTTCTCCTCCATAAATCTCCAGATTCACATCAGAAACCGCATGAACCACCTGCGGCCTTTTCTTCGTTCCTCCAATGGGAAATTCCTTTACAAGATGCCTTGCTTCCAGAAGGACTTTTTTATCTTCCATCTAACTGCACCTCGCTTTCATACTTAAAGCAGCGAACCCCGTGTCCGTCCCTTGTCTGATAAAGACATGGCTTCTCCATAAAGCACCGCTCAGAAGCCTCTTTGCACCTGGTGCAGAAATTACATCCAGCTGGCAAATGCAGCAGATTAGGCACCACACCCTCAATCGTGTACAGACGATCCACCTTCTCATCCAGACGGGGAATGGATTTTAAAAGTCCTGCTGTATAAGGATGCTCTGTATGTTCAAACAGCTCAAAGGTTTCTGCCTGTTCCATCACCTTTCCTGCATACATTACATACACATAATCGCAGATTTCCGCCACAACTCCCATATTATGGGTGATCAGAATAATTGAAGTTCCCTGTTCTCTGCAAAGCTTTTTCATCAGCTGCAGAATCTGGGCCTCAATCGTCACATCCAGAGCTGTCGTCGGCTCATCAGCAATCATTACTTTTGGCCGACATACCATAGCCATTCCAATCATCACTCTCTGGCGCAGTCCGCCGGAAAGCTGGTGGGGATAGCTGTTGTACCGCTTCTCCGGCTCCGGAATTCCCACTGCCTGAAAAATCTCCAGCACCCGCTTTCTGGCCTCTTCCTTTGATATCTTCTGATGCTGAAGAATTGCCTCCCGAACCTGGCGTCCCACAGGATAAACCGGGTTCAGAGAGGTCATAGGCTCCTGGAAAATCATGGAAATCTCATTTCCCCGCACCTTTGCCAGCTCTCTGGGGCTTAAATGGGTAATATCCCGTCCGTCCAGGGTAATACTTCCCTCTACCACCCGTCCCGGATACCGCAAAAGTCCCATAACCGACATGGCTGTCATACTCTTTCCGCATCCGGATTCACCTACAATTCCAATAATTTTTCCTGGCGGAACCTGAATGGTTACGCCGTCCACTGCCGGAACCTCTCCCTTTGCTGTAAAGAAATGGGATTTCAGATTCCGGATATCCAGTACGATTGATTCACTCATTCTGATTCCCTCCTTACTGCTCTTTCAAATAGGGATCCAGCACATCCCGCAGACCGTCTCCCAGAAAATTAAATGCAAGCACTACAATCATAATTGCCACGCTGGGCGCAATGCACAGCCATGGCTCAGAAAAAAGATACTTTTTCCCCCGCACTGCCATCAGGCCCCAGCTGGCGCTGGGCGGCTGAGCTCCCACGCCCAGAAAGCTTAAAGATGCCTCTGACAGAATTGCAGAGGGAATATTCAGGGTAAATAAAACGATCAGAGACGGCAGGCAGTTTGGCAGAATATGACGAAACATAATCTTCCACCGGCTGACGCCAATCGATCTTGCCGCTTCCACATACTCCTTTTCCTTCAGAGACAGCGTCTGGGAACGGACCACTCTTGCTGTACTGGCCCAGTTAATCAGGCTCAGGGCAATAAAAATATTAATCAGTCCTCCGCCCATGGTATACATGACCACCATAGCCAGCAAAAGAGACGGAAAGGCCAGCATAACGTCAGCCAGACGCATAATTACAAAGTCCACCTTTCCTCCATATACGCCTGCACAAAGCCCCAGAACCGTACCAATAGCCATGGAAATCAGCGTAGGAACAAGGCCGATCGTAAGGGATATCCGCGCTCCGAAAATAATCCGGCTCAGCACATCTCGTCCCAGCTCGTCTGTTCCCAGCCAGTGAGCCATACTGGGTGTCTGAAGGCGATCCGTCAGACTCTGAGCCAGATGATCATAAGGCGCCACAAGTGGCGCAAATACCGCTGCCAGAATAATCAAAAGAATCAAAACTGCCGAAGCCGCTGCCAGCTTGTTCTGGCGAATCAGAGTTTTCACCTGATCCATCCAGGTATCTGACTCTCCAATTTCGCTCATGGGATCACTGACGCCAGAAACAGGCACAGCTCCCTCTTTCCATAAATGCTTCACCGTCATCTCAGAACCGTTTTCTCCAGAATTCCTCATGTTACGCACCCTCCCGGATTCTCGGATCCAATACATTATAAAGCAGATCTGCTATCAGATTGCCAACAATGATCAGAACCGTAGTAAATACAACCGTTCCCTGAAGAAGCGGCATGTCTCTTGTTTCAATGGCATTGACTGCCAGGCGTCCAATTCCCGGAACGCCGAATACACTCTCTGTCAGCACAGCGCCGGACAGCATACTGGAAATCTGCAGCGCCATCATGGTTACAACCGGCAGCATAGCATTTTTCAGCGCATGGAAAATAATCACCGCATATTCCCGCAGCCCCTTTGCACGGGCTGTCCTGATATAATCCTCCTGCATAATCTCCACCAGATTGGAGCGGGTCATACGGGCAATGCTTCCTGCTGAATTCCACCCCAGCACAATAGCCGGAAGAATCATAGCGCGGAAGGAATCAAATCCGGATACAGGAAACCATTTTAATTTAAAGGCAAATACATACTGAAGCACCAACGCCGTCATAAATACCGGCATGGAAACTCCCATCAGCGCGCATCCCATAAAAAGCCGATCCAGAAGACGGTTCTGCCGGATTGCCGCCACAATCCCGGCTACAATCCCTATCAGCCAGGATACTGCTGCTGCAAGAAGGGACAGCTTTACCGTGTTGGGAAAAGCCTCAATAATAATCTGAGTCACATTCCGATTCAGCCGGTAGGACGTGCCAAAATCTCCCCGCAGCGCATTGGCTATGTATTTCAGGAACTGGATATAATACGGCTGATCCAGCCCCATCTCTTTGCTGATTTTCTCAATCACCGCCGGATTTACATGCTCTCCCATCATAGTGGTAACCGGATTTCCCGGTACAATGCGAAGCATAACAAAAATAGCCAGCACCACCCCAATCAGCACCGGTATGGATATCAGAATACGTTTTACTACTTTTTTTAACACTGGGCTTCCCTTCCCCCTTCTTTTGCTTAAAAAATGCCGCAAAATCGATTGCTCCATTCTGCGGCATTCGTTTCACTTTAATTCTTCCGGCTTCTTTCTCTTATTCGCTTAAAGAAACCTCATAATAGATCTTATCGCTGACTCCGCTCCAAAGCGGCTTAAAGTTCTGCACCCGCTTGCTGACAGCAAACAGATGAAGTCTGGAATACATGGGAACCCATGCGGCATCCTCGTGAATCAGCTTTTCCTCCAGTGCCTGGTACTCTGCCAGACGCTCATCCTCATTTACCATGGCGCGGGCTGCTGCCACACGCTCCATTACTGCCGTATCCGGATAATTGATGGAACGAATCTTTGTCTTCTCCTCATTTCCAAAGAAGGTATAAATAAAGTTATCCGGATCGTTGTAATCTGCCGTCCATGTGGACATAAACGACGGAAGTTCCCCGGCCTTTCTGGTTTCCAGCCAGGTAGACTCGTCATAATTCCGAATCTCTGCCTGAATCCCCACTGCTGACAGCTGCTCCTTAATAATCTCCAGAGCCATGGTCATGGTATCGGATGCAGAGCTGTCTGCTGCCAGCTCCATAGTGAATCCATCACCGTATCCGGCCTCTGCCAGAAGCGCTTTTGCTCCCTCCGGATCATAGACGATCTGGGTCTGATCCTTCTGGAAGCCAATCAGTCCGTGAGGGAAGATTCCATGCTCTGCCTGTCCCCGGCCGCCATAAAGGGCATCCAGAATCGCCTGTCTGTCAATAGCCATCTGAACAGCCTTGCGTACACGAACGTCCTGGAAAGGTTCTATATTAAAATTAAAGGTCAAATAAGTGATGCCTACTCTCGGACCGGATACAATCCGATCTGGATAAGAGGCCTCAAAACGGTCAACTGCATCTGTTACATAATCCAAATCAAGCAGATCCAGTTCTCCGCTTTCAAACATCATTGTCTGCGTCTCTGTATCCGGAATAATCCGAATCACAACACCGGGAAGCTTAGAAGCGCCTCTCCAGTAATTCTCATTTCTGGTCAGCACCAGACGGTCATTCAGAGTCCAGGAAGTAAACTGGAATGCTCCGGTGCCTACAGTTACAGACGGATCCATGCCGAACTGGTCACCAGCTGCCGCTGTGGCCTCACTGTCATAAATGGAAGCTCCCGGAGTAGACAGACAGGCCAGAAAAGCAGCAAACGGTTCTTTTAAGGTAATCTTCAAGGTATAATCATCTGTCGCCTCTACACCGGCCAGTGTCTCTGCTGTTCCTTCCAGCACCTCTGCCGCTCCCAGAATCTGATCCACTGATTCTGTATTTACGGTTCCCTTTTCTGTCAGCATACGGTTAAAGGTATAAACCACATCCTCTGCTGTAAAATCATTGCCATTGTGAAATTTTACTCCCTGACGGAGATGAAACGTATACTCGGTTCCATCTGGAGAAATCTCCCAGGATTCTGCCAGACTTGGCTGAATACTGGAGGTCCCGTCCTCCGCCACCTGAATCTCAACCAGGCGATCATAAATATTCCATGGAATTTCGTAATCCTTAGACGTCTTCTGTACATCAGCTGTCTGAATATCTGCATTCAGTACAGATACCAGATATCCGGAAGTATCCGCATCCGAACCGGTGCTTTCTCCGGAGGTTCCTTCTGCAGATGTGCTGCCTGCCGCAGCATTTTCCTCAGGCGTGCTGCTGCTTTCTCCGCCGCAGCCGGTCAGCAGCAGACCGAGAGCCAAAGTTGCCGCAGTTATCAAACGGATGCTTTTTTTCATAATGCTCCTCCTCTTCCATTCTGAAAAACAGGATTCTCTCTTTCTTCTGTCCGTTTTACATAGCCTCTCCAAAATAGAATTTTTTGTGGAAACAGGCAAGGTAAGTTAAGATAGAAAAAGGTGCATTCCCTCCGCGGGGATGCACCTTCGCATACGGAATCTGTTTTTCAAAATTCTGCTTTAATGGTTTCCATCATACCATACCGCTATCAGTTTTTCAACTGTTTTTCTGAGCGGAAGCAGACAGAATGCAACCGTCCAGCCATGCAGATTCCTGCCCGCTTACAGCGGACAAGAAGTTCCTGACGTCTGTCCTATAAAGAGTCAGAGTTCCTCCAGCACATCCAGCCATTCCAGACAGCAGGCGTGCCATGCTTCCCACGCCAATTCCCGCTCTGCTTTCAGCTGCCGCAGTTTTTCCCATTCCTCTGCCGCTCCCCTGTCCGAATCTGGGTCGTCTGCCTTCGATATCAGACCGCCTCCCCATTCTCCGGCCACTATATCCTCCCAGTACTCCCGGGACTGCATAAGCCTCTGCTCCAGCTCCCGGCACCGGGCCTCAAGCGTCCCATACCGCTCTCCTGCCGGTTCCAGACGTTCCATCACCAGCCCCAGCTTCCATTCCAGATACAGTTCCTCTGTCGGAAGCTCACGAAGTCTGTGGCGTTCTGCCTTCGGTACAGCCCGCATTCCTGCAATCAGCGCCGCATCCTCAGCCTTCATCTGACCGGCCATCGCTGCTCCATTGCCCTCTGCCTGACATTTTTCCAGTCTCTCCAGATAATGTTCATATCCAAAGGGATAATAAAATGCTCCCTGTTCCTCAAAAATCAGCACAGCCTCTGCTACCTGCCTGATAAAATATCGATCATGAGAAACAAAAAGAATGGTACCCTGGTAGGCCTGAAAGGCCGATTCCAGCACCTCCTTTGCCTGCACATCCATATGGTTCGTCGGTTCATCCAAAATCAGGAGATTTGGCCTTCCCTGAAGAAGCTCTGCCAGAACCAGGCGGGCCCGTTCTCCCCCGGACAGGCTGTTTACTTTTTTCGCTGCCTCCCGCCCGCCGAAAAGATATGCCCCCAGAGTACTGCGCACCTCCTTTTCTGTCATCGAAGGAAACAGATCATGAAAATGCTCCAGCACAGTCTTTTCTGATTCAATTTCCGCCGAATGCTGATCAAAATATCCGATCATCACCTGATTTCCCAGAGAGAGCCGCCCTTCCTTCGGCTCCAGAAGCCCTGCGGCTGTTTTTAAAAAGGTACTCTTCCCCACGCCATTTGCTCCCAGAATTCCAATCTTCTGCCCCCGGCGCACTCGGAGAGAAAGCTCCATAAGAGGCCTTTCATACCCTATTTTCAGATGCTCTGCCTCCAGCACCCATTTGCTTCCAGGAAACAGCGGCTCTAATGGACCAGGAAAAAGGCAGGTATCCTCCTCCAGCGGTTTTTCCACCTTCTGCATCCGCTCAATCTGCTTTTTCTTCGCTCTGGCAAAAGCCGCCTTTGCCGGTTTATTTTTAAAGCGACTGATAACCTCCTCCAGCCGCCTGATTTCCTCCTGCTGCCGTTCATAAGCCTTTCGCTGCAGCTCCAGTCTCTTGCGCTTCTCTGCCCGATACTGAGTATAATTTCCCGAATACCGCGTCAGATGCCCTGCCTCCACTTCATACACTGCATCTGCCGTCTGATCCAGAAAAAAACGGTCATGGGACACCATGACCACTGCATGGCTGTATTCCTTTAAATACCGCTCCAGCCACCGGGCAGAATCAATATCCAGGTGATTGGTCGGCTCATCCAGAAGAAGAATGTCCGGCTTCTGCAGCAGAAGGCGAATCAGAGCAATTTTTGTCTGCTGTCCGCCGGAAAAATCTTTCAGCCTTTTTCTTTTCTCTTCTCTGGAAAATCCAAAGCCTGTAAACAGCCGGTCATACTCCAGCTCATACTCAAAACGTTCTCGATCAAAACGATCCTTTGCCGGACATCCCTGCAGGATTTCCTCCTCTACGGTCCTCTCCCCGTTTTCAAAGGCCTGCTGCCTCAGCATTCCCACAGTCAGCCGCCTTGAGGTTACAATCCCCGGACCCTGTCTTCTGTCATCTCGATCCAGCTCCAGCTCTCCTGCAATCAGCCGCAGCAGCGTTGTTTTCCCTGTTCCGTTGCGCCCTACCAGAGCCACTTTTTCATTTCCCTTTATCTCAAAATTAAAATGCGACAGTACCGGCGTGCCTCCAGCCGAGATACTGCCGTCTGTAATCTGATATAGCATAGTCCATTTCCTTTTTCTGTCTGACAGTTCCCTGCCGTATTCTCCTGCAATACAATCATAACAGTTCAGCCATGCGAAGCTTCATAAAGCAGACGCCCAATGTTTCTTGTCTGCTGTAAGCAGGCAAGAAGAAATATGGCTGTTACACACAGTCAAATGGTAGCCAAAATATCCCTCTTTGTCAATGGATCAAAAATTTAAAATTTTTTTCAAATAATGCTTGACAAATTTGCAGTTATCATTTAATATATAACATGTTGCAGCGATAACAAAGCAGCAGCCAATCAAATATGTGTGCGTAGCTCAGCTGGATAGAGCACTTGGCTACGGACCAAGGTGTCGGGAGTTCGAATCTTCTCGCGCACGTATGGAAAGGGCAGGTCGATGACCTGCCTTTTTTGTTCCATAGGAAATTATGTCCTACGAAGTAAAACCAGGTTTCTGGTAACCGTTCAGCCCTCGCAGGGCAACAAATTGTGGGAAAGGAGAAATACATTCCTGCTTCTGCCTGAAGAAAAGGAGTGTCTGTGTGATTTTATGAAACCAGAAAATACAAAATGGGAAAACCTCAATCCGGAAAATATGAAGCTGGAAAGTCTCAAACCAGAAATTCAGGAAGGAATCCGCCGCCACATTCATCGCCTGGGCGGCACAGAACGTGCTGAAATCATAGAAGTCGGACCAGGCCACGCAAAAATCGCTGTGGACATCCAATCCGACTGTCTGAACTTATATGGAAAAGTACACGGGGGCTTTCTTTTTACCCTGTGCGATACCGTATCCGGAATGGCTGCATACTGTCTAGAGCAGATGAACGTTACCCAGGACAGCAGCATCCAGTTCCTCCATGGAATTTCCGAAGGAAGAATCTATGTAGAAGCCAACGCGCTGCATATTGGGAAACGCACTGCCGTCAATCGTCTGACTGTCACCAGTGAGGACGGAACCCTCTTAGCCAACGCATCCTTTACCATGTGTCTTCTGGGACCTCTTTCCAAATTTAACCTTCCATGGCTCCAAGCAGATAATTAATAAACTGCTGTGCCGTCCGTCCGGAAATGCCGCCGTGGCTCAGCTCCCATTTATTGGCCTCTGCCCGCAGCATTTCCTCCGGCATGGTAATACCTGCCCGACGGGCCAGCCCCTCTACAATATGGAAATATTCTTTCTGAGACGGCTTGGAGTAGCAGATGGTTACGCCAAACCGGTTGACCAAAGACAGCTTCTCTTCCATGGTATCAGAACGGTGCATTCCATTTTCGTGCTCCATATCACTGCGGTCGTTCCAGTTCTCCTTAATCAGGTGGCGTCGGTTGGAGGTCGCATAAATCAGAATGTTATCCGGTCTTGTCTCCACACCGCCTTCAATCACTGCCTTCAGGAACTTATACTCAACCTCAAACTCCTCAAAAGACAGATCATCCATATAAATAATAAAACGATAATTTCTGTTCTTAATCTGGGCAATCACAGACGACAAATCCTTAAACTGGTGTTTATAAATCTCGATCATCCGAAGTCCCTGATCGTAGAATTCGTTGACAATCGCCTTGATGCTTGTAGATTTTCCCGTACCACTGTCTCCAAAAAGAAGAACATTGTTGGCCTTCTTTCCCTGTACAAATGCAAGTGTATTCTCTACCAGCTTTTTCTTCTGCAGCTCATATCCAATCAAATCATCCAGCATAACGGCATCCATATTATTGATTGCCACAAAATCAACCCTTCCGTCGTTTCTTGACTGAATGCGAAAGGCTTTATTCAGTCCAAACATTCCCACGCCGTAATCCTTGTAAAATCCGGTTACACAATCAAAGAATTCGTTTTCATCCTGTGCTTCCTCCAGCCTCCGGCTCAGAGCCTGTACCTTCTGGCTGACATTTTTATTATACATCAGTTCTTTTTTTCCAATAGCCTGATAATTGGAAATCCGGCTGAAACAGTCGATCCCCAGATATTCCTCCAAAGCAGAAAAGTCATAATGGAATAAATCCAGAAAAGCTCTGAAATCTCCCTTGGCAAAATAATTGACACTTCCCTCATTTGCCCCGACCTTTTCACAGGTAATGCTGAACGGATTCTCATTCGTAATCAGCAGAAACGTCAGATAGTTGTGCCACAGATTTCTGTCAAAGCCATAATCTGTAGCCACCTGCAGCAAATGCTTCATCTGTGTAAAAACACGGGTGGAAAGTTCCTCCTTTGTCTGGCTTTTATCGTCCATTTTTCGAACAATATCCGCTAACTCCATCAGGATCGTATCCTTTGGCATGTCGCCATAAATCAGCAGTCTGGAAACTATTTTATACATTGGTATTCTCCTCATCTTCTCCGTCTTTTTATTTTTGCCTCTGCAACGATGTTGTGGACAGTTTATCACACTTTTGAAGAAAGGAAAAGATACGGATTTCCTGTTTTTCAAGAGATTTTTCAAAGTTTTTCAGTTCATTTTCAGGCTGCAAGAAACTTCTCCAGGTCTTTTCTCAGTTCACCGCACTCGCCGGCATGAACCTTCAAATGAACCACATGATCAAATCCCAGGTACAAAATCCCCAGAATCGATTTTGCATCTACTACAATACTTCCACAGCATAAATCCATCGTATAAGGATATTTTTCCACCCGCCGCACAAATTCCAGCGCATCCTCCGGACCTTTCAGAGAAATATTCATCTCACTCATAACCTTTTTTGAAACCTCCTTTATGCTTACTTGAATATACCATAAGCATAACCGTTCTGAGGAGATTCATACTTCTCTGCTGCTTTCTACTGTTCCATCCCGGACATTCTCTGGTGCTCCTCTAAAAGCTCCTCATATAAATGACCAAAACTCCAGCCTGCATTGCTTTCTGTTACAATTGCCTTCAGAGCAATTTTGGGGACACCGGCTTTCCGCAGATTCATCAAAAGCTCATCCAAACGCCTCTCTGAAAAACGGTGCATTACCAGCATTTCCTGAGCCATCACAGGAAGAGCCTTTTCCTCGTTCCCTGCCGCCCTGTCCTCCTCGCTGTTTTTTTCATATCCAGCAATTCCCAGAAGACTTCCTATAGTTTCTCCTGCCTGTTCCGGGGAAATGTTTTTAATTCGGATTCCCATTCTCACAAGCACACCCTTTAGCTTCACTGCTTTCTCTGACGGTTCTGGTGTATAGTATAACACTGTTTCAAACACTCTATTTTTCATATTCCATCTCCCTTTCTCTCTATTTTATCCTGAACAGAATTTTCCTGTGTAATAAATAAGAATCTCGCTCGCGAGCTTCTCCGCCTGCGGCGGGTCGCTTCTGCGACAAAATCCCCTGCCGCCGCATGGCGATCCTCGCGGAGCGTTTTTGCTTCATAGGATGTACTTTCCTATGAAACAAAAAAAGCCCTAAACCTCTCTTCAGAAGTCTAAGACTCTCGCTCAATGCCGCAGGCCGGAATCGAACCGGCACGGGAGATTAGTCCCGCAGGATTTTAAGTCCTGTGCGTCTGCCTGTTCCGCCACTGCGGCATCTGGCAAACTTGCCAAAATGGGACCTATAGGGCTCGAACCTATGACCCTCTGCTTGTAAGGCAGATGCTCTCCCAGCTGAGCTAAGATCCCATTAAAAACCATTGATTCACAGGAATACCTATGAATCAATGAAGCGACCCGGATGGGATTCGAACCCACGACCTCCGCCGTGACAGGGCGGCGCTCTAACCAGCTGAGCCACCGGGCCAGATATAAAATTGTAAATTGCGGTTTTGAGTGGACCTTCGGGGACTCGAACCCGGGACCGACCGGTTATGAGCCGGTTGCTCTAACCAACTGAGCTAAAGGTCCAAAAGCTTGTGAAACAAATGACCCCAACGAGATTCGAACTCGTGTTACCGCCGTGAAAGGGCGATGTCTTAACCGCTTGACCATGGGGCCGGATAATCTGGTCTCCATGGACCTAAACTCCCCGAGTAGGACTTGAACCTACGACAGCGCGGTTAACAGCCGCGTGCTCTACCGACTGAGCTATCGAGGATTAGCTGTCTCTCAACGAGCAACAAGGGTATTATATGATATATCTATGCGTTTGTCAACACTTTTTTCAAAAAGTTTTTAAAAAAGTTTTTAAAAATATTGTAACAGTTCAGCCTTGCATCTTCTTGCCCGCTTACAGCGGACAAGAAGCCTTGGGCGTTCGCCTTATGTAGATTCAGGCATTAAAACTCTTATGAAAGCAAACTTTCAACGAGTTTTCCTGACTGAATCCCCGCAAGGATGAACTGTTACAAAATATTTCGAAAGACTTTGGAAACGCATTTCAGGGACATTTGCCCGGCTTTCCTGTGTCAGAAATCTGAGCAAATGTCCTGTTTGACTGGCTCCGGTTATCAGCTGCAGCCTTCTATTACAAAATGAAATTCTATATCCTCTTCCCCGCTGATTTCATAGGCCTGATGCACAGGAGCTCCCCAGCTGTCATCTCCTCCAACGCCTCTCTGGGCTCCCAGTACTGTGACAATCGTATTATGGGACAGGGGAAGCTCCTCCCGGTGAAGGGCCTGTTCCAGCTCCAGCGCTGTATAAGGAAGCACATTCATATCCAGCGGCCTTCCCACTGCAGTAAATTTCAGCCCATTTCCCTGTGCATCCAGAATCTTCATCCACCTCACTCCACTTCTGTTTCCGCATTCCTGCGGAATCAGATACGAAGCCATATTTTCCTCCGGTGTTCCATCAAAAATCCCCAGACGTACTCCATGCTTTCGATCCGGATAGCTTTCCTCCGGGCCGTATCCGTAATAAATAAACCGGCTTACATCCGGCAGAAGGCGGAAACGCATCCCAAACAGCGGCAGCTGGGGAAGTCCTTCTTTTCCATAGAAATGAACTTCCGTCTGAATTCTTCCGTCTGCTCCTACTGTATACGTTACTCTGGTTTCTGTTTCCGGATGAACCAGAACCCCATAGCGATAGGTTACCGTAACCTGATTTTCAGACTCCTCCACCTGAATTCGGGTATTGTCATACCGGCAGAACTGATCTGCCGCCATCCATGCAGCGCTGTCTGCCGCAAAATGATTTCCTCTGTCATTGTCCGTAGACGCTCTCCAGTAAGCAGGCATCGGCGCTCTCGCAATCCATTCTTTTTTGCCGTATCTGAGAGAAACGATTCCCCCCTCGGTTCTGGAAAACAGAACAGAAAAGCCCTTTCCCTTTACTCCCAGATTCACATCTCCGTGAATCACTGTAAAAGGCTTTTCCTTCTCCGCCAGCAGGATTTTCTCTTCCTTTGAATCCATTTCCTCCTCACAGGCTTTTCCAGAGTCGGAAACTGGTTCCGAAGCTGCCAGCTCCAGAGTTTCCCCAAAATCCGTCTCAAAGCCCTTTTCAGCCCATAAGGTATCCTCTTTTAAATGGGCAGAAACCTGATAGACATATTCATCCTGAACACCATTTTTCTGAGCCACGCTGTGAGAAACAGCCTTCAATTCCTGAAATTCATCTGGTAAATCTACAGAAATCAGCCTCTCTTCTCCTTCTTTTACCACTGCATCAAAACGTGTTTCATATACCTGGTGTCCATTTTTCAAAATACGGTACACAAACTCCCGATCAGAGGTATCCGTAAACAGATTTTCATTTTTCACAAGAACCTGCCCCAATCCCGGTGTCAGCTTCAGATTCTGATACAGGGCCTTTGCTTCAGCTGCCTTGGGAGATGCTGTTCTGTTTCCATACACAATTCCGTTTCCACAGAAATTATAATCTGTCGGGCGATCGGTAAAATCGCCGCCATAGCCCAAAACCTCTTTTTCTCCGTCCTTTTTTATCAGAGCCTGATCAATATAGTCCCAGATAAAACCGCCCTGATACATGGGATAACGATCTGCCAGTCTGGTGTATTCCTCCATGCCTCCCAGAGAATTCCCCATGGCATGCATATATTCGCAGAGAATGAAAGGCTTTCTTGGATCCTTCTTCAGGTATTCCTCCACCTCCTGAGGTTTTGCATACATCCGGCTTTCCATATCGCTGATTTCGTCAAATTCCCGGTTCCAGAAGACTCCCTCATAATGAACCAGCCGGGAGCTGTCCCGCTCTTTAAAATACTGGGACATCGCCAGAATATCTTCCCCTGCATAAGATTCATTTCCACAGGACCAAATAAGAACAGAAGGATGATTTTTGTCTCGCTCCAGCATGGATCTGGCCCGATCGATTACACAGGCTTTCCACTGAGGCAGGCTTCCCGGCACATTCCAGGACGGCTCACAGACTCCCATTTTCTGCCAGGAGCCGTGACTTTCCAGATTTGCCTCATCAATCAGGTAAATCCCGTACTCATCACACAGCTCATACCACCGGCTTTGATTAGGGTAATGGCAGGTGCGCACGGCATTCAGATTATGCTGCTTCAAAAAACGGATATCCCAGAGCATTTCTTTCTCTGTAATTGCCCGTCCCAGACGGACATCAAACTCATGACGGTTAATCCCCTTCCATACCAGACGTTTTCCGTTCAGACACATAATTTGATTCTTCATTTCAAAAGTTCGGAATCCGACTTTCTGCGGCACAAGCTCTGTCCGGCGTCTCTCTCCGTCTCTTATCTCGATATACAGCGTATAACAATAAGGATCCTCACCGCTCCAGGCATGAACTGAGGAAATGGATGCTTCAATTCTTATCATGCCATTTTTATCTGGAACACAGTCTTCGCAAGTCCATATCACTCTGCCTTCTCTGTCTTTTAAAACCGCTGCCACGCGGCAGCCAGAAAACTGATTTTCACAGTTTTTCTCTGATAAAGAAAGCTCTGCTGTCAGACGTCCATCCTGGTAATCATGCTCCAGCCCTGCATTTACAAATAAGTCCTGGAGATGGACATCAGGTATCCCATAAAGATATACATCACGAAAAATTCCGGAAAAACGGAAAAAGTCCTGATCCTCGATCCAGCTTGCGCTGCTTCTCTTATAAACCTCAACAGCCAGACGGTTTCCTTTCTCCCGAATCCATGGAGTCACATCAAACTCAGACGGCGTAAAGCTGTCCTCTGCATATCCAACAAAGGCTCCATTCAGCCATACATACATGGCTGTCTCTACCCCCTGGAAAGAAAGAATTACCCGCTTTCCTGAAAGAGGCTTCTCCAGATCAAATTCCCGGACATAGCTTCCCACCGGATTGTAATCCCAGTCTATTTTGGGTGGACGCAGTTCCGAATGTCCGTCCCATGGATACATCGTATTAATATACTGACATTTATCATATCCCTGAAGCTGAATATGCCCCGGCACCTGAATCTCATCAAAGCAAGTATCGTCAAAGTTTTCCTGATAAAATTCTGCCCTTCTAAGGGATGGATTTTCTGCATAGGAAAACTTCCATACTCCGTTTAAGCACTGGCGAAGAGGCATCACTCCTCCTGCCCTCTCTCCTGGCTCCATCGTTTCTTCACTTTCATAAAACCGGTGATCTGAATGTGCCGGCAGCCGATTTACGGCAAACACCTCCGGATTCTCCAGCCATGTCAGCTGCGGTATTCTGCTGTTCATCATTTATCCTCTCTTCTCTCATTCTGTTCATCAAGCTTCTTATTTCAGAGTCTTTTCTCTGCCGCTTTCCTCTGAAGCATTTAACGACTCTTGCCTGATTATACCTGCTTTTTCTCTGTGAAGCCATTGCCTTATTTGAGTGAAATATGTAATTTTTACTTTTTCCCGGCATATTATCAGCATCTTCTGGATTCCCAAAGGAACCAAAAGTCCAGCCAGCAGATAAATCACAATCCACTGCGCTTCTCCTCCCGGCCGGTAACAATAATAAATATCACTTTTATACCGGGCAAAATCAAAATCTCCAAACATCCCCATATATTTTGCCCCAAATGCAAAGCAGGTTGTCAAAAGGAAAAATATCATCATGTGATGCATCATAATTGAGAAGGTATTTCTTCCAAAAAACTCAAGAAACCGGCTATTCTGAAATGCAGGAGCAAGTATTTTGCTGACACGAAGCCAGAAAGCAATTCCGAGAAATCCAGTAATATAGGGAAGAAAGTAACCAGAAAAATCTCTGCAGGTGCTGACTGAATAAATCAGAGGCCTTCTGCTGAACCACAGAATCACCGCTGCCCCCAAAATTGCAGAAAAATAAAGTCCATTTCCCAGACAGTCCTTATCCTCCAGCTCTCTGCGATATAAAACTCCTGCACTATAAAAAGGAAGCAAAAACAGCATTTTTTCTACAGTCAGGAAAAAACCTTCATTTCCTGCATTTCTGGACATAAAAATACCGACAATTCCTCCCACAAGGGTCAGGAAAAAAAGGAATCTGCATGCTTTTTCTGCCTTTTTCCAGAACCGATTCGAGATCAGAGTTCTGTAAGCAAGCTCTATAAGAAAAAGGGAAGGAACAAACCAGGCCGCATGGTTCAAAATAAACTGATAGCCTAAACAAAAAGGTTCCAGAAGCAGAGTATCCAGAGTTATTGGTTCCCCAAAGAGAAAACCGTTCCTTCGAAGAAATGCCGCAAGGAGCCCATAAATCAAATTCCAGAGATAATATGGAATCATCAAACGGAGGAATTTTCTTTTTGCAAACCTCCACAAACTTTCGCCCTCTTTCATACGGAAAAAATATCCAGATATAAAAACAAACAGGGGCATATGAAATGCATAATAAGGTATTAACCCCTCTATGTCAAAAAAGCTGTGATTCAAATGTCCGTCTACTACAAAAATAATTCCCAGTACAGAAAGGAGACAAAAGGGTATGTTTGTTTCTTGCTTCATGTTTCAATTTTCCTCATTTGCTATAAAATTCTTATTTTTATGATGCAAAAAAGACTGAAACAACTGTTTCAGCCTGCATTTCTTTTTTATGTTTCCATTTACTCTCAAAACTACACATTGAATCTTCATCCGTTTGTAACTTTTCCTTTTTGCGGTTATTCATAGACCTTCGGTCTATTTCATAACATTGGCTTCGCCAATGTTTCAGTCTTTTCAGATAAGTCCTTACGAAAGCAAGCTTTCGACGGCCTTCTCTTTCAATCCTGAACCGCTCCCTAAACCTTATTGGTTAAGCCCTCGACCGATTAGTAACAGTCAGCTCCATGTGTTACCACACTTCCACCTCTGC